>NZ_QSPK01000006.1 GCF_003436425.1 Eubacterium sp. TM05-53
ATTATGTGTACAATTTAATTTGAATACTGTGTTAGCAATTAATTTGGCAATCAACATTTTATATGGAAATATAAAAAAGAGCGTTTAAGCTCTTTTAGTTTGCCTCTAACATGTCGGCTAGGGAAGTGTCTTGCACGAATGTATTTGAGTTATTCATAAATAATACATCTGTGATTAAATCGTCTTTAATGAGTCTTGTGTAGTCTTCAAAGTAATATCTGGCGTCTACGACTGTAATGGATGCGTATTGTGGAATCAAGAATGGTATTAGACTATTCGCATAGGAGTCTTTGATCAATAGTAGGTGTCTTTTTGAGTTGTTGTCTACATTGATGTGGAATAGGGCTTTGTTGCCTCCCATAAAGACTGTGTATTGGTCTTTTGTTTCTAGTGCGTCTGAGTGATAGATGGTTCTTGATTTTTTGTTTGTGGATTCGTCTGTGATGACATAATCACATTTATCTTTTGGTACGTAGATATCGATTTCGTCTTTGATGTTTACACTTCCTGTTTTATTGGCGAGTGTTCCTTCGAAGTTTGTCGTGACTGGATATATTGTATAATCGGATTGTTTGGTTGTTTTAAGGTTGAATGCTTTGGCTATGTCTTGATAGGCATAGTAGGTTGCAAGGCTTGTCCAATGGTGGTCCGTTTTATAATATAAGTATTCGTCTTTGTGTTTTTTTAATGTATTTCGCAAATCTATTTTTACGATGGAATCATCTAATTTACTATAGATGTTGTCTATTTGTTTATCTTGGTTTAGGGTAACTGCATATTTTGGCAGGGACTCTTTTTTTATGCTTACCGCATTTGGTGCAGTCACAAATCCTACGTTGAGTTCTGGATAGTTTTGTTTAAATGCGTTTATGGCGTTTAGATTTCTTTCGAGTTGTTCCTTGTTTGGTTTGGCTGTTTTTTCAATAAGGCCTTGTTTAGTCAGGAATACGTCTTGTATTTCTTTTACGCCAAAGGTTTTTTGAATCAAGTATTTAATGTGTATGTTTTGATCTCTACATACGAATTGATCAGAGAACCATGTGTTTAAGTCTTTTGTGTATTGTCCGGATAATACGTGTTCTGTATTCCATGATGGAAAGGTTTGTAGGGGTCTATTTTCTGTTTCGGATTGTTTATGGTCAGGAATGATGATGTTTACTGTCATTGTTGCTATTGCTGCTACACTAACAACTTTGGCTAGGCTGCTTGCCATAATGTTTGAATATTTATGTTTCATGTTAGACCTCCTTTTCTAGAATGAGAAGTATAGGAAAGAATGGTATGTTCCTCCTACAATAAATGCGATACATACAATGATTAGAATCATGTAGATTGTCCATGTTGTGTATACGGCTTTCATTTTGTATTGGTTGTATACAAAGATTTGAATTCTGTCATAGACTTTTGTACTGAGTAGAATGGCGAGTACGAATAATATGAAATAGGATTTCAACATAAACTTGGCTTGATTATTTGCGAATGTTGTTGCGCCTATACCTATCATTTTTCCAAGTGTTGTAAATGCAGTTGTGATATTTGGACTCATAAAGAATACCCATCCAATCAATACTACGAGTAATGTATAGATGTGGGATATTGGTTTTGGAAGTTTTTCGAGTTTTTCTCTTAAGAAGAATTTTTCTAGGAGTAAAAGACATCCATAATAGAGTCCCCATAGGATAAATGTCCAGTTAGCGCCATGCCAGAGTCCTGTACAGAACCATACAATAAAGATGTTTCTTATGTATGTGTTTTTGTCTACGCGATTACCGCCTAATGGAATATATAGATAATCTCTAAACCATTGGGATAGGGAAATATGCCATTTTCTCCAGAAGTCTTGCACGGATGTGGCTGTGTATGGATGGTCGAAGTTTGGTTTGAAGTCAAAGCCAAAGAATCTTGAGAGTCCGATGGCCATGTCTGAATAGCCGGAGAAGTCAAAATAGATTTGTAGCATGTAACAAATGGCTAATAGCCATACGCCTAGAGTGGAAGTATTATTTTGAAGTATGGAGTAGACATAAGATAATTGGTCGGCTAATAGTACTTTCTTAATGAGTCCTTTACTGAATAGAACCATGCCAGATGCGTATTGTGCTTTTGAGAGGGTTCTATTTGTTAATTGGTCTTCCATTTCGTGGTAGGAAACAATGGGTCCCATACTGATTTTTCCAAAGAAACTTACATAGAGTGTGAAGAGTATGATGTTTTTTTGTGGTTTACTTTTACCGTTATATACATCGAATATGTATGAGAGTTCACTGAATGTAAAGAAGGATAGTCCTACGGGTAAAGCTATTTTAAGATTGGATTGTATGTGGAGTATGTCCATTAAAAATCCTGTATATTTATAGAAGCCAAGAATGAATAGGTTAACAACTACGGATACTATGATTAGTATTTTTTTAGTTTTTTCATCATCTTGCGCTTCTAGTTCAAATGCTGTGAAGTAGTTCCATAGAATGGATAGTATTAATAGTACGACATAGATTGGGTTGGACCATGCATAAAAGAGTAGGCTGAATACTACTAATAGAATGTTTTGTAGGTTTATGTTTCTGATTTGCTTTGTGAGTAGAACACTAATGGGTAGGAAACAAAATAAAAAAATTAAATCTGTGAATACCATATTTTATTCCCCCTCGCTTAATACTTTTTTGAATTGATCATTCATTGTGTTTGCATCTTTTTTTACTGCATATAAGCCATAGTTTCCATGGGTATCAATAATAGCGTTTTTTAATAGTTCGGCTTGTTGTGGTGCATAGCCTTCAAAGATGCCTTTTTGATTTTTAACTCTTTTTTCAATAGTTTCTTTAAATGGTTCTTGTTGAGAATGGTCTTTAAATTTCACTAAGACAAATTCACTCGCACTCATAGCGTCGTCGGATTTGTAGTAGATTACACTTTCATATTGTGATGGATCTAAGTCTAGAAATCGTTTCATACTTAAATTATCTTGTTGGCTAAGTCCATCAAGATTGATGTTTTCTATGGTTTTATTTTGTACTTCTTCCATAGTTTTCGTACTGTCTTTGTCGTATGAGAAATTTGTGGATAGTAAAATAATGAATCCGATGAGAACGAATCCTTTTAAAATGGTGAATATATACTTTTTCATAATCTCTATGCCCCTTATAATTTGATTGTGATTACTTCAATTATATCATAAATTCTATGATATAATTTGACTAAAGGGGATATAAACATGAAAAAATTTGGTATTATCGGTTTGGTTGTATGTAATTGTTTACTTACGGGTTGTGAAAGTCATAATGAGGGCATTTCTTATATTAAGAAACAGGAGAGTTTGGATACAAAAGAATTGTCTAAGCATTTAACGAATAAGCGTATTGAAGAAAAGTTGACTATGGTTAAAGATGGGACATTAGATGTATTTTCTATGTTTGAAGATTATGCCATTTATGGCGATTCTCGTGTATATGGATTTGCGTCTTATGGGTATTTGCCTTGGAATCGTGTGTTTGCAGCTGCAGGAAACACGATTTTGAATATTTCGGATTATAGTGAGGCATTAAAAGAAATCAATCCTTCTAATATTTATTTTTCTTATGGAGTAAATGATATGGGATTGGATTTAAAGACAGAAAATGGAACGTATGGGGATTTGTATGAAGAAAAAGTAAAGGGTGTTTTAGAGATTTGTCCCAATGCGAATATATTTATTAATTCAATTGTTTGTCCTACGCCATCTGCGGTTGAAGAACATCCTGGATGGTCTAAAACGGATGATTATAATAGTCAATTACAAGAGATGTGTCAAAGAAATGGTTGGAATTATGTAGATATTTCAGATATCACAAATCATGGTGAGGATAAGTATTATCAAGAGGATGGAGTCCATTACATTCAGGATTTGTATCCTGTATGGGCTGAAAGAATGATTGGTGAAACAATTAAAGTTATTGGATAGAAGGATTAAGATCCTTCTTTCTTTTTTTGTAGGATACTTTATGGTGTGTTATACTTTTACAGAAAGATGTATATTATACTACATAGCTGTTAGAAATATTCTTAACTTGATTATAGTAGTTGAGTACATGCAATAAATGGAGGTTTTAAAGAAATGGGTAAGTATTTTGGAACAGATGGAGTTCGTGGTAAGGCAAATGAGGGTTTAACTCTAGATATGTCTATTAAGATTGGACAATATTTAGGCTGGTATTATGGAAAAGAAAAACATGCGAAAATCTTGATTGGTAAAGACACAAGACTTAGTGGAGACATGTTTGAATTAGGTCTTGCGGCGGGTGCTACAAGCATGGGGGCTCAAGTCTATTTATTAGGTGTATGTCCAACTCCGGCTATTTCTTATTTGGTTCGTAAAGAACGCTTTGATTGTGGAATCATGGTAAGTGCAAGTCACAATCCATATTATGATAATGGAATCAAGTGTTTTAACCACAATGGAGAGAAGATGGAAGAAGAACTTCTTCTTGAAGTTGAAAAATATATGGATGGTTTAACCGATTTAGATCTAGTGACTGGAGATCACATTGGAGAATATTTTAAATGGGAAGATGGACTAGAAATCTATATGAGCTGGTTAAAAGAATGTGTTCCTGTAGACTTATCTGGTATGAAGATTCTTTGTGACTTGGCAAATGGGTCTGCGACAAGTACTGCGGTTGAAACATTGGATTCTTTAGGTGCTACAGTGGAAGCCATCAGTAATTCACCAAATGGAATCAACATCAACAATAAGTGTGGATCTACACATCCTGAAGGACTACAAAGAATGATGCGTGAAGGGGACTATGATATTGGTTTGGCATTTGATGGTGATGCCGATCGTTTGATCATGGTGGATTCAGATGGAAAGCTTTGCGATGGAGACTACATCTTATATATTTGTTCTCGCTACATGAAATCAATCAATCATTTAAACAAGAATATGGTTGTCACAACGGTTATGGCAAACCTAGGTTTATATAAGGCTTTAGATGCCAATAAGATTGATTATATTCAAACGGCAGTAGGAGATAAGTATGTATTTGAAGAAATGCAGAAGAATGACTACTGGGTTGGTGGAGAACAAAGTGGACACATCATTTTCTTAGAACATGAAGTAACGGGTGATGGTTTAATGACGGCTTTAAAGATTCTAGAAATCATGAAAGCTACAGGAAAATCATTGAAGGAATTAAGTGAAGGATTGTTTATTTATCCACAGTTATTAAAGAATGTGACTGTTAAAGATAAGAATGCATGTCTAGAAAGTAAAGAACTACAAGAAGTTGTAGATTCAGTTGCGAATGATTTAGGAAATGAAGGACGAATCCTAGTTCGTCCAAGTGGAACAGAGCCATTGATTCGTGTCATGGTGGAAGCGAAAACAGATGAGTTATGTGCTCAATATGTTAAGCGTGTTACAGATTTCTTAGAAGAAAATAATTTTTAGTGTAATAATAGTGTCAAAATATTAGCTTTTGGCACTATTAAATTATAGAAAGGAGCCAATTATGATTTCAGTGTGCATGGCCACATATAATGGTGAGAGGTATTTAAAAGAACAATTGGACTCTATTTTAAAACAAATTCAAAGTAGTGATGAGTTGATTGTTTCAGATGATGGTTCGAGTGATTTGACAAGAACGATTGTCCAGGAATATCAAAATCAATATAAAAACATTCATTTAGTGAATGGTCCTAAGTGTGGGGTTCAAAAGAATTTTGAGAATGCGTTAAAACATGCGAAGGGCGATATCTTATTTTTAAGTGATCAGGATGATATTTGGGTAGAAGGAAAGGTTGATCGAGTTCTAAAGGAATTTGAAAACAAAAATACTTTATGCGTTGTTCATGATGCTGAAATTGTAGATGGTAATTTAAATAGAGTTCAAGATTCATTTTTTAAATTAAAGAATGGGAAGCCAGGACTATTACATAATTTATATAAAAATGCATTTATTGGATGTTGTATGGCATTTAGAAAGAGTGTATTTGAAAAGAGTTATCCTTTTCCAGACCATATTGAGATGCATGATTGGTGGATTGGCTTGGTTGCAGAATGCATGGGAAATACTGTGTTTATTTATGAACCGTATTTAAAATATAGAAGGCATGGCGAAAATACATCTTCATTGCATCATCATCCATTAAAGAAAATGATTTCGAATCGTTTATATTTTATTTGGCAGTTAATTGTAAGGTGGAAACAGGTGGGTTGGCATGATTAAAATTGGTTCATGTACAGTACTATATAATCCGGATTCAAGTGTAATTTCAAATATAGAAACATATTCTAGCTTGTTTGATGTTTGTGTTGTAGTTGACAATTCAGATTCAATCAATGAATTTTCAAAGTATTTTGAAGATAATCCATCATTTGTATATATTTCAATGCATGGCAACCAAGGAATTGCGGCTGCCATTAATGCAGGTGTTGAATATTTAAATTCAAAGGAAATGAATTTTGTGTTGACTATGGATCAGGATAGTCAATTTCCTACAAAAGATTTTGAAAAGATTTATAGTTTGATTGAAAAATATAAGGATGAATATTCTTTGATTGGTTTGGATGTAAATAAAGTCAGTTATGATCAAGAAATAAAAGATGTACCTTATTGGATCACTTCAGGAAATTTTGTGAATATTCGGGATTTTTATAAAGTGGGTCAAATGAATGAATCTTTATTTATTGATTATGTAGATTTTGATTTGGGATATAGATTTAAACAGGCAAATCTAAAGATAGGATATTTGCCTGGATATTGTATTTCACATACAATTGGAAATCCGATTGAGATTCAATTTTTAGGGAAAACTTTTTATGCATTAAATCATTCGCCAATCCGATATTATTATCGATATAGAAATTCGTACTATTTATATCACAATGTGGATAAGAAATTCTTTAAAAAGGAGTATCATAGGGAGATTTTTGGTAGTTTAATTAAAATGATTCTTTTTGAAAAGAATCGAAAAGAAAAGTTAAAAATGATAAAAAAAGGCATTCAAGACGCAAAATTAAATCATTTAGGGAAGTTTGAATAGCTAATTTATTTTGTTTCGTGGGGTAGGATGTGTTATACTTTTTAGCGTAGAAAATATTTCTACAAAGGGAAAGATAAATATTGGGAATAAAGTCGGTATGACTTTTATATAGAATTTTTTAGTTTTAACTGGGGATAGTTAAAAGGCTAAATCAAACTTAAGACAAGGGAGTCAATTATGTTAGTCACAATAATTAGTGCAGTTCATTCTTTGCGTATGGGATTTGTAAAGGAATATTACACTTCTAGGGGGTATGAAGTTGAAAATATTACTTTAGATACAAGTTCTGTATCATCCTTATTTACGCAATTCGAGGTTTCTAAAAAAATTAGAAAGACCATCGAAAATATGAAGCCAGATGTTGTGTATTGTGAAGCATTGTTTGACTTGCTTATAAAAGAACTTGGAGTATTAAAGAGAAAAAATAATAATATGAAATTGATTTTTGATGTATGTGAATATTCAGATTCTTTACATCAAAAGTATTTAAGTCAGGCGGATGTATTGTTTTGTAGTAATGAATTGTATAGGGGGTACATTCATGGAGCTACATTGTTATATCCAATAAATGGTCAGAATTGTATACCATCAAGTCCTGAATTAATGAAGGATGAAATATCTTTTTGTATAGTAAGAAACGATAGGGTGAATAATTACCTGATTCTTTCTTTTTTAAGAGAATGTTGTTCATTCAAACCGTGTGTGCTTCATATTATAGGAGACTGGAAGCAAAAAGATAGTTTTATCCAAGATGTTTTAAATGTGGGGGCAAATGTTATTGATCATAAAAAATTAATGACTCAAGTAAGAATGCAGGAAGTCTTTGATCAATGTCAGTATGCTTTGAATATGAAGAAATATGATGGCTTAAATAAGGAGTCTTTGGATTATATGTGTGGTCAGATTCCAATTATAAATTCTGTAAATGGGGATTTAAAGAATTTATGTGAGCTATGGGATATAGGTATGAATATTGATAATGAGAATTATAAACAGATTGCTGAAGTTGTATGTAAAGAAAATGAAGATGTACAATTGAAGCGAAGAAATCATATTCGTAATTTATACAACACGTATTTCACGAAAGAAATATTTTTTGAAACACTAGATAAATCAGGAGGAATTATATGAGTAGACAAGAAAATAAAAAATCTATTGGATTTATGATATTTGCGATAATTCTTTCTGTTATACTAGTTGTTTTTACAGGTGGTTTAGTCTACCAAATATTTAAACTACAAATTTTACCAGATAATATTTTGATTCCGATTATATTAGTTTTAATTTTATTAACACTGATATTTGTCTTGTTGATTAACTTTTCTGCGCATGGGTTGGTATCAAAAATCTTATGTTCTTTAATGGTAGTTGTGTTGAGTGCTGTATATGGATTAGGAAACTATTATTTGTATTCGACAAATACAACATTAGAGACAGTTACAGATCAAGGGAATAAGGCAAAAAATACGGTATCCGTTGTTGTGTTGAATTCGAGTGGCTTAGAAAATGTGAACAGTTTGGAAGGTTCTAAACTTGGGGTATTAAAAACAATTGGTAATGAGGCAACAAAGAAATCATTGGCAGATTTAAAAAAGTATAATGTGACGTATACGAAGAAGACATATGACAATATGTTAGGTATGCTTAAAGCTTTATATGATGGTGAAGTGGATGCGATTGTATTAAATGAAGCGTATCGTTCAAATGTATGTGATTTAGAGGATTATGCAAATTTTAATAATGATACAAAAGTGATTCATAAAACAGTATATTATACAAAAGAAAATAGTTCTTCTTTAGCTGTTTCAGATATTACATCTAAACCATTTAATATTTTGATTAGTGGTAATGATTCGTTTGGTTCATTAGATGAAAACTCAAGATCGGATGTTGATATGCTTGTGACGATTAATCCAGTCACTTCAACGATTTTATTAACGAGTATTCCTCGTGACTCTTATGTAAAAGAAGTATGTAATGATTATGCATGTAACTATGGGGTATATGATAAGCTAACACATACAGGTATTTATGGAGTAGATACGACAAAGGATACAATTGAGAATCTATTGGATATTGACATTAACTATGTATATCGTGTGAACTTTACAAGTATGATTGATATTGTGGATGCACTTGGTGGAGTTGATGTAACTGTACCAGAAGGAATGGCTGTTTCTAAATTCTATACAAATAGTAACTTAGAAGGAGTGCATGAAGGTGAAAATCACTTAGATGGTAAACGTGCCTTGGCATATTCTCGTGAAAGAAAAGCATATCTTGATGGTGATTTACAGCGTGCTCGTAATCAGCAACAAGTATTACAGGCTATGTTTAAAAAGGCTACCTCACCAGAAATTATTAAGAATTATACAAGTTTATTAAAAGCTTTGATTGGTGCTTTTGATACAAATATGACTACAAAGGAAATTACTTCTTTTATTAAATATCAAATTCAGGCAAAACCAAGCTGGAAGTTTGAACAGTTTGTATTAAAAGGAGATAATGATTTAAAAATGAGTGCTGAACTGGGTAGTGAAGTCAGTGTTGTGATCTTATATGATTCATATATTAATATTGCACATGATAAGATTCAGGCTGTATTAGATGGTCAATCAAGTGATACTGTAGAAGCGGATGACGATGTTCCTGCAGGAACTCTTTCTGAAGAGGAAATTGAAGCTCAGATTCAATATGGTTTAATGACAGAAGCCCCAATTGATGAAGAAGGTTCAGAAATTTATTATGGAGGAAATTAAAAATAGTATAAGGGGGAAGCGTTAGCTTCTCCCTTATGTGTATATTATTCTAGTTAAAAATAATATAATAGAAATATCAAGTAAATGGGTGTGATAATAATGAATTTTTATACAACAGGAAAATTTGCTGCCAAAGCAGGAGTAACAGAACGTACTTTACGTTATTATGATAAAATTGGTTTACTAAAACCAAAGAAAAATGAAGAAAATTCATATCGATTATATTCGGACGATGATTTAATATTACTTCAAAAAATATTGTTATTTAAATCATTAGGATTTTCATTGGATGAAATACGTTATTTAATTCATGATAATACTGAAATAGAAAAATCATTAGAAGTGCAAAAGAAATTAGTTAAACAAAAAATATCATACTATACAAAAATTTATGATTCGTTAAGTTATACTTCGAGATTGTTAAAAAATGATTCGAATTCTTTAGATCATTTAATGGAAACAATACACTTATTATCTAAGCAGGATTCATTGGCTGAACAATACAAAAATGCCAATAACTTAAATGTTCGTATCGAACTACACGAGAAATACTCCACAAATCCGGTTAAATGGTTTGATTGGCTATATGACAATATTGATTTTAGTAAAATAAATAGTTTATTAGAAGTGGGTTGCGGAAATGGGCAGTTATGGAAGAATAAACGAAAAGATATTCGTAACCGTGAAATATTTTTAACAGATATTTCGGATGGTATGTTAGAAGATGCTAAACAAAATCTAAACGATAATTTTAGTTATTTTGTAGTAAATTGCGAAAATATTCCTTTCAAAACAAATTTCTTTGATGCAGTGATTGCGAACCATGTGTTGTTTTACTTGAATGATTTAAATCAAGGTCTTTCAGAAATTCAACGTGTTTTAAAAGAAAATGGAGTGTTTTACTCAACAACCTATAGTAAAAACCATATGCGTGAAATTAATGAATTGGTGAAAGAATTCAATTCAAATATATACTTATCTGAACAACCTTTATATCATAAATTTGGTTTAGAAAATGGAGAATCCATTTTAAAACAATTCTTTAAAACGGTTAAATGTCATATATATAAAGATTATTTAGATATTGATGATGCGAAAGCAATTGTGGATTATATATTAAGTTGCCATGGCAATCAAGAAATACTTTTAGAGCATTATGAAGATTTTTTTGAATTTGTAGAAAGTCGAATAAAACAAGAGGGATCTATTCGAATCACAAAGGAAGCTTGTCTTTTTGTATGTGAAAATTAATGTTGTAATTTTGTAGATTGACATTTAAATGGTATAATTTTAATTTGTAGAATAGTGAGGTACGAAAATGGATAGTCGTAACGCGATAGAAGTTAGAAATATGTCTAAGTATTTTAAAATAGATTATGATAAGTCAAATACATTAAAAGATAAGTTGTTGTATTGGAAACGTCATAAAGTTGAACGACATCAAGTCCTTAATGACATAAATTTAAATATTCGAAAAGGTGAAACAGTAGCGTTAATTGGAACAAATGGTAGTGGAAAATCTACTTTGTTAAAATTAATGACAAAGATCATTTTTCCGAATAGTGGAGAAATTAAAACAGACGGCAAACTAACATCTTTACTAGAATTAGGTGCTGGATTTCACCAAGATTTTACAGGACGTGAAAACATTTATTTTAATGCATCTATTTTTGGCTTAACGAGAAAAGATATTGAAGAAAGAATAGATGAGATTATCGAGTTTTCTGAATTAGGTGAATTTATTGATAATCCAGTACGTACATATTCATCTGGTATGTATATGCGTTTAGCTTTTTCTGTAGCTATTAACGTAGATGCGGATATATTATTGATTGATGAAATTCTTGCAGTTGGAGATCAGCATTTCCAGGAAAAATGTTATAGAAAATTAGAAGAATTAAAAAGAAAAGGGAAGACCATTGTTATTGTTACCCATACTTTGGATGTAGTGAAAAAATTATGTCATAGAGCAATTTGGCTTTATAAAGGGGAAGTGCGTTTGGACGGCGATCCTGTATATGTTATTGATGAATATCTAGAGCAAGTAGCTAAAGATCATAAAGAAGAACGTATGAAAGCTCTTGAATCTGGTGATGGAAAAGGTAGAGCTGCGATAACGATTGACCATCCTAGAGATTTTTCAAAGTTGGAATTATCAGATAATAAAATTAAATTTGATGGTTGGGCACTTACAGATGATGAAGCTGCTGATTTTATTATTACGCTTGATAATGAAGCTGTAGAATATGAACTTTGTAAAAGAACAGACGTATATGAAGTTTATAAAGAAATCTATGCTGGTTTTATTGATGAAAACAAAATTGGTTGGATTTTCTATAGAAATCTAAACGATTTAGGTGTAGGAGAACATAAATTAAAAGTTCAGTATATGGATAAAAAGGGAAATATCTTAGACGAAAAAGAATGTCAGTTTAAGGTGTTAAATGAGGTGGCGTAATGCAAGTTTTTAAGAATATATATGATTATAGAGAATTATTAAAAACAAATATAAAAAAAGATATTCGCGGAAAATACAAAGGTTCTTTTTTAGGTGTACTTTGGTCTTTCTTGAATCCATTGTTACAAGTTGTTGTTTACTATATTGTATTCCCTTATTTAATGCGTGGTGCAACCATTCCTAATTATATTGTTTATCTAGTTACAGGAATTATTCCTTGGACTTTTTTTGCCACGGTTGTTACAACAGGTACAACTTGTATAAAAACGAATCAAGGTATTATTAAAAAAGTTTATTTCCCTAGAGAAATACTTGTTATATCACAAGTATTAAGTGGATTGATCAACTTCTTTATTTCTTGTATTATTGTAGTTTTATTCTGTTTAGCTTTTGGTGTAGGTATTTCAATTCATATTTTGATAATTCCAGTTATTGCGATTATTCAATCTATTTTATGTATGGGAATTGTATTTATTCTTTCATCTGTTGATGTATATATTCAGGATCTAGAATATATTGTTACTTTTATCATTAATATGTTATTTTATGGAACACCTATTTTATATGCTTTATCACAATTCAATGATGCTGGAATATTAGGAAAATTAATTCAATTAAACCCTTTAACTACAATTATGAATGCATACAGAGATGGTTTCTTGTATCATCAATGGCCTGAGATGTCAGGACTTTTAATTGTGACTTTGTTTAGCGTTGTGGTATTAATTGTTGGATATATAATTTTCAAAAAATTAGAAAAAGGATTTGCTGAACAACTATAATTTTTAAGGAGATAAAATATGGTAGATATTATTGTACCTATATATAATGCATATAAAGCCGTTGAAGAATGTATCAATAGCATTATTAAGCATACGGATTTAACAAAAAACAGGCTTATTTTGATTAATGACAAAAGTACGGATGCGAATATTTTAGGTTTATTAAATTCATTTAAAAATCAATATGCATCATTAAATATTATTGTATTAGATAATGAAATCAATCTAGGTTTTGTAGGAACTGTAAACAAAGGAATGGAATATTCAGATAGTGATGTTATTTTGTTAAACAGTGATACGGAAGTATCTGATTTTTGGCTTGAAGAAATGGAAAAGTGTGCATACTCACAAGATGATGTTGCGACAGTTACAGCTTTATCAAACAATGCCACTTTGGCTTCTGTTCCAAATGGCTTACAGCCTAATAAATTACCAGATTCTATGAGTTTTGATGAATACGCGAATATGGTCTATTCACGATCTTTAAGACGTTATCCACAAATCCCTACAGCTCATGGCTTTTGTATGTATATTCGAAGAAATGTATTAAATGTTGTTGGATTATTTGATCAAGAAACATTCGGTAAAGGATATGGGGAAGAAAATGATTTTTCATATCGTTGTATGGATTTTGGGTATAAACATTTATTATGTGACAGTGTAATTGTATATCACAAAGAAAGTCAGTCTTTTAATGAAAAAAAAGAACAATTGATCAATGTGAATATGAAAATATTACGAAAGAGATATCCTTTGTATGTTAAAAACACTGAAAATTGGTGCTCTAAATTTCCAATAAAAGATATTTGCGATAATGTGAGAATTGGTATTGAAAATCGTGATAGATCCAATATTTTATTTTTGATTCATGATTGGTCAAATGTAAATAGTAATGTAGGTGGAACAACAATTCATTGTTTGGATTTAATTTCTAGATTAAGAAATGATTTCAATATTCATGTTTTAGCTCCAGAAAATGATGTTTATAAACTACATTCCTATTTTAAAGACAGTGAAATTTGTAATGATGTAGGTTTATTCAAGAAAAACGTGATGCCTTCTTTTTATGATGCAGATTATCGTAAGATGCTAGAAACAATTATAGATGGTCTAGGTATTACTACCGTTCATGTACACCATATGATTGGTCATTATTTTGATGTTGTAGATGTATGCCGTGAAAAAAATGTTCAATCCATTATCACTCTTCATGATTTTTATAGTCTTTGTCCAACGATTAATTTACTTTATATGAATAAAGAATATTGTATGGAAATGAAGGATAAAGATTGTGTTAAGTGCTTAAAGGATAAGATGGATGTACAAAATAACATCGTAAAAAATTGGCAAGTGCATTGGGGACAATTCCTTCAAAAATTTGATCAAGTTATTGTACCATCAAATTCAACGAAAGAAATTATTGAAAATGTGCACACACATATAAATTGCAAAGTTATTGAACATGGAATTGATCTTGAAAGAAATACAGCACTTGAAAGAAATGAAAAGGATGTTTTTAATGTTGCCTTTGTAGGTGTTATGTTGCCACATAAGGGAAGTAAAGTTCTTGAATATTTTGTTAAACATTGTAAGAACAGAAATATTAAGTTTCATTTATTTGGTATAGCACATTCGGATTTATTAAAGAAAAATCATTCTAACTATGAATATCATGGTGTATATAAACGAAACGAATTGCCTCGATTACTAAAGGAAAACAAAATTCATTTAGTATGTAATCTTTCTATATGGCCTGAGACCTATTCTTATACTTTAACAGAAACCATTGCATGTGGGGTTCCTGTTCTATCTTACAATATAGGTGCAGTTGGTGAACGCATTTTAAAAAATGGTTTTGGATGGATTTTAGAGAATAAAGATATGAATTATGCTTTAAAAAAGATTTCTGAAATATCGAAAAATCTAGATGAGTATAATACGAGAATTCGTAATATTAATTCATATAGTATTAAGTCTACTTCTGAAATGTGTTTAGAATATAAAGATATGTACAAATCTTCTAATGAAATCAATGTCTCACATGAATCAATTGAAAACTTATGTCGTTTATTTGTGGATAACAATCAATTAGGCAATTTAATGAAAGAACAGATTACAGATGAACTTAAACTAAAATTAAATTCTAGACGTTGGAGAATGGTTCAAAATATTAGAACGCCAAGAATTGTAAGATTAGCTAGAAAGGTATTAACTAGGTGATATGAATATGAAACTTGCAGGTGTAGTCGTTCTATATAATCCAGATCAGAAAGTATTGGATAATATTTCTTCGTATATTGATGAATTAGATGTTTTATATTTGGTTGATAATTCAAACGTAGATAATTCTAAATTCTTTTTAAATGATAAGTTTGAATATATTCCATTGTTGAAAAACACTGGAATTGCGCATGCATTAAATGTTGGAGCAAAAAAAGCATTGGATAGTAACTACAAGTATTTATTAACAATGGATCAAGATAGTAAATTTGAGTCGGATGCTTTGAAAAACATGAAGAATATTATTGATAACGATATAGATAAAGATAATGTTGGTATTTATTCTCCTTTTCACAAAACTGCGATATCGGATCCAGTGCCATCTGAATTATTTACAAGTCCTTTAGTAGTAATGACAAGTGGAAATATCATTAATCTTGATATTTACAAATGCGTAGAAGGATTTAAAGAATGGATGTTCATTGATTGTGTAGATTTTGAATATGGTTTAAATGTTCGAAAACATGGGTATACCATTAAACAAATCAACACTGTATTCCTTGATCATGAACTTGGTGATTATGAAATAAAATATTTTTTAAATAAGAAAATCTTCTGTGATAATCATAGTGCATTGAGAAGATATTATATTGTTAGAAATAGTTTCTATTTATATGATTTATATCATGATGATTTTCCAGATTATTGTGAGGCTGTTAAAAGACAAGCTAAACAAAGTTTCTTTTATGCAACAGTCTTTGAAAAACATGGATTTAAAAAATTGATTTATATGATTCGAGGGTATAGAGATTATCGAAAGGGTAAAAAGGGAGAATATGGGAAATAGGATTAGTAAATATATAAAAAATATAGATATAAAGAAATGTATTACTACAATTTTAGTTTTATTTGTAATATTGAATACATTCATGGTATATCAAAATAAAATTTGTCGCTTGAATGAAGTTCCTGTATATAGTGGTGAAGAGATATCTTTGACAAACTTATCATCGAATTATGACATGGAATTTAATACAAATTTTAAATCGATAAAAGGACTTAAATTGTATTTGAATTATAATAGTGATAACGAAACTAAAGTAAATGTATCTTTATTAGATGAAAATAAAAATGTACTAGCGGTTAAGGATGTGCTTATTTCTAAAGAGAAAACAGCAGAACCTGTTAGTATTATGTTTGATTCAAATGTTGCTCTATCGGGAGAAAAAAATTATATTGAAATTAAAAGTGATAGTACAGATGTGGCAATTGAAGAAGTAGAGAATCATGCAAAATTAACTTTAATTACGAAAGAATTGAATAATTTTCAAAAACTATTTAATTTGATTGGAATCCTATTTGTCATATTACTCATTGTTATTTATTTGTTCAAAAATTTAATTTTTAATTCAAAATATATATCCATTATTTTTGTAGGAACTATTTTTATATCTGGGCTTACATATTCATTATTAATACCTATTGGTAATTCACCAGATGAAGCACTCCATATGAATACAGCTTACTATTACTCAAATGAAATTCTTCATGTGGATAATAGTAAAGGAATTCAGATGAGACAGTGTGATACAGAACAATTTAAAAATAATGGTGTTAGTTATTCCGAAATGACAACATATATTAGTCGTTTTACTGAAAAATGTGGTGATACAACGATGGTGCAAACAGATAGACAGCCATTAAATGTAAAAAGATATGCATTTTCGTATATTCCACAAGCGTTGGGAATCAGCGTTGGAAGAATCTTACATCTTAATACAATATTAACATTTTATTTAGCTAAGTTATTTAACTTAATTTCATATTCTTTACTTGTTTTACTAGCGTTTAAAATTACAAATAAAAATCATTTATTATTGTATTTTGTAGCATCTCTTCCGATGACTTTACAACAAGCTGGATCCATTTCATATGATTCTATGACTTTTGGATTGTCACTTTGTGCTACTGCAATTGTTTTTGAATTGTTTGAAGGAAAAGTAGTTGGAAAGAAAAAAGGTATATTGTACACAGTTATCTGTATATTGCTCTTACTATGTAAACAATGTGCATATATTGCAGTGGCATTATTACCTTTAGTGTTAATTTTACTAAATTGGTTAAAAACAAAATATATATTTGATAAAGATAAAATTAAAAATTTATTATTAAAAGTTATACCGATTGTCATATTAATTTACTTTATAACGTGCCTTGTGCTAGGTAAAAAATTTAATACTACTTCTCCATTGTATTTTGCATTAAATCCAATTGAATTATTAAGAAAAGTTGTTTTATCTCTAGATAATTGGGGGATTTACTACTTTAGAACATTATTTACAGGAGGATTTGGCACAGACGAAATCCAAGCATCTCAATTAATGAATATGTTTTATTTTGCGTTCTTTGTATATTTGATTTTTGCAGGAAGAAAATCGGAGTCGAAAACATTATTTCATAGAATTTGTATATGGTGTGTTTGTTTAATAACTACATATGGATTATTATATGTTTTCCAGAATCAAACACCTCTTGAATGGGGATATATTTGGGGGATTCAAGGAAGGTATTTTACTCCGGTACTTGTTTTATTTATGTATAGTCTTTCAACAAAAGGATCTTTTGATCAGAATGAAAAGATAAGTCTTATAAATTTAAATATGTTTTTAAATACATGTATGCTATTTGAATTATTCTTTTTAAGGACTATGTTGTAGGAGGTGGTTAATTTGGAATATCTGATTTTTATTCTAGGTTGCCTAATTGCTTGTGCGATTGCATTTGCAGTCAATAAAGCTAAAGTGTTTAACTTTATGAATCAAATTAAAAAAGATTTTTTTGCTTATATTATTGAATTTGTAATGTCAATTATATCTTTAGTTCTATTGTTTCAATGCTTTATATTTTATCATTATTGGCATAACTTCAATGTAATTTTATATGTTTTATCGATTATTAGTTTATCTATATTAATTATTGTGATATGCAAAATGATAAACAATAATAAGAATGATTTAAGCAAACTATTTATTATTATTATGATTCCTATTGGATTAACATTCTTAATGTGTATGTTACCAGACTATGTACCGGATGAACAAGCACACTTTCAAAGAGCTTATCAAGTTTCGTGGTTTCATTTAAGTACTGGAATTCATGGGATGATTGACTCAGATTATGCAATTATGAAATTTAATGATTATAAGAATATTTTTTCTTATATCAATATCAATCCTAATCCTACGTATAAAATGTATCATGAAGCTTGCGCTTATAACTTCATCTGTTATATTTTACCTGCTATTGTTCTTGCGATATCTAGAGTATTACATTTCTCTTTATATTTATCATACTATTTAGGTAGAATGGCAAACTTGGTTTTGTACATTGTTTTAATTTCGTATGCGATAAAGATTACACCAAAATGCAAGAAAATCTTCTTTGCGTTAGGCTTTAATCCAATGTTTATTCATTTGGCTGCTTCCTATTCAGCAGATGTATTGGTAACAAGTATCTCTGTACTTTCCATTGCCTATTTCTTATATTTGTTTGAAAAAGCAGAAATCAGTAAAAAAGATGTCATAATTGTCTTGACAATGATATTCATCATTGCGATGACTAAATATGTCTATTTACCAGTCTTTGGTATTTATTTTGCAATCATTCCAAAATTGTTAAGAATGTCAAAAATAAATTGGATTGTTTTAGTCATTTGTGCGATTGTTGGTTGTGCTTATATTTATGTTTCATTAAAACTAAATACAAATACGGAAGTAATTGCTTCTCAAAAAGAATATTATGAAGCTGCCAATGTAGATGGGACTCGCCAATTAGAATTTTTATTATCGGATAAATTGAACATTCTGAGAGTTTTAAAAGCAACCTTTGTAACTAAAATATTTTATTATTTTGATAACTTTATAAATCGTTTAGGTTGGTTAACAATATTTATTAATAAATTCTCATTCGTTTTCTATTATGTAATCTTAGTGTTAGCGCCATTTGTAGAAAATGCGAAATTAAATATTAAAAACCGAATCTGGTTTGTTGTTATTGGCGGTATTATTTCAATCCTTGTTGTCATGGGATTGTACTTATACTTTACACCAGTTGGATGGATGACTTCTGAAGGCGTGCAAGGAAGGTATTTTATACCTTGTGCTGCTTTATTCTTGGTGGCTCTTTCAAATGGATTGTTGAAAAAATTCGATAACAATCTATTGTTTGCCGTATCTGTATTTGTGATAAATATTTTAGTTGCAAATGATATTTTAATGTTCTTTATTTAAATGCTGAAATTAGCTTTACGATAGTAAAGCTTTTTTTTAATGATTTTGCTATAATTTAAGATAGATATTTTAAATTGAGGTGTTTCATCATGAAGAAAATATTGGTAACACAATCATCTATGCCTAGTTTAGAGGAATATGTAGAAGAGATAAAAGATATGTGGGATACGCATTGGCTTACAAATATGGGGCCTAAACATAAAAAGTTTCAAGAGGAATTGAAACAATATTTAGGTGTTGAAAATATAGATTTAATGACAAATGGTCATATGGCTTTAGAATTGTCTTTACAGGCATTAAATATATCTGGTGAAGTAATTACAACTCCATTTACTTTTGCATCGACAACACATGCGATTGTCCGTAATGGATTAGAGCCTGTATTCTGTGATATTGATCCTAATGACTTTACTATGGATGTCACAAAATTGGAATCTTTGATTACAGATCGTACTTGTGCCATTATGCCAGTCCATGTATATGGAAATGTTTGTAACATTGAAGAGATTGATCGTATTGCTAAAAAATATGGCTTAAAAGTGATTTATGATGCAGCCCATACGTTTGGTGAAACATACAAAGGTAAAGGCATTGGTTCTTATGGGGATGTATCATGTTTTAGTTTTCATGCCACAAAAGTATTTAATTCGATTGAAGGTGGAGCTGTTTGCTTTGGAAATGAATTAAAAGACTTTGGCTTAGATTTATATCGATTAAAGAATTTTGGAATTCGTGGAACAGAAGTGGTAGATGCTGTAGGGGCCAATGCGAAAATGAATGAATTCTGTGCAGCTATGGGAATTTGTAATTTGCGTCATGTGGATGAAGAAATTGAAAAAAGAAGAGTTGTCGTTGAAAGATATCGTAGTCGTTTAGCAGGTGTAGAAGGACTACAGTTAAATTCGATTCAAAAGGATGTTAAGCCAAATTATGCATATTTTCCAGTTGTATTTGATGATAAAGTCTTTGGCGCAACACGTAATGAAGTGTTTGAAAAATTAGCTGAACATGGAATTGGAGCAAGAAAATATTTCTATCCATTAACGAATAGTTTTGATTGTTTCAACGGAAAGTATGATTTAGATAAGACACCTGTCGCAAGACATATTAGTAATCGTGTTTTAACTTTACCTTTATATGCAGATTTAGCATTGGAAGATGTAGATCGAATTTGTGATGTTATACTTAAATGTAAAAAATAGGGGGGATTCAATGAAAAAATTAATGATTTTAGGTGGTTCAAGATATGCGCTTCCTGTAATTGATGCAGCTCATAAATTGGGAATCTATGTAATTACATGTGATTATTTACCAGATAATATTGCACATAAGTATTCTGATGAATATTGTAATGTGAGTATAATTGACAAAGAAAAAACATTAGAATATGCTCAAAAACTTGAAATTGATGGAATCATGTCATTTGCGTGTGATCCTGGTGTAGTTACAGCCGCATATGTTGCACAGAAAATGGGATTGCCAAATGTCGGACCTTATGAATCTGTATGCATTTTACAAAATAAGAAGAGATTTAGAGATTTCTTAACAAAAAATGGTTTTAATGTTCCAATGGCAAAAGGTTATAACAACAAAGAAGAAGCTTTGAATGATATAAAATTATTTCATTGGCCTGTAATTGTTAAACCAACAGATTCTGCAGGTAGTAAAGGAGTAACGCGAGTTGATGATCCTAAAGATTTATCAAAGAGCATTGATTATGCATTGTCATATTCACACTCTAATGAATTTATAATTGAAGATTTTATTATGCAAAACGGATTTTCATCCGATACAGATAGTTTTTCTATAAATGGAGAATTAAAATATGTATCATTCAATTGTCAAAGATTTGATGCAAAAGCAATGAATCCATATACACCAGCTGCTTATAGTTGGCCATCTTCAATGACGTTAGAACATCAAGAAGAATTAAAAAATGAAATATCTCGTCTTATTAAATTATTAGGAATGAAAACCGCTGTTTATAATATTGAAACTCGTGAAGGAACGGATGGAAAGGCTTATATTATGGAGTTATCTCCTCGTGGAGGAGGAAATCGTTTAGCTGAATGTATTCGGTATGCGACTGGAATTGATATGATAACGAATATGGTTAAATATTCTGTTGGGATGAATGTAGATGATATTGAACAAAAGTCATATGATGGATGTTGGGCAGAAATCATACTTCATAGTGATAAACCAGGAGTCTTCAAAAATTTATGGGTTTCAAATGAAATTGAAATGAATGTAGTTGAAAAAGATTTATGGATTCAAGAAGGCTGTAAAGTTGGTGGATTTGAAGCAGCAAATGAAGCTATTGGAACTTTAGTGCTTAAATTTGATGATGAAAAAAGATTAGAACAAGTTTTGAGTAATCAAGATAACTATGTAAAGGTGAATGTCATTTAATATTTAGAAAGGTTTTATTTGTATGAAGAATATAATTGTATTTGGTGCAAGTGGAGATACTGGACACTATTTTGTTAATTATTTTTTAGAACATAATAAAGATTCAAATTATCAGATTATTGCTTCAGGATCACGAAAAACAGATGATTTTAAAAAAATCAATGTACCTTATTATCAGGTGGATATCACGAAGAAAGAAGATTTTAATAAATTGCCAAGAGATGTTTATGCCGTTGTTGATTTGGCAGGAGCAATGCCAGCAAGAATGCGTGGATATGATCCTTATAAGTATATTGATGTTAATATTACAGGTAATCTAAATATTTTAGAATATTGTAAAGAAACAGGTGCGGATAGAATTTTATTTGCGCAAAGCTTTGGAGATATAAAAGATCATAGTGAAACAAATCCATTATTAACAGTCGATTTACCACGTAAATTTAGTTATACAAGTGATCATACAATTTATGTGATGACAAAGAATTTTGCGGTTGATATGATTGAAAACTATCATCAAATGTATGGATTAAAACGATTTATTTTTAGATTGCCAACAATCTATCTTTATTCCCCTATTGATACATTTTATGTTGATGGAAAAGAGAGAAAGATTGGTTATCGCTTATTGATTGATAAAGCAATAAAAGGCGAACCGATTGAAGTATGGGGAGATGCAAGTCGAGTAAAAGATATGGTTTATGTAAAAGATTTTTGTCAGATGTTATATAAAGCTTTATTTGTAGAAAGAGATAGTGGATATTATAATGTTGGGACAGGTAAAGGCACTTCTTTATTAAATCAAATAAAAGGGATGATTCAAGTGTTTGGTTCAAAAGATAAAAAATCAGACATAATAATGCGTCCAGATAAAACAAATGCTCCGCAGTACATTATGGATATCACACCAGCAGTTCAAGAATTAGGATATGCACCAGAATATGATTATATTGAAATGTTGGAAGATTTCAAAAAAGAAATGATTAAACAAAAGGGAGAATGAGATGCCAAAAGTAACAGTTTTATTAACATCATATAATCATGAAGAATTTATTGCAGATAGTATCGAAAGTATTTTAAATCAAACGTATACAGATTTTGAATTATATATAGTGGATGACTGTTCAATGGATAATAGCTGGGAAGTTATCCAAAAATATAATGATCCTAGAATTATAGCGATTCATCATGAAAAAAATATGTTTGGTTGTTCAAATAGAGAATTCTATAAAAACTTTAAAGGTCAATATTTCGCAATGGCACATTGCGATGATTTATGGGAATTGGATAAACTTGAAAAACAAGTAAAGTATTTAGATGAACATCCAGAAGCGGGTGCTTGTTTTTCATGGGTTCAGTTAATCGATGATTATGGAAATAATTATGATAATCCGGATCATCCGTATTCAAAAGTTTTTTTAGAAGAAAATATGAATCGTTTTGAATGGTTGAATCATTTCTTTTATAACGGAAATCGATTATGCCATCCAAGTTCATTAATTCGATTGAATATTCAAATGAATGAAAATCTATTTCCAGGTGGACTAGGAGCTTTACCTGATTTTTATAGATGGATCAAACTTTGTTTAAAACATGAAATTTATGTGTATCCTGAGCGACTAACAAAGTTTAGGATTCATGTTGATGAAAGCAATATGAGTGGTCAAACACCTACAAATCGTATTCGTGTACAAAATGAGTTTTATCAAATCGCAAAATTATATGGTTTGATTCAAGATCAATCTGAATTCTTAAAGGTTTTTCCAGAGGCAAATGAATATGTTGTGGATGGAAGAATAAATGTAGATTATGCGTTAGCACAAATTATGTTAAATAAGACGAATAATAAAGGATTCCATTTTTACGCTATGAATAAATTAATGGAATTAGTGCGTAACGAAAAAACAAAAGATGAACTTATAGAGTTATATGGATTTACTAAGCGAGATGTATGTAATATTTCTGGAAGACTTGATTTATTTCATGTGATTGCGGATGATGAATATTTGACAACGTCTTTATTCTACGCAAATGAAGAAGGGTTTAGTGAAGAACATAAATTAAGTAAAACAATCACGATGATGAATAATCATTTTAAAGTTACATTTGATTTGGAAAATAAAGAAGTAAAACAACTTCGTTTTGATCCAACGGAAGGCAAGTATATTAGTCTTAAAAATATTTCTATTCTTATTGATAATCAAAAATATGATTTACCTGAAGTGATTCGTTATCATGAAATGGATGGAGATTGGATTGATATTTATTCTTTAGATCCTAGTTTATTAATTGATTTAAAAAAGACGACGCTTGTAAATAAAGTGGTTATCGAAGCGGATATTAAATATATTGAGAATTCAAAATTATTAAATTATGAAAATAAGGTAGAAGAATTGAGAAGAAAAAGTATTGATAACTTATCGATAAAACAATTATTAAGTGTCATCAAGAATCGTGGTAAACGATAATAAAATAAAGAAGGTGTTATTTTGGAATTAGTGAATAAATCTGTTGAGGTATTAAAACGAGAAGGTGTTTCTGGTTTAGCTAAACATGCCTCACATTATATTCATAAAAAAAGAGAATCAAGACCAAAAAGCGATGCATTTAAGGATGTCTTGTTTATTAATGGGTGTCCAAAAGATTTATTGCCACATCCACCTCGTTATCGTGTTACACATCAAATGGAACAACTTCAATCAAATGGATATACGTGTGATGAGGTATTCTTTGAGAATGTGGATTTAAAACAAGTGCGTATGTATTCTTGTTTCGTTATTTTTAGAGCGCCATATACAGATAAATTAAATGAATTTATTCAATTGGCTAAATCTTGGAATAAGCCTGTATTATATGATGTGGATGATTTGGTAATTGACACTGCATACACAGATCAAATTGAGTATGTTAAGAATATGGATACTTCTCAAAAGGCTCGTTATGATTTAGATGTTATGAAAAATCAAAAGTTATTAAAGCTTTGCGATGGATGTATCACAACTACATTGGCTTTAAAGAATGAATTAGAAAAATACAATCCAAATGTATGGATCAATCGAAATACAGCTTCTATTGAAATGGTAGCTTTATCGCAATCCATTAAAAAAACAGATAAAGATACAGTGGATATTGGTTATTTTAGTGGAAGTGTTACGCATAATGAAGATTTTGAAATGATTAAGCCAGCCTTAATTCATGTATTAAAAACATATGATCATGTTCGTTTACATCTTGTGGGAGAGATTGATTTACCTCAAGATATGAAGGTATACGCTTCTAAAATTGAAGTGCATCCTTTTATGGATTATAAAAAACTTCCGGAATTGATTTCGAAGATGGATATCAATTTAGCTCCGTTAACAACATCAATATTTAATGAAGCTAAATCCGAGAATAAATGGGTTGAAGCAAGCTTAGTTAAGACTTGTACGATTGCGAGTAACTTAGGTGCTTTTAAAGAAATGATAGAAGAGCATAAAACTGGATTGCTTTGTTCAAATGTCGATGAGTGGAAGGTGGAATTAACCAGTTTAATTGAAAACGAAACATTAAGAAATACTTTGGCAAAAAATGCGTATGCATATTGTTTAAAACATTGTGTGACTTTATATACAGCTTCTAATATTGTTTCGATTCTTCAACAAAATCGTAAGCGAATCATTTGTTTCGGATTTGCGAAACTTGAAATATCAGGTGGAGTCATGGTGGCACTTCGTCATGCTGCTTATTTACAAGATGCTGGTTATCAAGTGATTTTATTATCGTTCTATGATACTTGTACAGAATTTACATTTATGAACCATTCGTTTCCAGTCTTGCCATTTAAAAATGATAAGTTGGATGCGAAAATCGATTGTGGTGTAGCTACAATGTGGCCTACGGTTAAGATGTTAGATGATATTCGTTGTATAGAAAATAAGAAATATTTAGTTCAAAACTATGAGATTGATTTCTATGATTTTAAAGATCCTAGAAAAGTAGAGGCTAGTCTTAGTTATTCGTATCCTTTTGATTATGTCACGATTTCAAAGTGGTGTAAGGAATGGTTAAAGTCTGATTTTAATAAAGAGGCTAAGTGGATCTATAATGGAATCGATATTGAGCAATATAGACCGCATAAAAGAGAATTTAATGATAAAATTCGTATTTTGATCGAGGGAGACTCTTCAAGTACACATAAAAATGTTGATGAAGCTTTTATGATTACGAATAAACTTGATTCAAGTAATTATGAAATATGGTACATGTCTTACAATGCCAAACCAAAGGATTGGTATCGTGTTGATAAATTCTTGCATAGAGTGCCTTATGAAGAGGTACAAAAAGTATATGAAGATTGTGATATTTTATTAAAGACATCATTACTGGAAAGTTTTAGCTATCCACCAATTGAAATGATGGCTACTGGTGGCTATGTAGTGGCTTTATTAAATGATGGAAACAAAGAGTATTTAGAAGATGGAAAGAATTGTTTGATTTATCCAAATGGAGATGTCGATAAGGCCATTCACTGCATTGAAAGAATTGTTTCAGATGAAGCTTTACGGGATATTTTATATAAGAATGGTGTAGAAACTGCGAAATCAAGAGATTGGAAAAAGATAAAAGAATCAATAATTCGTGTATATTGTGCTTGACCCTAACGTAACGTTAGGGTTTATTTTATAAGTATGATATAATAAATATAATTATGGAGGAACAATATTATGAAAGGTATTATTTTAGCTGGTGGTAGTGGTACTCGTTTGTATCCTTTGACTAAGGTGACTAGTAAACAATTACTTCCTATTTATGACAAGCCAATGATTTATTATCCTATGTCAATTTTAATGCAGGCTGGGATTCGTGAGATTTTAATTATTTCAACTCCGGATGATACACCTCGTTTTCAAGAGTTATTGGGGGATGGTCATCAGTTTGGTATTGAGCTTTCTTATAAGGTTCAGCCAAGTCCAGATGGACTTGCTCAAGCGTTTATCTTGGGTGAGGAGTTTATTGGTAATGATAGTTGTGCGATGATTTTGGGTGATAATATTTTCCATGGTCATGGTTTGACAAAGCGTCTTCGTGCGGCTGCTGAAAATGAAGTTGGGGCTACCGTATTTGGTTATTATGTAGAGGATCCTGAACGTTTTGGCGTTGTAGAATTTGATTCTGAGGGTAAGGCGATTAGTCTTGAAGAAAAACCTTTACATCCTAAGTCAAATTATGCGGTAACAGGATTGTATTTCTACGATAATAAAGTGGTTGAGTATGCGAAGAATTTAAAACCGAGTGCTCGTGGTGAATTGGAAATCACAGATTTGAACCGTATTTATTTAGAGAATGGTGAATTGAATGTCACTTTACTTGGTGATGGATTTACTTGGTTGGATACGGGTACACATGAGTCTTTAGTGGATGCGACTAACTTTGTGAAGACGATTGAGGAACACCAGCATCGTAAGATTGCGTGTCTTGAAGAGATTGCGTATGACAATGGTTGGATTGGTGATGATGAATTGGCATCTACTTATGAAATTTATAAAAAGAATCAGTATGGTGCTTATTTGAAGAAGATCATGGATCGTAAGTATATTAAGTAATTGGGGGTATAGCGATGAAGGTAACGGAAACAAAGATTCCTGGAGTATTGATTATTGATACGGATGTATTTGGTGATCATAGAGGGTATTTTACGGAGACATATTCTAAGCCTAAATATGAGAAGATGGGTATTACAGTCGATTTTGTACAGGACAATATGTCTTTTAGTGCGCAGAAGGGTACGCTTCGTGGTTTGCACTGGCAAAATCCGCCTTATGCGCAGAGTAAATTGGTTTCTTGTACGAAGGGTACAGTGATTGATGTGGCTGTGGATATTCGTAAGGGAAGTCCTACATTTGGTCAATGGGTAAGTGTTGAGTTGAGTGAAGAGAATCATAGACAGTTCTTTATTCCTCAGGGATTTGCGCATGGATTCTTAACTTTAACGGATAATGTTGAATTTAGATATAAAGTCGATAATGTATACAACAAGGAATCTGAGGGTGGTATGCGTTATGATGATCCGACTTGTAATGTGGATTGGGGTTCATTATTAAATGGTATTGAGCCTGTATTGAGTGAAAAAGATCAGATTGGTCCTACTTTAGAGGAATCGAATAATCAATTTGTTTATAAAGGAGAATAAAAGAATGAAAATTTTAGTAACGGGTGGTGCTGGTTTCATTGGTGGAAACTTTGTACATTATATGGTAAATAAATATCCTGAGGATATGATTGTAAACTTGGATAAATTGACGTATGCAGGTAACTTAGAGACTTGTAAGCCTGTAGAAGATAAGCCTAACTATAAATTTATCAAGGGTGATATTGCAGATCGTGAATTCATCATGGATTTGTTTGAAAAAGAAAAGTTTGATGTTGTTGTTAACTTTGCGGCTGAAAGTCATGTGGATCGTAGTATTGAAGATCCTGAAATCTTCGTTAAGACAAACGTAATGGGAACAACTACATTATTAGATGCTTGTGTTAAATATGGTATTCAAAGATATCACCAAGTTTCTACTGATGAAGTATATGGTGATCTTCCTTTAGATCGTCCTGATTTGTTCTTTACTGAAAACACACCTTTACACACTTCAAGTCCTTATTCAAGTGCTAAGGCAAGTGCTGACTTATTTGTTCTTGCATACCACAGAACGTATGGTTTGCCAGTAACAATTAGTCGTTGTTCAAATAACTATGGTCCTTATCATTTCCCAGAAAAATTAATTCCATTAATTATTTCTCGTGCATTAAATGATGAAACAATTCCAGTATATGGAACTGGTGAAAATGTACGTGACTGGTTACATGTATATGATCACTGTGTAGCTATTGATTTAATTGTTCGTAAGGGACGTGTTGGTGAAGTTTATAATGTGGGTGGTCACAATGAAAGAACAAACTTAGAAGTTGTGAAGACTGTATTACATGCATTAAACAAACCTGAAAGCTTAATTACGTATGTAACAGATAGAAAAGGTCATGACATGCGTTATGCGATTGATCCTACGAAGTTGGAAACAGAACTTGGATGGAAACCAAAATATACATTTGATACAGGTATTCCAATGACAATTCAATGGTATTTAGACAACAAAGAATGGTGGGAAAACATCATTAGTGGTGAATACCAAAACTATTTTGAAAAGATGTATGTAGAAAAAGGAAGAGCTAAGGAATAATCTTTAGCTTTTCTTCTTAAATGAAAGGAAGGTTTTCTTATGAAGATTTTTGTGACAGGTGTGGCTGGACAATTGGGTCATGATGTAATGAATGAATTGGCTTCTAGAGGATATGTGGGAGTAGGTACAGACTTAGCTGAAAGCTATAGTGGTATTCAGGATGGTTCTTATGTAACGACGGCTGAATATGTATCTTTGGATATCACAAATTCAGAGGCTGTAATGAATACAATTAAATGTGTTAATCCAGATGTAGTTGTACACTGTGCAGCATGGACGGCTGTAGACTTGGCCGAAGATGAAGATAAACAGGCTAAGGTTAAAGCTATCAATGTGGATGGCACACAAAATATTGCGGATGCTTGTAAAGAAGTCGATGCGAAGATGGTCTATATTTCTACAGACTATGTATTTGATGGACAAGGAACCAAGCCTTGGCAACCGGATTGTAAAGATTATAAGCCATTGAATGTATATGGAAAGACTAAACTAGGTGGAGAACTAGCTGTTTCAAATACGTTATCTAAATATTTCATTGTTCGGATTGCGTGGGTATTTGGAAAGAATGGAAATAACTTCATTAAAACGATGTTAAATGTGGGAAAAAAATTTGATACATTACGAGTTGTAAATGATCAAATTGGTACGCCAACCTATACATTTGATTTAGCACGATTATTAGTTGATATGTTTGAAACCGATAAATATGGCTATTATCATGCAACAAATGAAGGCGGATATATCAGCTGGTATGATTTTGCGTGTGAAATCTTTAAACAAGCTGGATATACTATAAAAGTAAATCCTGTAACAACAGAAGAATATGGTTTATCAAAGGCTGCTCGTCCATTTAATTCTCGTTTAGATAAATCTAAGCTAGTAGAAAATGGTTTTAAACCATTACCTACTTGGCAGGATGCATTAGCACGTTATTTGAAAGAAATGGGTTGTTAATCTAATATTTGGAATCACTAAATGGAAATATTTACTTGAGGATAATGATTTCTTATGTTATTTTTAAAGATGATTGAAAAAAGAAAAGAGGAGAATAATGAATAAAGTATTGTTAATTATTCCAGCGTACAACGAACAAGATTCTATTTTATCAACAATAAGCACGATTGATGTATATAATAAGAATCATTCTTCAAATAAATTAGATTATATTGTTATTAATGATGGTTCTAAAGATAGAACAGAAGAGATACTAACATCTAATAATAAGCCTCATATTAAATTAGTGCATAATTTAGGTATTGGTGGAGCGGTTCAAACTGGATACAAATATGCATTAGAAAACAATTATGATATTGCGATTCAGTTTGATGGTGATGGGCAGCATGATGTGAATTTTGTAGGAGATATTTGTAAACCTATTTTTGAAGGAAAAGCAAATATGACAATTGGATCTCGTTTTGTAGAGGGTTCGACAAGTGAGTTTAAATCTACAAAGGCTCGTCAAATGGGAATTAAAATTATTTCGGCATTTATTAAGCTTTTTACCGGTGAAAAATTATATGATGTAACATCAGGTTTTAGAGCAATCGATAAGAGTTTAATTGCTCAATTTGCGTTAGATTATCCTTTGGAATATCCAGAACCCATTTCAACCACACAAATTTTGAAACAAGGATTACATATTGTAGAAGTTCCTGTAGAAATGAAGGAACGTAATGGTGGTGTTTCTTCAATTCGTAGTTGGAAGAATGCTTACTATATGATTAATGTTTTATTATCGATTATGATAATTGGAACAAGGAGGTCAAAATAATGCCTTTAAATCTAAGATTGGCTGTTCTGATCATTGCTTTAATATTAGCTGTCGTTGTAATTCGTATTTTACATAAGCGAATGATACCTGTTAAATATTCATTATTATGGGGAATTGGTGTTATTATCTTATTATTTTTAGCAATTTGGCCGAATTCATTAATTGTTTTAGCAAATTTAGTTGGTTTTCAAACTGTATCTAACATGGTTATTGGTGTGCTATTAGTTATTTTATTTTTTATAACTATGTCATTAACTGTTATTGTTTCTGCTCAGAAGCGGAAAATAACATTATTAGTGCAGGAAATTTCATTGTTAAAAAGTGAAATAAAGAAATAGGGGGTACTTAAATGTTTAATAGAAACGATCATAGTTTTGTGATTTGTGCATATAAAGAAAATCCGCATTTAGAAATGACAATACAGTCTTTGTTGAATCAAACAGTAAAGAGTAAAGTTTTTGTTTCTACATCTACACCGAATGATCATATTAAAGGATTGTGTGAAAAATATGGATTAGACTTATTTGTAAATCCAAGTCCCAAGAATGCAGGAACAGATTGGAATTGGGCATATGATCATGCTCCTACTCCATTGGTTACAATTGCGCACCAAGATGATGTTTATGAACCCGATTTTTTAGAAAAAACATTAAAATATATTGGTAATAAACATGATTTTATCATTGCGTTTACGGACTATTATGAAATCCGTAATGATAAAAAGGTATATACAAATAAGATTCTTAAAGTGAAAAGAATGATGCTAGCACCTTTGAAAAAGGATAAAAATCAATCATCTAAATTTATTCGTAGAAGAATTTTATCAATTGGATGTCCAATTTGTTGTCCAGCAGCTACTTATAATAAGGTTAGAGCTGGTAAATCTATTTTTGATACAAACTATATTAATAGTTGCGATTATAAGACGTGGTGTGATTTAGCTGAATTAAATGGGGAATTCATTTATATTGATAAACCTCTATTAGGTCATAGAATTTATGCGGAATCAGCAACGTCAAAGAATTTAGGTGAAAATATTCGTAAAAAGGAAGATTTGGAAATTATGAGTTTATATTGGCCAAAATTTATTGCGAATGGAATAAATTCAGTTTACGCATTAAGTGAAAAAAGTAATAAGTTATAGGAGATGATTCAATGAAGGTAGTAGTTACAGGAGCTTCTGGATATATTGGAAGACATGTGGTTGATGCATTGATTAAGATGCATCATGAAGTAATTGCAGTAGATATGATTAATAAGGGGATTAATACAGATGCAAAATTTTTATCTTTAGATATTTTCTCGGATGATATTTATAACAAATTAGGAAGACCTGATGCATGTATTCATATGGCTTGGAAAGATGGTTTTAATCATGCTTCAGATGCACATATGGGTATGTTGTCACAGCATTATGCTTTTATTAAAAACATGATTGATGGTGGTGTTAAATATTTATCCGTAATGGGTACTATGCATGAAATTGGTTACTATGAAGGTTGTGTAGATGAAAATACACCTACAAATCCTTTATCTATGTATGGAATAGCGAAAAATGCATTAAGACAATCTTCTTTATTGTTGGCAGAAAAATCAAATACGGCTTTAATGTGGTTACGTGCATACTATATTTTAGGGGATGATTCGAACAACAATTCAATTTTCTCTAAAATTACACAGATGGAGCATGAAGGAAAGGTTTCATTCCCATTTGTTTCTGGAAAGAATAAGTATGACTTTATTAATGTTGATGAATTGGCAAAGCAGATTGCCATCGCATCTACACAATCTGAAGTGACGGGTATCATTAACTGTTGTTCTGGTAAACCTGTCTCATTGGCTGATAAAGTAAATGAATTCATTGAAAAGAATCATTTTAGTATTCGTCCAGACTATGGAAAATTCCCAGAACGTCCTTATGATTCACCAGCTATTTGGGGAGATAATGCAAAGATTAATTTAATTATGGAGAAATATAATGGAACAAAATAGTGTTTCGTTAAAAAAGTTTGAATCAACAAGAAGCAATAATTTAAACTTAGTCAAGTTTATAGCTGCATTGTTTGTCATCATATCGCATGCGTATCCGTTATGTAAAGGTGCTGAATATAATGATATACTATCAGACTTATCTAGAAATTCTATTGCGTTTGGAAGTTTAGCCGTTGCAATATTCTTTATGAGTAGCGGCTTTTTTGTAACGAAAAGTTTGTTAAAGAGCAAAGATTCGAAAAAATATCTTCACAATCGTTTCATAAGAATATTTCCACCATTGTGGTTCACGTTGCTTGTTTGTATTTTAGTTTGTGGATTGTTTTTTTCTACATACAATTTAGGTAAATATTTTTTATCTATTGATTTTCTTAAGTATTGTTTGAATTTCATCTTGATACCCATCCATAATTTACCAGGCGTATTTATGAATAATATATATCCAGGGGTTGTCAATGGTCCGTTATGGACATTACCTATTGAATTTGTTTGTTATCTTGTGTTGTTATTGGCATACAAATTAAATTTGGTGAATAAAAAGAGTTATAAATATGTAGCATTATTATTCATTGTTGCTTTTGTAGGAATTAATCTTATTCCTTTAAGTATAAAGGGGTATATTCAGCCATGTTTCTTGTTTTTCTGGGGATCCTTTTATTGGATTTACAGAGATAAGATTACTATGAATAATACGTATTTTTTAATTTCATTAGTGGCATTTGTTTTATTGATTGTTTTAGGATATGGACACGTAGCTTCGTTTTTATTTGTTCCTTATTTAACATTATATATTGCGTTTTGCTTGCCACAATGCAATAATCATTTAGCTTCACTAGGAAATTTATCTTATGATATTTACTTATGTGGATGGCCAATCCAACAAATGATTATCAGTTTATTTGGTGGATCGATGCTTGTTGGTATGAATATTCTAATATCGATTCCTTTAAGTATTCTTGTTGGGTATATAACGTATAGTCTTGTAGAGAAAAACATGTAGAGAAGAGGTCTTTATGGATAATAACACAAAGAAGAATGTTATTTGGAATATGATTGGTACAACCGCAAATGCGTTCAATTCATTATTCTTTATGATTATTGTAACGCGTATCAATGGGTTGAAAGATTCTGGTATCTTTACGCTTGCCTTTTCATTGGCTTGTCTATTTTGTTTTATAGGTAACTATGAGGGAAGAGTATTCCAGGTTACAGACGTCAAGGCAGACTTTTCAAACAAAGAATATATCATACACAGAATATCAAGCTGTATTCTAATGATGACAATTGTTGTTCTGTATTGTCTAGTTATGAAGTATGATTTTTATAAAATGAGTGTTACATTGGCATTGTGCTTTATGAAATGTTGCGAAGTATTTTCGGATGTGTTTTATGGAATACTTCAAAAGAATGATAATTTACAACAAGTTGGTAAATCCTTATTTTTTAAATCTATCGCTTCTATTGTTATATTTATTATTTTAGATTTAATCACAAAGAATTTATTACTGTCTTGTCTAGGTTTAGATTTAATTTGGCTAATTATATTATTTTTATATGACATTCCAAAAACTAAACAACATATAAATTCAACGGAAGAGTTTCGTGTATCAAATATTGTTAAACTCTATAAAGATGGTTTTTTCTCTTTTTCTATTCTATTTCTGGGTGTATATCTTGTAAATGCACAAAAATATGCATTGGATGGTGTCATTGTAGAATCACTACAAGCTATTTTTGGTATCGTTTTGATGCCTGCCACTATTATTAGTTTGGCTTGTCAATATTTATTGCAACCTATATTAAATACGATTGCGAATTTATATGCTTTAGGTAAGAAAAAAGAATTTAATGTTTTAATTTTCAAATCTTCATTATTAGTTCTTGTGTTTGGATTTGCATGTGTTATTGGAGCCTATTTATTGGGTATACCTGTATTAAATATTTTATATGGTGTTGATATTTCTAATTATAAATTGTGCTTAATTTTGATTATTGTTGGAGCTGTTTTCTATTCATTAAGTACATTAATTTCCGCTGCATTAACAACAATTCGACATACATTTGTACAATTTATTGTATATTCAATCACATCGCTTTTTGCCTTGTTTGTTTCAAGATGGTTTATTGTTCAATTGAGTTTAATTGGAGCATCTTTGGCTTACTTATTATGTATGTTTATGCAATTTTTATTGTATTTACTTATTTATGTATTTATTATGCGTAAACAAGAGTTTAAGGAGGTATAGAAATGGATTTAATTTCAATTGTAGTACCTGTCTATAATGCTGAAAAATATATTGGAACTTGTATAAATAGTGTATTAGAACAAACGTATAGTAATTTTGAATTATTATTGATTAATGATGGTTCAAAAGATAATACTTTAGAGGTATTAAAAAGCTATGAGGATGCTCGTGTTAAAGTATATTCGTTTGAAAATCAGGGTGCTGGAAAAACAAGAAATAAAGGTATACGGCTTTCAAAAGGAAAGTATATAACTTTTATTGATGCAGATGATTATATAGATGCGGATTATCTAGAAATTTTACATAAAGAAATTCAAGATAACGATGTACTAATCTCTGGATATAAGAAAGTAAGTTTGGAAGATCATTCTTTAATGTATGTTTCAAAGCCTAAAGTATCTGTTTGGGATGAATTTCGTTATGTAGCTACATGGGGTAAATTATATCGTTTGAATTTTCTAAAGGACAATCATATTGAATATGAAAAATTTGTCTTGGGTGAAGATGTATATATGAATGTTAAGTGTAATAGCTTAACGAACAAAGTCAGAGTGATTGACTATGCTGGGTATAATTATTGTTTTAATCCGAATTCATTAACTCAGAGTAAAAAATCGGTTCAAGGAAACAATGATATTTTGATGTTGTTGAATAAGATTCAAAATACATTGGACTTAAGCAAGTATGATAAAAACTATATTGATTATTTTTATTTAAAATCAATTGTACAATATTTATTGATGCAGGCTAGTGTTCTAGAGAAGAATTCATATTCTAAAATCTATAATGAATCATTTGATTTCTTAAAACAGAATGATTATTATCATTTTTCATTCAATAAGGAGGATTCTTTTAAAGTCAATGTTTGTATGCTACTATTTGTGATTTTTGATATGTTACATTGGAAATCATTCATGTATCATTTTATTCGTAAACTAAACATTCAATATGTATAATTGGATTACTTCATTTTTGAAGCAATCTTTTTTATTTAATTAACAAAAGACAATTGTATTGCCTTAAATATAGTAATAAAATATAACCCGTGGAGGGTTATACATAATGAATAATAGAGATATTGCTAAGGTTGGTTTTGCCGTTCTTGCAGCGGTTATGAGTTATAATTTTGCAGATACTATCGTTCATGCTGAAGAGACAAGTGTTGAACCAGTAAAAGAGACTGCACCTGTAGAAAATCAAGATGATTTAACCGATGTTATTGATGCAGTTGTTGAAGATACAAATGTTCCTGAAAACACTGAAGAAACAGATGTTCCAAAAGAAGATGAAGAGACTACAGTTCCTGAAAAGACAGAAGATGAAAATGAAACTACAACAGTTGGTGGTGGTAGTGAAACTAGTGCTAAATTAACTGAGGGTTGGTCAAGTGATTCTTTACAGTATGTTAAAGATGGTGCTTATGTTACGAATAGTTTTGCAGAGATTGATGGTCAAAAATATTATTTTGATGAGAATGGTAATAAGGTAACTGGTTTTAAAACAATTGGTACAGATTCTTATTACTTTAATGAATCTGGTATGATGCAGACGGGTTTACAAGTTCTTCATGATCAAGAAACGGGTATTGCCGTATATTCTTTAAGAAAAGAAGATGGTAAATTACACTACTACTTAGAGAATGGGGCTGCCTATAGTGGAATGATAAATTTAGATGGGAAAATTTATTATTTTGATAATGGAGTTCAAAGTGTTGGTGAAAAGCAGGCCAATGGATATTGGTACAACTTCAAGGAAGATGGTAGTTTATCTGTTGGTTTTGTGAATATGGGGAATAGTGCTAAGTACTATGATAATCTTGGAAGAAGACAAACAGGTACTTTTAAGGTTGATAAGGTAACTTATAACACGGATAGCAATGGTTTTATTACTAAAGCGAGTTGGGAAGGCGTTTCTTACTATTGTCAAAATGATGGCAGATGGGCTTGGGATGTAGTTGGTAATTATTATTTTGGTAGTTCAGGTTGTGTTCCAACTACAGTGACTATGATTGTAAATACAATCAATGGTACAAACTATACGCCTAATCAAGTGGGTCAAATTTTACATAATGCTGGATACTTTAACACAAGTTCCATTGGTACTGGTGGAGATTCTTGGCAGTTTGTTGCGAATAAATTTGGCTTAAGTTATAAGAGTAATTTAAATGTAGAATCAGCTAAACAAGAATTATTAAAGGGGAATATGATTGCGGCAGCTGTTGGTGGCGGAAAATTCTGTCCATGGAATGGTGTAACGCATGAAATATTATTGTTTGGTTTAGATGCACAGGGCTATACAACAGTATATGATCCATATACAAGTTCACGTAATGGTCGTGTACATATTAGTGAGGTCTTCAATCATCCATCATGGGATAGTGCTGATAATAAGAATGGTGGTCCATTTTTCTCATTAGGTAAACTTAGAGATCAAAATTTATATCTAGATGTTTCTAAGGGAACTGCTCATGTAGGAAAAGTATATTATACAGGCAAGAACGTTGAACCAGAAGTGAATCTTTCATTGAAAAATACAGCATTGGTTCAAGGTAGAGATTATAAAGTTGTTTATTCAAATAATGTTAAACTTGGTAAAGGTACAGCTACCATCGTTGGTATAAATGCCTTTACAGGTAAGTTAAGTGTTTCATTTGATATTATTAAGGATGAAATGTCAAATGGTACATATGAAATTATTACATCTAAAAACAACAATAAAGTATTGGATATTTTAGGTGGATCGAAATCTAATGGTGCAGCTGTTCAAATCTTTGATTGGAATGGATCAAATGCACAGCATTTTGAAATTAAGAAAAATCAAAATGGTTATTATACAATTAAAAATGTTGGGTCTAACCTATATTTGGGTATTACTACAAATTGGAATACGATGTCAAATACAAATCGTTTAGTTCAAGGGGTAAGTTCTTCTAGCAAAGCCGGACAATTTATCTTTACTCGCAATAGTAATGGTAGTTGGATGATTTCCTCTGCTTGGGATTCAAGATATGTTTTTGACTTATCTGGTGGTTCAACAAACAATAGTACGGCTGTACAGATTTATAATTCAAATGGAACAGCAGCTCAAAACTGGAAACTATTAAAGGTATCGAATACACGTGTTGATTTAGATACTTTAGCTGCACAGAATAAAAACAATATCAGTGATGGAACATACTATATTGCTTCTTCTTTAAACAATAGTTATGTACTGGATGTGTATGGTGGAAGCTTGAGTAATTTTGGTAATATTAACGTATATCATAACAATGGTACAAAAGCGCAAGCTTGGAAGCTTGTGCATGATTCAAAAGGGTATGTTACATTTATAAATATTGGTTCAGGAAAAGCAATTGATGTATATGGTGGTAAGTGTGTGAATGGTCAAAATGTAGCACAATATACTTCAAATAATTCATTAGCACAAAAATGGATTGTCACAAAGGCTAGTTCAGGATTCAATATTGTTTCGGCTTTAAATCCAAATTATGTATTGGATTTATATGGTGGTAGAGTATCGAATTTTGGAAATGTTCAGATTTACAAATCAAACAACACAAAGGCTCAGGCTTGGAATTTCATTAAATATGAAAGTCCGCGTAGCCAACTTGATTCCATGGCGAAGAAGTATAATGCGGATATTCAAGAAACTACCTATGTAGTGCAATGCTACAAGAATAACAACTATTCATTAGGTTCAAGTGGTTCAAATGTACAAATCTCAAATTCGAATCAAAAATGGAGAATCAAAAAGGATTCTGTTGGATATATTACATTCATTAATGCAAGTACAAATAAAGCATTAGATGTGTATGGTGGTCATTCATCAAATAGTACAAATGTATGGCAATATAACTATAACAACTCATTAGCACAAAAATGGATTGCTAAAAAGAACAGTGATGGTAGTTTGACATTTGTTTCTGCCTTAGACAAGAACTATGTTCTTGATATTTCTGGTGGTTTAATTCAAAATAGACAAAATGTACAACTATATCAAAATAACGGCACAAATGCACAGAAATTTAAACTAACAAAAATCTAATTTTATAACCAGGCACAAAAGTGTCTGGTTATTTTTTGGTTAGATTGAAATATTCTAAATATTCATTTAAAATAGATTTATTGGAAGAGGGATAGAAAATGGCAAAAAAACTAAAACCACTTTTGGCTCTCGTATTAAGTGTATTTATGTCTGTATCAACAATGACCAATATGTATACAGTTCGTGCAGATGATGAAATTACACAAGAAGAGCCTGTAGTAGAAGAAACACAAACAGAAGAAGAGACTACAGAAGAGCAAGTTCCTACTGTAGAAGAACAAACACCTACAGAAGAGGAAGAAGTACCAGTTGAAAAGGAAGAGCCAGTTGTTGAAGAGGAGCAATTGGGTGATTCTAATATGATGGAATACTTCTTAGTCGACAATCCCGTATTATCAAATGGAGAAACAGAAAACTTTGTTCTTTCATTAAATAATGCAGAAGGGTACTCGGATTTTAGATTGACCATTCAAAAAGAGGATGGAAATACTTTTGATTTAGAGAGTTCTGAACAAGTTGATAATTTAGTGAAATTCTCTAGAGTGTTTAGTGAAGAAGAAAAAGGACAATATAGTGTGACTACACTTCATTATGTATATAATGGGCAATCTTATTATTTGAACTTTAGTGATTTAGAAATGGATGTTAAGTTTGGTGTGGATCAAGAATATGATGGGTATGATGCAACGTTACCGGATTTAACAGAGGACTCAATAAGTTCAGAAGGTGTTATTGAAGTTACGGATGTAAATAAGGCTGAAGAAGAGATTGTGAATGGGGTTGCGAGTCAACCGGCTGTAATGTCAGTAGATGAGTTTTCAAGACATGCGACTGGTGGAATGACAATTTGTTTGGATCCAGGACATGGTGGTAGTGATTCAGGTGCTACTGCATTTGGAGCAAAGGAATCGGATTTAACTTTAAAAATTGCTCAATATTGTAAGGAAGAATTATCAAAATATGATGTAAATGTAGTTATGACAAGAACTACAGATACGAGATTAAGTGAAGAAGCAGCTATGGATTTAAAAAATCGTGTGGAAGTAGCTAAAAAAGCAGGTGCTTCTTACTTTATTAGTATTCATATTAATTCAGCAGCAAATAGTGCGGCAAAAGGTGCAGAGGTTTATTATCCAAATACAAGTGGAAATAAGAACCTTTCTAGTAATGGACAGAATCTAGCAAAGGCGATTCAAAAACAATTAACAGCTTTGGGATTGTATGATCGCGGTATTAAGATTCGTAACTATACGGATGGTACAACTTCATCAAATCCAAACAGTAGTGATCAAGATTACTATGGTGTCATCCGTTATGCGAAACAGGCAAATATTACGGGATTGATTGTTGAACATTGTTTTATTAACAATAAAGATGAGTTTGATAAATACTTGGGTTCAAATGCTAAGCTACAACAACTTGGTATTGCGGATGCAAGAGGTATTGTAAGTGCATTAGGTTTACAAGCTAAAAATCAGTCATTAGATACTTTAGCTAAAGACAATCGTAATGTTTTAGCAGATGGAACATATAATATTCAATCTCTTGTGAATCCGAATTATGTATTAGATATTTATGGTGGTTATACAACGAACGGTGCAAACGTTCAATTATACCGTAGCAATGATACCGAAGCACAATTATTTAAGGTAACACATGACTCACAAGGCTATGTGACATTCACGAATGTAAAGTCTGGTAAAGTTTTAGATGTATATGGCGGTACTAAGAAAAACAATCAAAATATTTGGCAATTTAGTTCAAATGGTAGTCGAGCACAAAAATGGATTGTGAAGCCAGATGGAAATGGCTATGTTATTATTTCAGCTTTAGATTCAAATTATGTATTGGATTTAAGTACGGGTAAAGCCGTAAATAGTAGTAATATTCAATTGTATACGTATTGTGGATCAAATGCACAAAGATGGAAATTTAGTAAGCTTGTATCAAAAACAGATAAATTAAATAGTTTAGCACAATCAAATAAAAATGTTCTTGCGGATGGTACGTATGTAATTAGTACAGCACTTAGTTCAAATTATGTGTTAGATGTTTATGGTGGATATACATGGAATAAAGCAAATGTTCAATTGTTCGCAAAAAATGGAACGGATGCCCAAGCATTTAAAGTTACACATGACTCTCAAGGTTATGTGACATTTACAAATGTAAACTCTGGCAAAGTATTAGAGGTTGCAGGAAGCAGAGCGGGTAATAATGCAAATGTTCAGCAATATTCATTGGACGGCTCACGAGCACAAAAGTGGGTTGTACAAAAGAATGGCTCTGGTTACACAATTATTTCTGCTTTAGATCCTAATTTCGTATTAGATTTGAGTGGCGCATTGGTCATGAATGGACGAAATATCGGATTGTATCAAAATAATGGTAGTAAAGCTCAACAATGGAACTTTAGTAAACATATGACAGATCGCGAGCGTTGTGATTTATTTGCTGCTCAAAACAAGGATAAAATCGCCGATGGTGTTTACTATATTAAAAATAAGAATGTGAATTATAGTTTGGATGTATATGGTGGAAGCTTATATGGCGGAGCCAATGTTCAACTGTATTCGTTAAATAAATCAAATGCACAAAAATGGAAAATTACACATGATTCAAAAGGATATGTCATGTTCCAAAATGTTGGTTCTGGTATGTATTTAACAGCTGGTGGTAGTGGTAATAGTGCTAACGTATATCAGCAAAAACAATCAAATGGATATAATCAAAAGTGGATTATTATGTTTGACACCAATAGTAATTTACGTATAGTTTCAGCATTACATTCAAATCGTGTATTAGATGTACACGGTGGTATGATTCGTAACTTTTCAAATATTCAATTGTATGATTCAAACAATTCGAATGCACAAAAATGGGTATTTGAATATATTAACACCAATGCAACTGGTGGTTTGATGCAGATCATGGGTACAAGCCAGACTACAGTTGCTCAAATGGTTCGTTACTATAATGCGAATGCGTCAGGTTATGATTCATTTAAAGCAAAATACAACGGTAAATATGATGGATGTTTAGCTAAGGGTGGAGCTCGTACAATCAATCAATTTGCACAAATTTTCTATGAAGAAGCAACGGCAGAAGGTGTAAGAGCTGAAGTAGCATTTACTCAATGTATGAAAGAAACAGGCTTCTTAAAATATGGTGGAGATGTTCTTCCAAACCAATATAATTTTGCGGGTATCGGTGCTACTGGAGCAGTACATGGTGCAAGTTTTAGTAATGTAAGAATGGGTATTCGTGCTCAGATTCAACATTTAAAAGCTTATGGTTCTATATCCCCATTAACAAACCAATGTGTGGATCCAAGATTCAATCTAGTGAAGCGTGGTAGTGCACAATATGTAGAATGGCTTGGAATAAAAGAAAATCCAAATGGATATGGTTGGGCTACTTCTAAGAGCTATGGTCATGACATTGTGAACATGGTAAATGTATTATTGAAAAAATAGTAAGATAGAGTTCAGTTAGAAGCTGAACTCTCTTTGACTCTTATGATATAACAATAAATTTGGATGGAACTAGGTGAATTTGCTTTTCAAGAATTTAAGGGGTGGCATATACCCCAAAACGGTCTATAGCTGATATTGGACCCAGACAACATTTAGTTGTCCGGGTCCTTTTTTTCAACCATTTTAACACTTCCGTCGCTTGTCGATTTACACGTATCTTTTCATAATGATAGTCCAATACACTATTAAAGTACATAAAAAAATAAATAATCTTCAATCACTAAAATTTGAAGATTATTTCATGCGTAATCACTAAACAAATAGTGTTATTTTGCCATATTAATAAATATATGATAGAATTTAAAAGCGTAAAAATTATTTTACATCTTTAATTATTTTTAGATGATTTTTTTGATTATTAGGTGTGATTTTTGTGCTTTTCATTCAAAAAATTTAAACAATATGGTTATTTCAAAAACCATATTTAAAGTTAAATAAGATTATAAGATTGATTCGCATGGTTTAATGTTGTTTTGTGTTAAAGAATAAAATGAGGTATTAGATTTTACATGCGATAACAAAGTAAAGGGAATTTAAATTATATAATTGGTAGTATTTTATTGAAAATAGATTTATTGAATTAGAATTGTTAAATAAATATTTCTATTATTATGAATTGAGGTAAAAGGAAAGGGATAAATATGCAACATATATTTTTAGTTGGCGCAAAGTCTTTAGGGGCATACGGAGGTTATGAAACGTTTGTTTATAAATTAACCGAGTATCATCAAAATAATAAAAATATTAAATATCATATAGCTTGTAAGGCAAATGGAAATGGTTTTATGGACGAAACAAAATTAGATGGGGCTAAAATATTAAGTGATTCTGAATTTGAATTTCATAATGCACATTGTTTCAAAATAACTGTTCCAGAAATTGGTGCTGCACAAGCTATTTATTATGATATTAAATCATTGGATTATTGTTGTGAATATATTAAAAACAACAATATAAAAAATCCGATTGTATATATAATGGCCTGTCGCATTGGTCCATTTATGAAAAGATATTATAAAAAAATACATAAAATGGGAGGCCAGGTCTATTTAAATCCAGATGGACATGAATGGATGAGAGCAAAATGGAGTGCACCTGTACGTAAATATTGGAAAGAATCTGAAAAGATGATGGTTAAATGGAGTGATTTAGCTATTTGTGATTCTATTAATATTGAGAAATACATTCATGAACAATATGATGGCAAGGGTATCAATCATAGAAGCCCTAAAACAACATATATTGCTTATGGTGCTGATTTAACGCCAAGTATTTTATCAGACACTGATGCTAAATTGGTTGATTGGTATAAAGAGAAAGGGTTAACTAAAAAGAATTATTATTTGGTTGTAGGAAGATTTGTTCCAGAAAATTCATTCGAAATCATGATTCGTGAATTTATGAAATCAAACTCGAAAAGAGATTTTGCGATTATAACAAATCTGAATGATAAATTTTTAAATGAGTTAGAACGTCGTTTACATTTTTCTAAAGATAAACGAATTAAATTTGTTGGCACGGTATATGATCAAGAATTGTTGAAGAAAATTCGTGAGAATGCATATGCATATTTCCATGGACATACAGTAGGTGGGACGAATCCTAGTTTGATTGAGGCACTAGGTAGTACAGATTTAAATTTATTGGTTAATGTTGGATTTAATAAAGAAGTGGCTATTGATTCGGCATTATATTGGGATAGAGAAGAAGGTAAGTTAGCTCAATTGATTAATCAAGTCGATAATAAACCTGAGGAAGAAATCAAAGCTTTGGGTCTTAAAGCTAAGGAACGCGTACAGAAGGCATATACATGGAAAAAAATATGTGGGCAATATGAAGATGTGTTTTTGAAAGGTGAAAATTAATATGAAGATTTTAGCTATACATAATTTTCATCGTAAAGGATCAGCAAGTGGGGATGATCAGGTATTTAAAAGTGAAACCTCATTACTAGAAGCACACGGTCATACTGTAATTAAATATAATGTCTGCAACGATGAATTCGATAATGCTGGTTTATTAGGTAAAGTCAAATCTACTTTTGGAATGTTATGGTCTTTTAAGAATTATAATAATGTTGAAAAGATTATTAAAGAAGAAAAGCCTGATATAGTCCATGTGCATACATTTTTTCCTTTGCTTTCTCCATCAATTTTATATGCTGCTAGAAGAAATGGTTGCAAGGTTGTAGCTACGTTGCATGATACGCGTTTTATTTGTCCATGTGCTACTTCATTACGTGGTACAGAATTATGTAATAAATGTGGAGATGGACATTATTTAAGAATGTGTAAATATGGATGTTTTAAAGGGTCTAGAGTACAAAGTCTTTTAGTGGCTGGGATATTTAAATATCATAGAATTCGTAAAACATTTTATAAACAAATTGATAAATATATTTGTTTGAATGAAAATCAAATTCGTTTATTAAAAGAAATTGGATTTGATGGAAATAAAATTATAAAAAAATATAATTTTGTTCCAGATGCACAAGCAAATTTAAAGCCAATAAAATTGGATGATATTCCTGAAAGATATGTAGTCTTTTATGGTCGTATTGGAGAAGAAAAGGGAATTCGAATTTTAATGCGTATTTGGGATGAAATCCAAGACATTCCATTAGTTGTTATGGGTACAGGTCCATTGGAAACTGAATTCAAAGAATGGGCGAAGAATAAAGATAATGTATATTTTCTTGGATATACGCAACACGAAAGATGTTTATCCATTGTGAAAGGTAGTGAATTTGTTGTATTTCCATCAATTTGGTATGAAGGCTGTTCTATGGTAGAAATTGAAACAGAAAGTTTAGGAAAAGGACTTATTGCAACAGATCTAGGCTTTTCAGTGGAAGCTATTGAAAATGGTGTCAATGGATTTAAAGTTAAACTTGGTGATGTAAAAGGATTTAAAAATCAAATTAAAACTTTATGGAATGATCCAGAATTATGTAAATCAATTGGTGTTAATGCTCGAATGGATTATGAACGAAAATATGTACCTGAAATGAATTATGAGGAATTGAATTCAATTTATAAAGAAGTCCTTGGAGGTTCTATTAAATGAATGAAAAAATAAGTTTGTTTGATAAAATTATCATTTATTATAGAACAGGTTTAAAGGCACTTAGAGGGCTTTTTTATAGATTATTTTTAAAAGAAGTACATGGTCTATTTTTAGTAGGGAAACATGTACAGATTTCTCATGCAAAACACATATATTGTGGAAAAAATGTTAAATTTGAAGATTATACAGAAATTCATGGTTTAGCAAGTAATGGATTAAAATTTGGGAACGATGTTACAATTAGTCGTGGTGTGATGATACGTCCATCTAGTTATTATGGTAAAGATTTTGGAGATGGTTTAGAAATAGGTGATAATTCATCTATTGGCCCATATGGATATGTAGGATGTTCAGGACAAATTACAATCGGTAAAAATGTAATGTTTGGACCTAAATGTAGTATGTTTGCCGAGAATCATGTGTTTGAAGATACAAACTCGACTATTAAATCCCAAGGAGTAAGTCAAAAGGGTATAATTATTGAAGATGATTGCTGGATTGGAAGTAATGTGACAATTCTTGATGGGGTTAGAATTGGTCAAGGATCTGTCATTGGTGCCGGTGCTTTAATCAGTAAAGATGTTCCAAAAAATAGTGTTGTTATTGATAAAAGAAATAAATGTGTAAAAGATAGAAAGGGGCTATAAAAGTATGTTAGTATCAGTAATAGTTCCATTTTATAAAGGAAACAAGTATATTTGTGATTTGTGTTCATCTATTGAAAAAAATGCACAATATTTAAACGAAAATCAAAGTGATTGTTTTATAGAATGTATCATTGTAAATGATAGTCCGGATGTCAATGTAATTTTACCTGATAATGATTTTCACTTTAAGATACAAGTAGTTTACCATGAAAAAAATGCTGGAATTCAACAAGCACGCGTAACTGGATTAAAATTTGCTAAAGGGGACTATATTGTATTTTTGGATCAAGATGATGAATTATTAGAACACGCAATTTTTGAAGAGATTTCATATATTTCAGATTATGATTTATTAATTGGTAATGCATGGATAGAGAATGAGTTAAAACAAAGAAATATACTTTATAAAACAAAAGGGTCAAAAAAAAATGTACTAAGTTTAGGAGCGTATATTTATGGTCATAACAGGATTATTTCTCCTGGACATTGTTTAATTCGAAGAGAATCTATTCCTTTAGAATGGAAAAAATTTATAATGGATGTTAATGGCTCTGATGATTTGTTTTTATGGGTATTGATGTTCTCAAAAAATGCAAGAATTCAATTTATGGATAAAGTTGTGTATGTTCATAAATATACTGGAAATAATTTATCTGCTGAGGAAAATAAAATGTCAGTATCCTCATTTAGTATGGGGGAATATTTAGATAAAGTATCTTATGTAAACAAGAAAACAATTTATATTTTAAAAAAAAGTAGAGCATTTGCAATTGATTATTCAAAGTGTTCAATTGGGAAAAAAATTTTGTTAGTTTTCAAAAATATAGATATTATTGTGGGTAGAATATATTTTAAAATAAGAGATATATTTTAAAAGTATGTGTGAAAAGAAGGAATAGAAAAAATGGGGAAATTAAAGTTAAATAAAATACAAATTGAAAATCTACAGTTTGATCAAATCCGTTACTATATTATTTTTATTTTATGTGCAATAATGCCATTACATAGTATGGTAATTGATAAGGCCATTGGAAATCATACCACTGGTCTAATAAATCTATGGAGAGATGTATTAATTTTTATTTTATTATTGATTTTTGTATATAAGAAGAATCGACTTATAAAATTTCAAAAAACATCTATATTTTGTATATTTTGGATTTTAATCAATTTAATTATTTCCATACCTTTTTCAAACACAACAATTTATTTAGCTTTAAATATGGCTAGAATTTATATAATGCCTATTATTTTATATTTAACAGTATCTAGTGTTTCATTATCTCGTGAACAATATAGCAATTTAATTAATTTATTTTGGATTCAAGGAGTCATACTAACAATTTTTGGCATTATTCAGGTTTTTGTTTTGGGTAGTGACTTTTTAATAAATTTAGGATATGGAGACAATGGATCGTTAAACTATACGTACTATATTGGAGGTTTTTATGGTTTTCAACGTATGGTTTCAACCTTTTCTTCTGCAAATGATTGTGGATTATATTTATCTGGTTTATTAACTATATCAATAGTATCTAGTGAATATATACATGAAAAACTAAAGAAAGTTTATCCTATTGGACTTATGATCATGTTTTTGGGTATTGTTTTAACATTTTCTAGAACATCTATTATTGCTGTCACTATTACAGCTTTTGTATATTTTGTGAAGATAGCACATAAAAACATTAATTTACAAAGTGTAAAAATTTATGGCACTATATTCCTTGCTTTGTTGATTGTAGGATTTGGAATCGATATTTTATTTTTAAATATGCGTGTTTCAAAAATGATAGCATCAAGCTTTACTTCAACAGTTTCGAAAACTGATGCATCTTTTTTAAAGCATTTAGAAGATATGTATTTGCCTATGTTTGATGTATTAAAGCATCCATTCGGATATTGGTTTGGTACTAACGGACCTGTTGCCCTTAGTTATTTGGGAAGAAGTCACACACATTTGGTGGAATCAAGTTATTGGTTAATTGGATATGAACTTGGTCTTTTTGGAATGATACTTTATTTTTATCCTATTTTTTATTTTGCATATACGTATATATTTGGAAAAGAAAAAATAGTATATGAAAATGCAGCGTGTGCCCTAGCTTTTTGTGATTGTATTGCATTCTTAATGTTACCTTATGTAGCATCTTTTGAAATGCCTTTTTTGATGTTTTTATTTATGGGCTTAAACACACATAGAGTCAGTAAAAAAAATAGAAAGTAGAGATAGCAATGAACTTAAAGAAGAATTTTATTTATTTTTTACATTTATATAAATCTATTTTAAACTCACGAGACACGAATACTTTTGTTTTTGGGTCATGGTTTGGTGATAAATTTGCAGATAATTCTAAATTTTTATATCTATATACATTGAAATTAGGAATGAATTCTACATGGATTACTAAAAATATAGAGATTTATAACCAATTAAAAAGTGAGGGCAAGCCAGTAGCTTTAATGGGTACAGAAGAATCAAAAAGAATTTGTAGTCAAGCCAAATATGCGGTTATATCAACGGGTAAGTTTGATGTAGAAGCAGACTGTATAGGTGGTGCTACAATTTTAAACGTATGGCATGGTATTCCTTTAAAAAAAATTGGCTATGATGATCATGTTACAGCTGATTCATTTTCAATACACAAGAAAATATGGAATTATTTGAATGATAATGCAACAAAGAATACATATTATTTTTCAACAAGTCCTGTTATTTCTAAAATATATCAAAGTTGTTTTAAGACTGATAAAGAACATATTATTCAAATTGGACAAGCACGTAATGATGTTTTCTTTGATGGAACATTTAAGCGTGATAAATTAGGAAATAAAAAATATAAATATGCTATTACTTATATGCCAACGCATAGAAATGAAGGGAAAACAAAATTAGATTTATATGCACATTTTGATTTTGATAAGTTGAATTCGTATTGTGTACAAAATGATATTTTGTTTGTTATTAAGAAACATTATTATAATCGTATTGACGATGATCCAATCACAAAATATTCTAATGTTTTGGATTTAACTAATGAAGATTGTGATACACAAGAATTGTTATTTAATAGTGATATTTTAATTACTGATTATTCAAGTTGCTACATAGATTATCTTCTTCTAGATAGACCTTTATTGTTTTATTGTTTTGATTATGAAGAATACCTTGAAAAAGACCGTGAAATGTACTTCACTTATGATGATGTGACTCCAGGAGCAAAAGTGAGAAGTTTTGATGAACTTCTTGGTGCGATAGATTTGGCGATTAACGGAAATGTTGAGTATAAAGATAAATTAAAACAAGTAAAAGATTTATTTTATTCACCAGAAAATCAAGGACGAGTATGTCCTTCTATAGTTGAGGAAATTAAGAAATTATGAATAGGCTATTAAGTAAATATCAAAATTTAAGTGTACCTGCCAAAGCAGCAATATGGTTTCTTATTTGTTCTTTTTTACAAAAGGGAATCTCTGTCATAACAACACCAATATTTACACGTTTATTAACAACAACTGAATATGGACAATTTAATGTATTTAATTCATGGTTTAGTATTGTAAATATTTTTGTTTCTTTGATGTTAAGTGGTGGTGTATGTACACAAGGACTTGTTAAATTTGATGATGAAAGAGATATATTTTCATCTTCTTTACAGGGACTTACTTTAACACTTGTATCCGTATGGACAGTAATTTATTTGTTATTTCATAGTTATTTTAATGGATTATTTTCATTAACAACAAATCAATGTCTTTTAATGTTGGTAATGATTTGGACAGGTGCAGTTTTTAATTTGTGGGCATCTGAACAACGAGTTTTGTATAAATATAAAGTGTTAGTATTAGTTACACTTGTGGTATCTATTGCAAAGCCACTTGTTGGAATAATCTTTGTTACAAAAGCACAGGATAAAGTTACAGCAAGAATTTTAGGCTTAGCCTTAGTTGAATTAATAGGGTATTTTGGATTGTTTATCCATCAATTAGGAAAAGGAAAATGTTTCTTTTCTAAAAAATATTGGAAATATGCTTTATGGTTTAATATCCCATTGGTCCCTCATTATTTATCGCAAGCAATTTTAAATAGTTCGGATCGTATTATGATTAATAATATGGTTGATTCAAGTGCTGCAGGTATTTATAGCTTAGCGTATAGTATTTCATCGATGATGATTATTTTTAATACTGCTTTGGTAAATACCATTTCTCCTTGGATTTATACAAAAATTAAAGAAAGAAAATTAGGAGAAATTGCAGGTACTTCGTATTTAACTATGATTATGGTTGCGTTTGTGAATTTGGCATTGATTGCATTTGCACCAGAAGCAGTAAGCATTTTTGCACCAAAGTCTTATTATGATGCTATTTGGATTATTCCGCCTGTTGCAATGAGTGTATATTTTATGTATGCTTACGATATTTTTGCTAAATTTCAATTTTACTTTGAAAAAACTAAATTTGTTATGATTGCAAGTTCTATAAGTGCAATCGTAAATATTATTTTAAATTATATATTTATAAAATTGTTTGGATATTATGCTGCTGGTTATACAACATTATTCTGTTATGCATTATATACAGTATCACATTATTTATTTATGAATAAAATCATTAGAGAAAATTTAGACGGATTTAAAGTGTTTGATACAAAAATTTTATTGGCGATTACTTTTGCAATGTTGATTCTAGGATTTATAATGTTATTTTTATATAATTTTATATATGTAAGATATAGTGTAATTTTATTAACATTTATTGTTTGTGTTATTAAGAGAAATCAGATTATTGGCATTTGTAAATCTGTATTTGAATTAAAAAATTAATAGTTAGGGGCGGTTTTAATGAGTAATGAACTAGATAAATTGCATGAAACATTAGTTGAAATATTAGATTATGTTGTTGATATATGTGAAAAAAATGGCTTTCAATACTGTTTGTTGTATGGTACAGCATTAGGTGCACATAGACACCAAGGCTTTATTCCGTGGGATGACGATTTAGACATTGGTATGCCAAGAAAAGATTATGAAAAGTTTATTGAATATATGAAGAAAAATCCATCAAAGTTATTTTCCTTACAAGATGAAAGTAACGAGATAAATTGGTTTTTAACTTTTTGTAAGGTGAGAAAAAATAACACGGTGTTTATTGAAACAATGTCAGATGGACTTTATTCAAATAATGGTTTGTATATTGACGTTTTTCCATTAGATTACATTGATAAAAATAGTGGTGTTTTTTCAATTAAGAGAAAATACATTAATTATTTTAAGCATGTTTTAAAAATTCAGGCTTGTCCAAAATTATTCTTAGACAAAGAGGGAAGAACTAAATATATCATTGATCGTATATTGTCTTTTCCAGCTTACTTGTTTAGTAATAAGAAACTAATTAATTATGTGAATCATTTAATGATTTCTAAAATGGATGAATCTGAAATGTCTTTTGTTGTACAATATGATGAATCTTCACAGGCTGCTGTGATGGAAAAAGAAATATATTTACCATTTACAAAATGTGAGTTTGAAGGTAAATACTATAATGTGCCTAACAATATACAGGAGTATTTAAAAAGACAATATGGAGATAACTATATGCAATTACCTCCGGTTGAGCAACGCATGACTCACAAACCAATAAAAATTCAGTTATAATTGCATTGAGCTGAGTTCAATTTGACTCAGCCTTTTTTTGCAGATGTTGAACGATGAAAAAACGGTGGTTATAATTTACGTGATAGTAACCTATAATTGGAGGAATATACTGTAGAAAACCATATTGAAAAATTGATGAGACACGTTTATACAAATAAAGTAAAAGTTCTTTTTGATGAAGAAAGACATGTCTATCATATCATTTATAAGATTAATAGGTACAAGAATAAATGTATGTCTTAACTCGCATTGAAAAGGATAAATATAAAAATTCACGATACAATTTGTGCTATATTCGGATATATATTCTAAATAATATCTTTATTAGCATTAGATGATGTACATATTAGAAAAAAACATATATTATGTTAAAGTATGGATCGTTTTAAAATCCATTTTAAATAGAGATTAATAAATTTAATAAACAAGGAGGACATCGTTATGTTAAACTTTACAGTCGGTCCAGTTATGTCGGACGATGATATCTTATCTATAGGTTCTGAGCAAGTACCTTATTTTAGAACACCAGAGTTTTCTAATCTTATGTTTGAGAACGAGAGACTTATTAAAAAATTTAGTAAGGCAAGTGAAGATTCTCGTGCTGTTTTTATTACAGGATCTGGTACTGCAAGTATGGAAGCTGTTATTATGAATTGTTTTAATGAGAATGATAAAGTACTTATTGTAAATGGTGGTAGTTTTGGACATCGTTTTGTTGAATTATGTCAGATTCATCATATTCCATATGATGAAATACTTTGTACAACTGGTAAAACATTAAGAAAAGAACAACTAGAAAGCTATGATGGTAAAAAATATACAGGATTCCTAGTAAATGTTCATGAAACTAGTACAGGTGTACATTATGATATGAATATGATTAGTGAGTTTTGCAAAAAGAATAAATTGTTTTTGGTGGTAGATGCAATCAGTTCTTTCTTAGCAGATGATTTTGACATGGAAAATCTTGGAGTGGACGTAATGATAACAGGTTCTCAAAAAGCATTGGCATGTCCTCCTGGAATTTCAATTATCGTTTTATCAAAGAATGCAATTGGAAGAATTGAATCCAATGATTGTCAATGTATGTATTTAAATTTAAAATCTGCATTAAAAAATGGAGAAAGAGGTCAAACTCCATTTACACCAGCCGTTGGAATATTGAGACAAATTCATAAACGTTTAAATCAGATTGAAGATAATGGTGGAGTTGAAACTGAAACACAAAAGATACAAAGTCTTGCAGAAGATTTCCGTGAAAAAATAAAGGATTTACCATTAGAGATTGTATCTGATTCTATGTCAAATGCAGTAACACCACTACATCCTCTAAACGTGTCAGCATATGATGTATTTATGATATTAAAGGATGAATACAATATTTGGGTTTGTCCAAATGGTGGTGAATTAGCGGATAAGATATTTAGAGTTGGTCATATTGGAGCCTTGACAAAAGAAGACAATACGACATTAATAAATGCATTGCATGATTTGGTAAATAGAGGACTCCTATAAGATGACAACCGTAATTACTTATGGAACATATGATGTTATGCATTATGGTCACATTCGTTTGTTAGAAAGAGCTAAAGAATTAGGTGATTACTTAATTGTTGGAGTTACAGCAGATGACTTTGATAAAACACGTGGTAAAATCAATGTTCAGCAATCATTAATGGAGCGAATAGAAAATGTACGTGCAACAGGTTTAGCAGATAAGATCATAGTTGAAGAATATGAGGGACAAAAGATTGATGATATTCATCGATATAATGTAGATATATTCACCGTTGGTTCTGATTGGAAAGGTCATTTTGATTATTTAAAAGAATATTGTAAGGTTGTGTATTTAGATCGAACACAAGGAATTTCTAGTACAGAAATTCGTTCTGAAAACAGTAGTTTAAAGCTGGGGTTAGTTGGAGAAATATCTATAGTTGATAAATTCTATAAAGAAAGTCAATATGTGAATGGTTTGGAAATAGCGGGTATTTGTACTCAAAATGAATCAATTTTCGAGAAATATAAAGATACAATTTTTGTAACAACTGAATATAGTACATTATTAGAAAAATGTGATGCAGTATATATTGTTTCGCATCCCACTAAACATTATGAACAAATCAAAGAAGCATTGAATAATAATATACATGTGTTATGTGAATCTCCTATTGCTTTGACAGAAAAGCAATGTCGTGAGCTTTTTAGCATAGCAAATGCAAAAAATTTAACTTTAATGGATTCAATTAAAACTGCATATGCTACAGCCTTTGCTCGTTTGTTGCTAATTTTAAAAGGTGGCGTAATTGGAAAAATCCTTTCAATAGATGCTACATGTACTAGTTTGGCAGATTTAGATGATGAAAAAGTCATGAAAAATAAATGGAATAGTATAACAGATTGGGGACCAACTGCACTCTTACCTGTATTTCGAATATTAGGAACAAAATGGAAAGATGTGAAGATATCCTCTTTAATGTTAGATAAATTTAATGATTTCGACTTATTTTCACGTATTTCATTTGAATATGAAAATGCTATAGCAACATTAAAAGTGGGAGTTGGTGTAAAGTCGGAAGGTGAATTGATAATATCAGGTACACAGGGTTATATTTATGTTCCGGCACCATGGTGGAAGACAGATTACTTTGAGATTCGATATGAAGATCAATCTAAAAATCGAAGATATTTTTACCAATTAGATGGAGAAGGTATTCGGTATGAGCTTGTCGCTTTTTTAAAATCAATTAAGCAGCAAAATACATATAAATACATATCCGAAGATATATCATTTAATATTTCTAGAATCATGGAAGAATTTAGTGAAAATAAAAGCATCATTTGCAATGGATAGCTATTTTGATTTGCTACTCCAATAGTTATATTGGTTTAGGATAACGGTTGAATGTAAGTTTATTATTAATTAATGTTTGATTATGATTTTATCGGTTAACCGATAGCTTAATACACTTTTTATAAAGCAATTATATAAAATAATTAACAAATATACAAAATAACTGGTAACAAGTTAGATTCTTTGATATAGTGGATATAGAGATTCACCTATAGAAAGGAAAATATTATATGAAACGGTTATTAGGTGTTGTATTGCTGTTATTTATGGCATGTGTTCCAATGAATATACATGCACAAGAGGTTGATTTATCTTTTGATTATACAGGTCAAAAGATAGAGGTTGAGAATGCAATTAAGTATTACACAATTGAAGGAGAATTACTAGATGAAGCTCCAATAGATTGTGGTACATATATTGCGTTGTTGAGTAATAGAGAAACTATTTTCTTTGAAATCAATCCTAAGAAGGTACCAGTAAAGGTTACTTACAATAAGGATTGGAGAGAAAATGATCCTGAAGAAGAAAAGTATTTGTGTGAATATGTTGGCGATTATGAGTTTAAGTTAAGAATTGATACAGATGGTAATATTAACTCATTGGACAATTATCAAGGAAATTATGATTTTCAGTTTGAGCCAAAGAATGTTAATGACATTGAAGTTTTAAAGACTAAGGTTACACATCCAGATGTTGAATACGTTTATTCTGAGGATGGTATTAGTATTTATAGTGATATAGATCATGTAAAACCAATTTTATTAAAGGATGTTGGAGAATATACAGTAGCGTTTAATTTGGATGAACGATATTATGAATCGATTCCATTCAAAGTAACGATTCTTCCTAAAACTATTGAATTAAAACCGAATAAACAATTTAAATACTTTGGTGAAGAAGATCCAGTCTTAGAAAATGATGATTATATTTTAACAAGAGAACCAGGGGAAGATATTGGTGATTATAAACTTACTGTCCAAAGTAAGTCAAAGAATTATAAGTATGAAATTATTGAGAATGATGTGTTTAAAATTTTAGGAAGGGATGCAATTCATAGAAATGAAACTAAGGTACCTTCTTTTAAGATTGATAAAGAAGCTGAAAAAACAACTCATAAAGAAACTACGGTTTTGAATAAAAGTCAATCGAAAATAACGACTGGTATTCAGACTAAAACATTTACGTATTCGATAACTTTAATGTTTAGTTTGTTAGTTATATTCATTTTCATCTTTAAATTCATTTAGATTAGAAACTGATAAATATCAGATACCGCTTACAATTCATAATGAATTATATTATTGAATGGTTATAATATTTAAGTATCAATTCAGTTTTAATTCGTATATATTTTTGCTTAACATGTATTTAACAATTCATTACATTTTAAATTAATTTATTTACATTTACTATATTATTAAAATCTCCTTAAAGTATCGTATATAAAGGATTATGATTAACATTTTGTCGATTTAGGTGTACTTGACAATGACTCTTATGAGGGTTAATATTTAACAGAAACTTTTGGATAAAAAGTGTTGGTTATAACTTAAATATAGCTTTTATAGGTTATAGAAAGATACATTTAGGGAAGATTATTAGTAGCTGGTATTCCGCACTTAGATTGACCTGATCATTTATCTATTATGAATGGGTAGGGGAAATTGTATCTAAACTATAACGTTTGGGTTGAGTTTATGGACTCGTATATTACGAGTCTTTTTTAATGAAATGGGGATCTACATGAGTAAAAATTTAAAAAAGAGTAATACACGTTGGCCTTTAGTTGTTTATGATGTCATTGTTTATATTATTGCCTCTATCTTATTACTATGGATATATGGAGGGAATGGAAATCTAACAAACACAGGTTCTTTACAGTTATCTATCATAGGATTTGTATGTATATTTATCTGTCGAATGATTGGTAATATATACGGACAAATATGGCGTTATGGTGGTATTCAAGGCTATATTCGTTTAATTTTTTCAGATGTGATAGCTTTTATTCTATTAATTATTCTACAAGCTACGTTACCGATTGAAAGAATCACCTTTGATCGAGCATTGAGTTTAGTCTGTGTGAACTTATTAGGTGCAATTAGTATTCGTATGATTTACCGTTATGCATATTTATATAGTAATAATGAAACATCAAAGGGTAAGTTTTTAAGTAAGTTATTATATCAATTTTCTGGACTAACTACAGGAACGGATAAAGAAGTTCAAAAAATCAAGATTGCGATTATAGGTGCTGGACGAGTAGGTGCTAGTTTTGCCGAAGAATTAGTAAATGATGAAAAAGCAGTATATGTACCTCGCTGTTTTATTGATATTGATAAAACAAAAGTAGGAAGAGAAGTAAATGGCATTCCTGTTTGGTATGCAGATGAAACAACATTGGATAAGTTAAAGGCTTATGAGGTACAAGAAATTGTATTCGCAATTCCTAATATGGATGTCAATAAAAAGAAATGTTTGTATGATCATTATAAGAATGCCGGATATAAAGTAAAGGTATATGACTATCCAACATTATATACAGCAGGAAGTAAAAGAAACTTAAGAGAATTTGATATTGAAGAATTATTGTTCAGAAAACCACTAGCTGTCACAAATGAACAAACGTATGCATATTATAAAGATAAGGTCATCTTAATTACCGGCGGTGGTGGATCTATTGGATCTGAATTATGTAGACAACTAGCTAAGATGAGGCCTAAACAAATCATCATCTTGGATATCTATGAAAATGGTGCTTATGATGTACAACAAGAATTAAAGATTGCCTATGGAAATAATATAAATCTTCAAATTGAAATTTGTTCAATCACACATAAAAAAGCATTAGAAAAAGTATTTAAACAATACCATCCACAGATTATCATCAATGCTGCAGCACATAAACACGTACCTTTAATGGAACACAATTGTGTTGAAGCAATCTATAATAACGTATTTGGAACAAAGAATTTAATTGAGTTATGTGAAAAATACAATGCACAACGCTTTATGATGGTTTCAACAGATAAAGCAGTGAACCCAACAAATGTTATGGGTGCTACTAAACGTATGTGTGAAATGATGGTACAGTCTGCAAGTATGTATGGACATGTGAAATACAGTGCAACACGCTTTGGAAATGTATTAGGAAGTGCAGGAAGTGTAATTCCTTTATTTAAAAGACAAATTGCCAAAGGTGGACCAGTTACATTAACAGATAAAAGAATCATTCGTTATTTCATGACCATTCCAGAAGCAAGTCAATTGGTTCTACAATCAGGAGCGATGGCCAATAATGGAGAGCTATTTGTATTAGACATGGGACAACCGGTTAAGATCTTAGACTTAGCCGAAAACATGATCAAACTATCTGGAGCACACGATATTGAAATTATTGAAACGGGATTACGTCCTGGAGAAAAATTATATGAAGAACTATTAATTAAGAGTGATACACTAACAAAAACAGATAACGACTTGATCTTCATTGAAAAGGATACACCACTTAAAAAAGAAGAAATCGAGGAAAAGCTTGAAATACTTCATAAAGCCATTGAATCTGAAGATGACAATGATGCTAGAGAAGCATTGAGAAGTGTTGTACCAACATTTAGAAGACCAGAAGAAATAAATAAGCAAGTTGCTTAGGGGAGGATTTTAATTATGATGAATATACCGTTTTCACCACCAGACATTTCAGAAGAAGAAGTAAAAGAGGTTACGGAAGCATTGAAATCTGGTTGGATTACTACAGGACCAAAAACAAAGCAGTTAGAAAAAGAAGTAGCTGAACTTTGTGGGGTAAATAGAGCCGTATGCTTAAATTCTCAAACAGCATGTGCTGAAATGACATTGAGATTATTGGGGGTAGGACCTGGTGATGAAGTAATTACCAGTGCTTATACATACACGGCAAGCGCTTCTGTTGTATGTCATGTTGGAGCTAAATTAGTTCTAATTGATACACAAGAAGACTCATTAGAAATGGATTATGAAAAATTAGAAAATGCGATTACTGAAAAGACAAAGGTAATCATTCCTGTGGATCTTGGGGGAGTTCCATGTGACTACGATAGAATTTTCTCTATTGTAGAAAAGAAAAAGGATTTATTTAATCCTAAAAATGATATTCAAAAAGCTATTGGTAGAGTCATTGTTATGGCAGATGCAGCGCATGCGTTTGGTGCAACTTGGCATAATAAACCAGTAGGTAGTATTGCAGATTTCTCTAACTTTAGTTTCCATGCAGTTAAAAACTTTACGACAGCTGAAGGTGGAGCTGTAACATGGAAAGATATTGAAGGTATTGATAATGAAGATATCTATAAGAAATATCAATTATTATCATTACATGGGCAATCTAAAGATGCATTAGCTAAGACACAATTAGGTGCTTGGGAATATGATATCGTTGGTCCTTGGTACAAATGTAACATGACGGATGTTGTTGCAGGTATCGGCTTAGCACAAATGAAAAGATATAAGGGAATGTTAGAAAGAAGAAAAGAGATCATTCAAAAATATGATGCAGCATTTAAGCCATTAGGTGTTGAAGTATTGAATCATTATACTAATGAACATGAATCTTCTGGACACTTGTATATTACAAGAATTCCTAATATTACAATGGAACAGCGTAATGAAATTATTATTAAAATGGCAGAACAGGGTATTGCCACAAACGTTCATTACAAACCACTTCCAATGATGACTGCCTATAAAAACTTAGGATTTGACATCAAGGACTACCCAAATGCATATAAGCAATTTGAAAATGAAGTCACTCTTCCTTTGTATACTAAGTTAACAGATGAAGAAGTGGATTATATTATTGAAAACTATTGTAATGTGATTCATAAGGTGAATAATTAATGCTTAAGAATTGGAATGAATTGCCTAAGTACATGCGAACGGATGAAGTTCGTCCTTATTATGATTTATTACAAAAAAAAAGATTAAGTTTATTTTTTAAGAGAGTGTTTGATATTGTAGTTTCACTGATCATGATTATTCTTTGTTCTCCAATTTTATTGATTATTTCAATATTGATTGTAAAAGATTCTAAAGGTGGCGTTTTCTATAGACAAGAAAGAGTCACTCAGTATGGTAGAGTATTTAGAATCTTTAAGTTTAGGACAATGGTAAAAAATGCTGATCAGATTGGAACACAGGTAACCGTATCAAATGATTCAAGAATCACAAAGATTGGCAGTAAACTTAGAAACTGTAGATTAGATGAATTACCACAATTGTTCAATATCTTTTTAGGAGATATGACATTTGTGGGAACACGTCCAGAAAGTGTTCATTATGTTAAGAGTTATACAAATGAAATGTATGCAACTTTATTACTTCCAGCAGGAGTAACATCAGAAGCAAGCATCGAATATAAAGATGAGGCTGATTTACTAGATCAAGCAGATGATGTAGATAGTGTATACATTAATGAGGTATTACCAGAAAAGATGAAGTATAACTTGAATAGTATAAAAGAATTTAGTTTCTTTAAAGAAATCGCAACTATGTTTAGGACTGTGTTTGCGGTGTTGAGGTAGGAATAGATATGGAAAAAGGATTGATATCAGTTATTACGCCGACATATAATTGTGCAAAATTTATAGAATATACGATTGAATCTGTTCGAGCGCAGAGTTATAAACAATGGGAAATGATAATCGTAGATGATTGTTCAACGGATAATACAAAAAAAATTGTTGATAAGTTTATAAAAGAAGATAATAGAATAAAATATTTTTGTTTAGAAAATAATTCTGGAGCTGCTATTGCTAGAACTAAAGCGATGGAATTAGCTAAAGGAGAATATATGGCATTTTTGGATTCAGATGATATTTGGCCAGAAGATAAATTAAAAAAACAATTAATATTTATGAAACAAAATGGTTTTTCTTTTACTTGTACAGCATACGAACAAATTGATGAAGATGGGAATTCATTAAACAAAATAATACAAACGGTATCGAAGGCTGATTATAATCGAGTTCTTTTAGATTGCCCTGTTGGAAATTCTACAGTAATGTACAATGTAGAAAAGATGGGCAAATTTGAAGTACCTAATATTAGGAAACGAAATGACGATGCTTTGTGGCTTCAAATGTTGAAAAAAGAAAAATATATATACGGCATGAATTCGGTACTTATGAAATACAGAATAAGACAGAATTCTATTTCAAGTAATAAATTTAAAGTTATTAAATATCATTGGATTTTATATAGAGATATAGAACATCTTAGTATAGCGAGAAGTATATTTCATATTATGTATTGGTGTGTAATTAAATTGTTGAAAATTAAGTAAGGAAATAAATATGAAAATATCAGTATTAGTTCCAACTTTAGGAACAAGAGAAATGGAAATTGAAAGATTATTAGAAACGCTAAATAAACAGTCTTATAATGACTTTGAAGTTATTTTTGTAACACAAGATAATCATCAAATTGTAAGAGATATACTTTGTAAGTATAGTAATCTAGATACAAAGCAGATTATAATGAACGAAAAAGGATTATCACGAGCTAGAAACAGAGGCTTAGAGCAGGTGTTAGGCGAGATAGTAATATTATCTGATGATGATTGTTGGTATCCAGAAAATGCATTTGAAATTATTGCTAATACATTTAAAAACAAGAAATCGGCTAAAATTATTTTGTCTCAAATATTTGATCCTGAAAAAAATATTTTGTATAAAAACTACAGTTCGAAAGAAGGATTTGTAAAAAGCAAATTACAACTAATGTCAAAATCATCTATTGAAATTGCATTCAAGAAGGATTTATTGATAAATAAAACATTTGATGAGCGGTTGGGTTTAGGTAGTGAATTTGTATGTGGTGAAGAGGTGGATTTTCTAGTAAGTAATTATGAAAAAAATTCTATTTTTTATACTCCAAAAATCACCGTTTACCATAAAAAGAAAGAGAATGGAAGCAATAATAAACAAATAATGGCTAAAGGCGCTATTTATGGAAAAAATTTTAATCTGTTTATTTGTTTATTAGTGTTGCTTAGGGACTTGATATTAAAAAGAGAAAAAAATTTTAAATATTTTTTGGAGGGATATAATGAATATTTTAAAAGAGCAAATTAAGCTATCAATTGCTTATCCTAGTTGGCGTCACACATTAAAGAAATTAAAATCAAATAATGATAAAAAGATTTTTTTATTTGGTACGCCTATGCATGGTAATTTAGGTGATCATGCGATTACTCTTCAAGAACAATATTTTTTTGAAGATTTTTTCCCAGATTATGAATATTATGAAATATTGATGCCCATGTATCATACGAAAAAAAGATTTATAAAAAGTATAGTAACAGCACAGGATTTAATTGTAATTTCTGGTGGTGGATGGATGGGAAATTTATGGATACACAATGAATATGTGATACGTGAAATTGTGCAGAACTATCCTAATAACAAGATTATTATCCTTCCACAAACAATTTACTATACTTCAGATGAAATTGGAGAAAAAGAATACAAAATTACAAAGGATATATTTAAAAAACATAGTAATTTATATATATTTGCAAGAGAAAAAAAGTCATTTGATTTTATAAAACAAAAATTCGAATTTACTGGAAATTCAGATGTATATTTAGTTCCCGATATGGTTTTATACGGTAAAAATATTAAAACAAAAGGAACATGTTCAAAATATGAAAAGGTGATAAATGTATGTATTCGGGAAGATTGTGAATCAGAACAAGAAAATATAGAGGAATTTTATAATCAAATTAAACAACATTATAATATTCGAAAAGTCAGTACTGTTATTAAATCACCAGTTGTTTTAAAAAAAAGAATTTACGAGTTGCAAAAGTCATGGGAAAATTTTGAAAATGCGGAAATAACTATAACGGATCGTTTACATGCTATGCTATTTTCTGTATTAAACGGGACTCCATGTATTGTTTTAAATAATAAAACTGGTAAAGTTTTTGGAGTAGCAGATTGGCTCGATGATACAAATATGATTACAAGAGCTAATTCGTTAAGTGAAGTGCTAGAAAAATTAAAGAGAACAACTATATGGGAACATAAAAAATATGATAGAAAAAAATTGCTAAACTATTTTGAAAAAATGGCAGACATAATACGAAAGGATTAAGTATGGAAATTAAAAGATTGTTAGTTATCAATGTACCGATTAAGAATTGTAATCTTAAATGTGAATATTGTTATATTTCAGCATTGAAAGAAAATGAAAAAGGAGCAGCTAAATTTTTATATACTCCAGAGCATGTTGGCAAATGTCTTTCAAAAGAGAGGCTAGGAGGCACTTGTATTATAAATCTAACGGGAGGCGGAGAAACTCTTATTCCGAAAGAAATGCCGCAATATATTTACCAATTGTTATTACAAGGACATTTTTTAGAGGTTGTAACAAATGGAACATTAACAAGTCGATTTGATGAAATTGCTGAGTTTCCAAGAAATTTGTTAGAACATTTGGAATTCAAATTTTCTTTTCACTATGCAGAGTTAAAGAATAAAGGATGGATAGATAGATACTTTTCAAATGTGAAAAAGATGTGGGAAAAGGGATGTTCATTTACCGTTGAGTTAATGCCTTATGATGGATTGATTGATGATATTGATGAGATTATAAATCTTTGTAAATCAGAACTAGGAGCAGCATGTCAAATTACAGTAGGACGAAATGATTTGACAGAGAAAAAAGATATTTTGACATCTATGTCAAGAAAAGAGTATGAGTCTGTTTGGAGAAAATTTGATTCTACAATGTTTGATTTTAAGTTGGATATTTTTCAGAAAAAAATAGAGGATTTTTGTTATGCGGGAGCTTGGACTTTGTACGTTGATTTAGGAACTGGTGCTGCAAAACCATGTTACGGACAGCTTAGTAATCAAAATATATTTAAAAATCCTGAACAACCAATAATCTTTAATCCGGTGGGAAAACATTGTAGACAGCCATATTGTTATAATGGTCATGCATTTTTAACCTTGGGAGTAGTCCCAGAATTAGAAACACCAACATACGCTGACATTCGTAACAGAGTATGTGAAGATGGTAGAGAATGGTTATCAAAAGAAGTTAAAGATGCATTTTCACAAAAATTAGCTGATAACAATGAAGTGTGGGATGAAAAGAAAAAGAATAGTTATGAAAGAAAGTATCCGTTTATATTTTTCAAAACGGCATTATATGATTGGAAAGAGATATATAATAAAGTTATAAGAAAACGCAAGAAATAAGGTGCGATATGGGTAATGGACAAAGAAATATAAAACAGAAAAGTACAATACTTGCAATTATATTGGTGATATATGTTTATGTTCCATACTTTATGAATATTTTAGAAAACACTTTTAAAATTTCATCGTTATTAGAATATATAATTTATATGATGCTTGCGATGATAGCAATAGGAACGACAATGAGCATGAATAAACGAGTGCTTACATTTTTGTTTGTTTTTTGTTCTGTGATAATCATTAATTATATAGTAGTTGATTATCAGTATTATGTATTTATAGAAGGTATACAAGCGTTGGTTGGCATAGTAGTTCCATGTTTGTGTATTTCAAATAATATATTTAATTTAAAAATATTTATTGAAAAATGGTGGAAATTTTCTAAATTAAATTTACCATTGGTATTAGTTGCAGTTGTATTACTTAAACAAGGCCTAGTGCATTATTCAATATTTACAAGTATATGTGTGCCAAATGTATTTATTGGTTCTTACATGGTACTTCAGGGAATTGAAAAAAGAAAATGGTTATATATTAATGTTGCTATTAATATTCTTTTGACTGCTGTTTTGGGTGGACGTATGTCTGCATTAATATCAGCGTGCATGATTTTATTTGCATATACATATTCAGGTAAAATAAAGTTATGGAAAAAACTGATAATAATTGTTGGATTGGTATTATCAGCATATATTTTACTAAATAATTTAATAGATATTTTATATTGGGTAAGCCAAAAACTAGCACAATATGGAATGCAATCTCGAAGTGTTACTTTGTTGATAAATCAAATAAAAAGCAATGAGATATACTTGACCAATAGAGATTATATTTATACGGCATGTGTAGAGTATATAAGAGGTAGAGTCGGTTTGCCAGGAGGATTTGGTATTCCGCTATATATTACTTCGGGTGAATATTATTATGCACATAATGTCGTTTTGCAATTCTTGACATTTTTCGGAATATGGGGAACTATCATTATTCTAGGAATTACATTGATTCGTGCAAGAACGATAAAGTACATTGCACCTTTAAAGTGTAAAAAATTTATGTATTTTATGTTGCTATGTTATACAGGCATCGGAATGACAGGATCGAGTATATGGATTCATTATTTATCAACTATTTTTATTGCTATTTTCTTTTTTGGGAATAGCAAGATTTATCAGTCAATAGAAGTGAGTTAGATATGAAACTTTTTTTTAAAAAAATCATAAAAAAATATAGAGATATGTCAGTAGAAATGAAAGCTGCGTCTTGGTATACAGTGGGAAATATAATGCAAAAAATTGCGCCTTGGTTGGTAATGATAATACTGACACATTACTTAGCTACTAAGGAATATGGAATATATAGTATATTTATGTCCTGGCTAGAAATATTTGAGATTATTATAACATTAAGAATATACAGCAATGGTTATGTTGCAGGATTAGTAAGGGACGATGAAAACAGGACAACATATACAGCAACTATGCAATCATTGAGTATTGTATTGATTGTGATTTGGACATTAATGTATTTAATGTTTCACAAGGGTATTAATTATATTACTGGAATAAGTACTCCGTTAAGTATACTGATGATATGTTCTTTTATAGGTACTATTAGTTTCGGATTGTGGTCATCAAGACAAAGAGTTGATAACCAATATAAGAAAATGTTATTTGCAATAATTGTATATGGTCTTATAGGACCTATAGTTGGTGCATTAACTGTTTTTCTTAATTTAGATAATCCTATATTTTATGTTATAGCTACAAGGACAGTAATCCAGTTAGGAGTTGCAATTCCGTTTTTTATATCAAATTATAAAGGTACATCAACATTATGGAAAAAAGACTATGCAATAGATGCATTGAAATATAATTTGCCATTGATGCCATATTACTTATCTATGATATTATTAAATCATTCGGATCGTTTAATGATACAAAAAATTGATGGTTATGAAGATGCTGCATTATATAGTGTATCATATAGTGCAGCTATGGTCATCTTTGTTATAAGTGGTGCGTTGAATTTATCTTTACAGGCATGGCTGTTTAAGGAATTAAAGTTAAAGGATTCATCGAAAGATAAAAGTAAATTGATAACAGTCGGAACAATTATTGTTGCTTTTTGCGCTATTGCGGAAATTGTGATGGCTCCAGAAATAATTTTGATTTTGGGAGGAAAAAAATACTTACAGGCAATATGGGTTATGCCACCATTAGCAATTAGTGTTATTGTTATGTATATATATCAACAATATGTCAATGTCTTGTTTTATTACAAAAAAACAAAATTTATTTTGTTTGCATCAGTATTTGCAGCAGTGTGTAATATAATTTTAAATGCGTTTTTTATTCCGATTTTTGGATATGTTGCTGGTGGATATACGTCATTAGTAAGCTATTTAATAGTCATGATTTTATATTTTGTATTAGCAAGAAAAGAATGTATTGATAATGAGATACAAATGAACAATTACTTTAATACAAAATTACAAATGACAATACTTATAGTTACGAGTATTGTGGCATTGTCAATGGTTGCTGTATATAAAAATGCAGTTACTAGATATTTGTTGGCTTTAATGATTTTTGTATCGTTGGTTGCAACAAGAGAAAAATGGATACCAGAACTGAGAAAAGGAAAGAAAGTATGAAGAAGAAAAAACGATTAATTTTTATGTTATTTTTTCTCATAATATTTTTAACAGTAGGATCTATAATTGTACCACGTATAAGAGTAAAAATTGAACTAGAGAAATGTGACAAAATATATGCAAATAAAATATTAAAATTGCCAGACAAAAAAAATGATAATGTAGGATTTACATGTACAGGACTTTTTTGGGATAAAGAAGAAGAATGTTTTTTTATAGGAAATGCAGGTAAATATAAACCTAACGATAAAACTTTCCAGGCATCTATTGAAATAGTCAAAAAGGATTTTTCTGTTATCAAAAGAGATATACCTTGTTATTTAAAATTTGAGAATATGAGAGATATACAAGGAGTTACTAAGTCAATAGATGGAACTATCTGGTTATGTTCTTATGGAGAAAATAAAGTTCGCCATATAGACAAAAAAGGAAATGAAATAGAGAATTTTGATATAAAGGAACCATCAGGTATTGCAAATGATAAACGGAGCAACACACTTTGGATTTTGACAAAGGATTCTTTATTGAATTGCTCATATGATGGTGAAATACTCAAAATGATTAAAATACGTGTAAAAGGACAAGATCAATTATTTTTAGATGAACAAAATGATTTGATTTATTTTTCTGCAGGTTCGGACTATAACGGAGATAGTTATATTTACACTGTTAATTTAAAAACAAGTGTTGTTAAACCTTTATATGTATTAAAAGATTCTTATGCAATTGAAGGAATAACAATCATTGATAATAAATTGTATGTACTAAATGATGGATATTATCATGATGCTAAAACTCCATTCAATCAAGTTAATATATATTTTTTAAATAAGTTAAAAAAACAATAGAAGTTTATATATAGAATTTGACTTTGGTTGATATTATAACTAAAAATTATAGCCAACTTATAAAAATAATTGTTATTAAATACATCAGTGATTTGTTAATATAATCGACATCATTGGTGTTAGCTTAAGTTTTATTGTATAGGTGTAAACGAAAGAGAGAATACTCTTTTGATAAGAATTTCAAAATATTTAAACCAAGATACTATCGCTGCTTTACAATCTTTTCAAATCGAAAAGATTGATCGTGAAATCACTGATTACCTAGATACGAACAATAAAATGAATACGTATCATTTTGAATACTTTCCTAAATGAGGATGTTATCATCCTCGTTTAATTAAGAGCGGTTTTGCCAACTCTGGTAAACAAATGCT
>NZ_QSPK01000060.1 GCF_003436425.1 Eubacterium sp. TM05-53
GAATCCCAATGATTCATAGGCTTCAACAGCTGTCATCCCTTTTTCCAACTGTTTATAAAGGGCAATATAAAAATCCTTTGTATAAATGAATGCGTCCATCTTTTCTGTAAGTTCTGCAACGAATTTATTGTCTGCATGCGCAATGACCGCATCACGATGTGCCAGTCTTTGTGCTTCTGTCTGTTTCTTCTTTTTCTTTTTTACTTGAGCCATAATTCCAATTTCTCCTGTGTAAAGGCACCAAGCTCAACCGCTCGCTTTAACGCCTTTATTCCTGCTTTTTCCATCATCTTATCATATTTTTCCTGCTCGATTTCCATATATTCTGAATATTCACCATCTGACATCGAATTAAGATAATTCTCATAGTCTACAGGAGTCATCTTGTTGCGTGTCCATTGAGGACGTTCATAATTGTAGTAGTACACATATTCATCAACTTTTTTCTTTACATCTTCCGGAGTGGAGCATTTAGAGAAGTCACACTCATCCTTCATATGTCCAAAGTAGGATTCCTGACTGGAATTGTCCCAGCAGTTGCCTCGACGCGACATAGATTGTTCGTAACCAAGTTTTTTCAGCTTATTCTGGAATTCATCGTTAAAATAAAGCGTTCCTTGATCCGAATGGAAAAGAGCATTTTCAGTGGAATTAAGGCAATCTATTGTATCTGTAGCCAAATTCAAATCATTAGCGGATGAAGTGACATGATTCACGATTCTGCCTGTGACCGCATCCTTTATACATGAAAAGTATTCTGTTTTATTTGTGCTGTATTTTAAATAACTCACATCCGTAAGCAGTATCTCATTAGGTCGTGCAAGTCGAAATCTTCTTTTTAATAGGTTTGGCTTTCGATTGTTTTTTAAATTCTCTTTGTTCGTTTTCAATTCAGGACGTTCCTTACGCACAGTACATACAAAGCCATATTTTTTCATCAGTCTAAGGATCTTGGCTCTTCCAAAATGTACACCACACATTCCAGGAAGCATCATATAGATTGTACGAGAACCTTTCTTGAATCCTTTATAGTCCATAACTGTCTTTATATATTGAAAATCAATCTCATCCTGTTTGTCCTTCATACCATAGTTGTCATTTGAAAGAATCGAATAGTAGGATGATCTGGACAAACCAATCTTCTTAAGGATCGATTGAATAGAATAATCGTATCGATCATGAGGAAGCTCCTTGATCCATTTACACAACGCTTTCTTCTGCTCGAAATTATAATGTGGAAGATTATCTCGCAGTCTTTTGAAATACATCAAAGACAGCTTCTCTAAAACTTGTATCTTATTGTATTGAACACGAATTTTGAAATCCAAATCAACCTCATCTATGTCATCCAAAGATTCAATATTCCAGTTATTCAATTTATATTTAATCCTGTTACATACACCAACAGGCAAATCAGATCCATTGATTTCAAATATACCCAGAACCTCATCTATAGGAAAATCTTTGAATCTAAACGCTTCATTATAAAAACTATTATTAAGAACAAAATGTTTAGATGTACACCTTTTGACATATGGATGATTGATGTATTTATCAATCGTATTTAAGCTTATATTTTCCTTTACAGTTTTTTTACCATCGAAAAACTTTTTCAAATTATAGATTCTTTGAAAACCAACTCTTTTAGGGTCTAAACCATAAGACTCCAGCTGAGATTCAATGGATACTTTAGGATACTCTTTATAGACTTTATCGATGAATTCCGAAGTAAATCCAATTCCGTTCTTTGATTTCATAAAAATCCCTGAACCAATCAAAAATTCATTATCATACTTTTCTTCTAATGAATAACGTATTCCAAATGTTTTATTCTTCCCGCCAGTAGGACGACCATCTCTTTTAAAATTTCTATGTAGCCTGTTAATAACGTCACATCCGATCATTGTACAGTTAAAATTATGTAACATGAGAGCTTTTCTTATTTGAGCCACTGAAGGATATTTGATCCATTCATCATAAAGGATACATCTAAAATCATAGGTGAATGATAATCTGTTTTCTCGAATATTTTTTACATAGGGTGACTTAGACAATACGTCTATTTCATCTTTCGTAAATCTTTTGGTTCTTGACATATTCATTTTAAAACAACGAAAAAAGATACCCACAAGTGAGTATCACAACTGTCACATTGTTGTCCTCCTTATGGGTACCATTTTAAAATGTTGGCTATTACGATAGTCCTTTTTGTCGTTCCTCATAATCAACAAATTGTGACAATTCGACAGCTTTTCACATGCCGCATTCCCCTGTTCCGAAACCAAAATCTTAATATACAAAAAAAGACTCACCGAAGTGAGCCATTATTAAAATTGAGATTTAGGATTCTTTCCAAGAATAAAATCACGAATATCTGAACATAGTTCATGAACATTATCTTCACCAAGATAAATCATATGTCCACTTTGGTAGCCTTTCCAGAATACACGATCTTTTGGTAGTCCTGCATGATCCATTGTATGCCATGCGTAACCAAATTCAGTACATAGATCAAACCATCCATTCGCAAAGAATGCACGCATTCCTGGACGACGTGTCATGGCATAACGCAATTCTTCTCCGGTTGTACCTTTCTTTTCTTCTTTATCCCAATGCATATAATAATCCGTTCCTGGAATAAAGTTACGATCTAATTTTACATTTAATTTTGGAAGTAGATCTCCCGTAAAAGCTGCATAGAAGAATGTATCATAACGATCGGCTGTCGCATCATCCCACAATGCCTTTTTGATTTCATCTTGTTCAGGCTCTAATAAAGGACGAGTCACACGACCATCATAACGAGATACAGCTTTTCCTTTTGTCTTTAATACTTCTTGACGATAATCATCATCATCAATTTTTAAGCCATGACGAATCAAATATTCTCTAGAAACACCTGTATAATAACTTACTTTTTCTAAGATATGTTCTTTTTCTTCTTCTGAAATAGCTTCACCTTTATAAAGTGCAAGCACATAATCATGGTCCGCGAAAGCTTTAGCTTCTTTCACCCACTCTTCTACACTTTGATCAGTTGGGTGATTATGATACCAGTTTACACCTGCATATGTTGGAAATCCCAATACACTTGTTTCAACAGGTAAGCCTTCACCAAAGTATTTACCTACAGTAACCGTATTTCCAATGAACACAATACCATCAAAGGCAATACCATAACCTCTTTCTCTTCCCATTGTTGCGGCAATTCCAGCAGCGACTGCACTACGAGTACATCCATAACTTTCACCACATAAATATTTTGGTGACAAGCCACGATTATAACGACGAACCCAAGCTTCAAGCACAGTTAATAATGCTTCTGCATCTTGCTCAATGCCAAAGAAATCTTTCTTCTTACTTTCATCAATCAATACACCATACCCAGTTCCAACAGGATCAATCAATACGATATCGGCAACATCAATCAAGCAATCTGGATTATCAATGACTTTATAAGGTCCAAACGCACTTTCACGATCCACTTCATCATACTGCATACGACGTGTTCCTAAGAACCCAGCGTGCACATACATACAACTAGATCCAGGACCTCCATTATACGCAAAGACAACAGGACGATTGGATGTATCTTCTACATCACTTCTAAAATAAGCATAAGTAAAAATGGATGCGACTGGATTTCCATCGGGTCCATAAATGACATTGTCTTCACAAATTGTATGATATGGAATTTCTTTTCCTGACAATGTGATCTTTCCATCTGACTCAAAACGAGCTGGTTTAAAAGTATCTGGTTTAAAGCTTTCTGTTTTATACATAATACATATCCTCCACAATAATTCCATTATAAAACGTAGTGAAAAATAGTCAATGTAAATTATTACATTTTTGTAAGCAAAATGAAAAAGAGAGAAACTATTCATTTCCCTCTTCATCATATGTATCTAAAAAGTGATGTCTGGCGTTATCGTCTTTATAGGCAATCACTGTTTTAAGGCTCACGTTTTCTACACTCTTAAAAATATTCTGTTCTACAAACGGATTGACTTTCTTTAATTCCTTGATTAAATTTTTCATTTCCAAGCGCTTCGATTTTGATTGTGTTAAACACGTTTCATTGGCACAAGCCTCAGTAAATTTGCATGCGCATTGAATAAAATACAAATCGTTGTGTTTAGCCCAAGCCTTAATATCATCCTCATGAATTAAATACAAAGGTCGAATAACTTCCATACCCTTAAAGTTATTGGAATGTAGCTTTGGCATCATCGTTTGGATTTGTCCCCCATAAAGCATCGACATTAAAATGGTTTCAATCACATCATCATAGTGGTGTCCCAAAGCTATTTTGTTACACCCTAAATTCTTGGCATAGTTATATAAATGACCTCTTCGCATTCTTGCACATATATAACATGGATTCTTTTCAATATTAAAAACATTGTCAAAAATATCACTCTCAAAGATTTCAACTGGAATATTTAGTTTTTTGGCATTCTTTTCAATAACCTCGCGATTCTCTTTTGAATAGCCTGGATCCATCACGATATATTTCACATCAAAATGAACCGGTGAATGTTTATGCAGTTCTTGAAAACATTTTGCCATCAACATCGAATCTTTTCCACCCGAAATACATACCGCAATACAATCGCCTTCTTTGACAAGCTCATAATCACGGATGGCCTTTGTGAATTTAGACCAGATCTTTCTTCGGTACGTTTTAATAATACTTCTTTCGACTTGAGCACAAAAATCATCCAATACATTTGCGTTCATCTTATCCATAACGATCGAAACATACCCACCATCTACACTATACGCATCATATCCTTTTTCTTGTAATCTTTGCGCAACAAAATCACTGACGTATCCTTGGGCACAAACGACAATAATTTTTTTAGTTGAATCAAATTCTTTTGATAAAACACTTTCCCCACTTAATACAACACTGTTTTCGATTGGATTTTTAAAGGCTTCTTCGGCATCACGAATATCAATTAAGCTATATTCTTCTTTATTTAATTGTTTTAATTGTTCTACTGAAATTTTCATGAACCCATTCTAACATATTATTGAAATTTTGGTAAAAAAAGCGCAAAATAAAAACCAAATTAATAAAGGAAGTTTGATTATGACACAAGATATGACACAAGGCAAAATCATGCCTATGCTAGTTCACTTTACCATTCCCTTGGTATTAGGCAACTTATTTCAATTAACATATAATGCCGTTGACAGCATTATTGTAGGACACTTTGTAGGAAAAGAAGCTTTGGCCGCCGTTGGAATTTGTAATCCTATCACAACCCTATTTATTCTATTCTTAAATGGACTTTGTATGGGCGCAAGCATATTGATTGGCATGTATTACGGGGCTAAAGATGAAGAAAAACTCGCTCGTCAAATGAGCACAACCATGCTTGCAGGACTTGTATTTTCGATTCTATTAACAATGATCTGTGTTCTATTTTCACCACAAATTCTTCAATTTATGCAGGTAGATTCATCTATTTTAAATATGACAACTACCTATCTTCAAATCATTTTTGCAGGTTTAGTTTTTACCTTTCTATACAACTTTTTTGCGAGTACACTACGCGCTTTAGGCGATAGTAAATCACCCCTCTATTTTCTAATCATCAGTGCCATTCTAAATATCTTTGGAGACTTATTCTTTGTGGTTGTTTTACATGCAGGAAGCAAGGGATGTGCCATTTCTACCGTGATCAGTGAAGCTTTATGTTGCGTATTCTGCATTCTATATATCCAAAAGAAAGTGCCACTTCTACAACTGGGTAAAAAGTGGCTGGTATTTGATATTTCCTTATTAAAACGCACCATTGCGTATGGTTGGGCAAGTGCAATGCAGCAAGCGACTGTACAACTTGGAAAGTTAGGAATTCAAATGATTGTCAATACAATGGGCGTATCGGTTGTAGCTGCCTTTACGGCCGTCAATCGAATTGATGATTTTGCGTATACACCCGAACAAAACATTGCCCATTCAATGACGGCTTTAATGGCACAAAACAAGGGTGCTGGAAAGAAAGATCGTATGCAGGAAGGATTTCGTTGCGGAATGGTTTTAGAATTCATCTACGGTATATTTATCTTTCTTGTATGTTTTGTCTTCGCAAAACCATTGATGCACTTATTTGTAAAAGATGAAGAAGTCATTATGCATGGAGTCACGTATCTTCATTTAATTTCCATCATGTATATTCTTCCTGCCTTCACCAATGGAATCCAAGGCTTCTTTAGAGGCATTGGTGATTTAAAGATTACACTCATCTCAAGTCTAGTGAATATGACAGTTCGAGTTATTGTAGCTGCCCCACTTGTATTTAGCTTACATCTAGGCATCGAGGCTTTACCATACTCATATCTAGCTGGATGGATTGGTATGTTGATGGCTGAACTTCCATTGCTTATTCGTACATACAAAGCTTATGAATAAGACTTGTGTATAATTGACACAAGTTTTTTGTTTTCCTTTTATATAAAGCATTTATTACAATTTGCACTATTTTTCCAACCCATATTTTTGTATTTTATCCACTTTTCAAACCTTTTTTATGCCATTTTTTACAACTTTTCCAACCTTTTGATTCAATTATTTAGAAAACTTTAAGATTTATCACTAAAGATACTTAATAATTATTCGTTATAGTAATCATGGTGATAATTTATGACAAATAAAAATATACAAAACATAACACACTTTGGATTGATCCTTATGATTCTTATTTGTGTTTATTTCTTTTCCCAAGGATACTTCACAAATCCACATCTTCTACAAGCAACACTATCGAAAGCTGGAATTTTGGCACCCCTACTTTTTATTCTTCTACAAATCATTCAAGTCATTATTCCCATTATTCCAGGTGGTGCATCAAGTGCCTTGGGTATTACAGCTTTTGGAGCCGTAAATGGATTTATATATAACTATGTAGGTATTTGTATCGGATCCATATGTATCTTTTTACTTGTTCGTAAATATGGTCAAAGAATCATTCTAAAATTATGTAAAAAGAAAGATTACGACAAATATATGAAGTATACATATGATCAAAAAAAATTTGATACTTTCTTCATGTTGGCTATTTTCTTACCATGTGCTCCCGATGACATCTTATGTATGTTGGCAGGACTGACAAATATGTCACTTAAAAAATTTGTCTGGATCATTCTTTTGGGCAAGCCATTATCTTTGATTGCCTATTCTTATGGTCTTACGCAATTGTTTCAAATTATCGAAAGGTGGTTATAATTATGTTATACATTGGAATATTATGTGCATGCATTGGATTTTATTTACATTATTAAATTAAAAGGAGAACTTTATGGAACATACAATATTAGTGGTAGAAGACGAACAAGGGATTCGTGAAGCCATCGGAATTTATATGAAGAATCAAGGCTACAATGTGATTCTTGCCGCAAATGGAAAAGAAGGCTTAGAAAAGATTGAAACAAACGATATTCATTTAGCCATCGTAGATATTATGATGCCTGTTATGGATGGCATTTCTATGGTCATGGAAGCAAGAAAACATCATGACTTTCCGATTCTATTTTTAAGTGCAAAAAGTGAAGATATCGATAAAATCACAGGTTTAAATATTGGTGCCGATGACTATATCACCAAGCCATTTCAAAGTATGGAGCTAGTCGCAAGAGTGCGTTCGCATTTAAGAAGATATGAACAAATCTTAAATCTAAAAAATGAGACAAAGAACGAAGATGAGTATATGATTGGTGATCTTGTGTTAAATAATACGACAAAAAGAGTGACGTTAAATTCAAGGGATATTAAATTAACGCCAAAAGAGTTTGATATTTTAAAACTATTGATTTCACACCCTGGACAAGTCTTTTCTAGCCAACAAATCTATGAATTGGTATGGAAAGAAGAAGCTATCAACACGGAAACGATTATGGTTCATATTCGTAAATTACGTGAAAAAATCGAGACCAACCCTAAAAAGCCTATTTATATTAAGGTTGTATGGGGGCAGGGCTATAAAATGGAGAATATACAATGAAAAAGAAAAATATTTTTTTAACAATACTATGTGCTTTATGCATCATTAGTTCTTGTATAGTGACAAGTTTTTATCCAAATGTTTCTACCGCTACTCCAACGAAGCTTCCTGAAACTTTAGAGCAGAATCTTACAGCTTTTATTCTTGCTAAAAAATTGGAACAAGATCCAAAGTATGAATATATCACATTTGAGAAGGATACGCCTGATAATATTCAGCAGGATATCAAGAAGAGTTTAAATGTTGCGATTTCTACCGCAAAGAATCTATTTGAAAATGATGGGAACTTTCATTATGAGTGTGATATTCAAAATAAAATCACTTCAAAAAACTTTGATGTGAATATCAAGAAAAAGGACACTAGATATTATGAAACATTAGATTCCAACACTCTAAATGTGACGGATGATGTTGTGAATCTTATTAATGCCAATAGTGAAAAGTATTATGAATATTGTAGTGGCACTTATTATTGTGGAGGAGAGCCATTTCCAGGCTATACACTTCATATGCCAAGTGATGTCGTATTAGCATTCTATATTCCGGCTGTTTTAAATTACGACAATTCAAGTCTTATTGACCTATTAGAATTAGATGGTGATCAATATGCCTATTTCTTTATAATAGCATTCTTGATTTGTAGTGCCATTATCGCTCTATATATCTTTCTTAATAAATATGTATATGAAAAGGAAGCCTATATCTTTAGACATGTGAACAACTGGTTATTTGAACCAGCATTCGTCTTGTTTCTAACAATTGATGCACTGCTATCCAGTGGTACATATATATTAACGACCTATTCGATTGAAGGAACTTTCTTAAACATTTTAAATCGATATCATATTGAGTTTGGTCAGCCTATCGTATATTTTACGAACATTCTTGCGTGGTCCATCACTCTATTCTTTATTGGATTACCTGTATATTGGTTAAAGTGTCAATTTACAACATCTATTAGAGATTGGTTCTTTCAAAGAACTTTGGTTGGTAAATTTATTCTTTATTTCTCAAATAAAGTAGAAGGAATTATTTCTACCGATTTATCAGATGAAATCCTTAAAAAATATATTATTTTCTCAACTTGTTTGATTGTGATCCTTGCGTTTATATCCTTGTTGAACATTCCATTCTTCTCTTTCTTTATCGTTGTTGCAGCCTTAATTGGCATTAGTGTCGTGGGCTATAAGAAAATCAAAAATGTTCAAAGGCAATATCAAGACATATTACATATGACAGAAGATTTATCGAGTGGTAATTTTGAGAATATCAAACCTGCAGATTCTGGTTTATTCCAATCTTTAAACAATAATATCTATCAAATCAAAGATGGTTTTGAACAAGCCGTAAAAGAACAAGTACAGTCACAAAATCTAAAGACCGAATTGATTTCAAATGTATCGCATGATTTAAAAACGCCATTAACAGGCATTAAAAATTATGTAGAATTATTAAATGATCCAACAATAAGTGAGGAAGATAAAAAGAGTTATTTAGAACGATTGAATCAATATACAGATCGTTTAAGCATTTTAATTACAGACTTATTTGAGGTATCTAAAGCCAATAGTGGTAATATTGATTTAGAATATTCGAATATCAACATCATTGAATTTATTGAGCAGGTATGTGCTGAAAATGAAGAGCTTCTACAAGCTAAAAATCTTCAGCTTGTGACAAATCTTCCGGAAAAAGAAATTCATGTATGTTTAGATGGAAATAAGACGTATCGTATCTTTGAAAACTTATTTACAAATATTTCTAAGTATGCACTTGAAAATACACGTGTATTCTTGGATGTAAAAGATATAGGTAATTCGGTTGTGATCACAATGAAAAACACTTCGAAAGCACCGCTTGATTTTAATAGCGATATTACCGAACGGTTTGTGCGTGGAGATAAATCAAGACATGAAGCGGGAAGTGGTTTAGGACTAGCCATCGTAAAGAGTTTTACAGAAGTACAGAATGGTACGTTTATGATTGAAACAGATGGAGATCTCTTCAAATCGATTCTTAGTTTCCGTAAATCCTAAAAAATGTAGAATTCTACAGAAAAAGTGATTAGAAATGAAAATAAGTGGTTTAAAGTCAAATAGCTTTAAGCCACTTTTTATATTTATAATCAGAAAAAGTGTAGAATTCTACAGAAAAAATGATTAGAAATAGTAAAATCAGAATTATTTTGGCACACTCACTAGTAAATCAATATTCCCTTTAATAGAATATCTTTTTGTATGACTTGTAATGATAAAGCCAATGCCTGAATGAATATCATAATCCTTTCCATCAATATGTAAGATGCCACTACCACTTAATGGTAAACAAAGAGAATAAGAAGGGTTGTTGATATGGATTTCATTTTGAATTTTATATCGAGTCACACTAAAATACTTTTCATTCACATATTCAATGACTTCATTTCCTTCTAACATTGTAACTATTGGATGTACATCTGGTTCAACATGAGGAATATTTGTGACTTCAATAGCCTGATCAATATGTAATTCTCGCATATTGCCATTCGCATCTTTCCTGTCATAATCATATATACGATAAGTAACATCACTAGATTGTTGCACTTCAGCCATCATTAGCTTTCCTTCAATACCATGAACAGTACCTGCAGGTGTATAGACAAATTCATTTGCGTGTACTGGTTTTCGAATCAATAAAGTATCCCAAGCTTTTTCCTCTATAGTTTTTCTAAACTCTTCCTTTGTCTTGGCACTATGTCCACGAATGATTTTGGTACCTGGCTCTACATCTAGCCATAGACAAAATTCAGCTTTACCATAATCATTTTCATATTTTCTAGCATATGCATCATCTGGATGGACTTGTACAGAACATGGTTCTTGGATCTCATTGATTTTAACTAATAATGGAAACTTATCATGAGGATCATTCGCAAATAATTCTCTGTGATTTAAATACACTTCTTTTAATGTTTCACCTTTATATTTTCCATTTTTGATTTTACTTAATCCATTATCATGTGCACTAATGGCCCAATATTCCCCAATCTTTTTATCCATAGGACCAAATCCAAACTTTTCTTGAATGCGTATTGAACCATATGGTTTTTCTTTCATGGGTGAATCCAAAAATAATACTTTTTCCATAATTTACTCCATATTCGCATGTCGACCAAACATTGTATCACTATCCATATGGCGTCTTTCCATCAACATCATTATGACAATATCCATAAAGATACCTTCGGATTGTTCAAATAATGATCCCATTGGCTGAATAGATTTAATATCTCCTTGTTTTGCGCTCTTTGGACTTGGCGCACTAATTTCAACCACAACATCCGCCATTTTTGCGATAGGTGATTCTGTATTGATTGTGATCAACGCGATTTTGGCTCCTACTTCTTTTGCCTTTTGAGCATGATTCACTAAGCTTTTTGTAGAACCCGAACCTGAGCATATCACAAGTAAGCCATTTTCATCAATATTTGGAGTACACGTTTCTCCAACCACATAGCTTTGAATTCCCATGTGCATTAGGCGCATCGCAAAGCCTTTGATTTCAAAGCCACTTCTTCCAGCTCCGGCACAAAACACTTCCTTAGCATCATCCACAAGTTCAACAAATTTTTCTGCACTCTCTTTATCAATATGAGTCAAAGTATGTGTAAGTTCGTCTAAAACAATTTTTGCGTATTCTTGATTTTCCATGGTTCTTCTCCTTATTTCAAATGGGCTTTAATTTCTTTTGCGTAAGCCTTACGATCCTTGGCATTACAAATGGCTCCACCAACCACAATAATTTCAGCACCCTCATTGACGATTTCATCTACAGTTTCAAGTTTTACACCACCTGCCACTGCACTCTTGGCATTTTTGATGACTGAATTTACAATTTTTAAATCATCTAATGGATCTTGTCCAAATTTTTGAACATCAAATGCCGTATGCACGCAAATATAATCCACTCCCATTTCATCCACTTCTTGTGTACGTTTTTTTAGATCCGATACGGCAATCATATCCACCATGACTTTCTTTCCATGTTTTTTTGCACTACGAACAACACCCTCAATTGTTTCATCATGACTTACACCAAGCACTGTACAAATATCGGCTCCTGCCTCAAAACATTTATCGGCCTCATATTCTCCGGCATCCATAATTTTGACATCCGCTAATACTTCAATCTCAGGAAATTGTTTCTTAAATTCTTTTACTGGAACCATCCCTTCTTCAATCACAAATGGCGTTCCCACCTCTGCAATATCAATAGATCCTTGAGTCTCTTCTAATAAATGGATACATTCATTTAATGTAAGTGTATCTAATGCAGCTTGTAGTTTCATGTCTTATTCCTCCTGTATATATTACACCTACAATATAAGAAGTAGAACTCAATTAAGCTATATTAATTTGGTATTTAATGGATAAACAATATTTTTTACTTGGTTTTATAGTTTAGATTGTGTTAAATACCAAGTTTTGTTAATATGAAGACATGAGTAAGAAAACAGAAAACAGACAAAATGATATATATTCTAAAATTTTGTTAGATGGCGAAGTAAAGGTAGTAGAACTTTCTAAGTTTTATCATGTAAGCACAGAAACCATTCGTACGGATTTATCCACAATGGAAAGTCAGGGACTCATTAAAAAGATTCATGGAGGTGCCACATTAAAAGAATCTTATAGTGAAGTGAGTGTCGAATATAAAATGACAGAGAATGCTTCCGACAAACAATTGATTGCGAAAAAAACACTCGAATATATACAAGATGGAAGTACCATTTTTTTAGATCCAGGTTCAACTACATTGGCTCTCGCAAAGTATTTACCGTTAAAAAAAGATTTACTAGTAATCACAAATTCATTAAAGATAGCCCAATTGGTATCTGAAACAAATCATGACCTTATCTTTTTGGGTGGAAAAATGTTAAAGAAAGCCAAAGCTACAACAGGCTCTTTTACGAATAATCATCTAGATTCACTACACATAGATACATGTTTTATGGGATGTGATGGATTTATGAATATGGATGGACCTACTACTTTTGCGTTTGAAGAAATGGAAGTTAAGCAGCACGTACTAAAAAACTCCACAAAAAAATATCTATTGGCGGATACTTCTAAATTTCATAAAACGGGTACTTATAAATTTGCGAATTTTTCAGATTTTGATTGTATTTTTACTACATTTTTAAACAACTATGAAAGAAGAATGGTTGAAGATGTACAAAAAATTGTGATGGCATTATAATAGAAGGAGTGGACTTTTGGAGGATATTTATGATTTTAGAACAAATTGATAAAGACTTATTGAAAATGGCAGAAGAATCGGATGTCGTTTTAAAAGATATTTATAAAAAAATTGATGATGTATGTTTATACAATTCAGATCGTATCTTAGCTGCATTTATTGAAAATCATGTTTCTTATTCTGATTTTGCGGATATCAACGGATATGGTAACTATGATGAAGGACGAGATAAGATTGAACGTATTTTTGCCACAGTACTTGGATGCGAAGATGCTTTAGTACGTCCTCAAATCATGAGTGGTACAAATGCTTTATATTTAACTTTATCTGCCCTATTAAAACATGGAGATACAATGATTTCTATTTCGGGTGCACCTTATGATTCATTGCAGGAAATGATTGGTTTATGTGGTGATTCTACACAATCCTTAAAAGCTAATGGTGTGAAGTATGAACAGATTGATTTAGTCAATGATGATTTTGATGATGATAAGATTGTTGCTCGTTTAAAAGAAAACAATGTGAAATTAGTGGAAATCCAAAGATCTAGAGGATATGCTCACCGTTTATCATTAACCATTTCAAAGCTTGAGCGTATCATCAAAAAGATTCGTGAAGTAAACAAAGATGTTATTATCATGGTCGATAACTGTTATGGTGAACTTGTTGAAAAATTAGAACCAGGACACATTGGTGCGGATGTTGTGGTCGGATCCTTGATGAAAAACTTAGGCGGAGGAATTGCCTCTACTGGAGGATATGTAGCTGGTAATAAAGAATTGATCAACATGGTAGCTGAACGCTTAACAGCTCCTGGAATCGGTAAGGATTTGGGTGCAAACTTTAACTTAAATAACTCTTTCTTTAAAGGTATCTTCATGGCACCAAATGCCGTTAAGAGTGCTTTAAAAACCGCAGTTTTTACAGCCTATATGCTAGAAAAATTAGGATACAAGAATGTATCTCCTGCTTATAATGATGAAAGAACAGATATCATTCAAACTTTAGAACTGGGCTCGAAAGAAAATCTTGTTAGTTTTACACAAGGTATTCAATCCACAAGTCCAATTGATTCATTTGTTCGTGTTATGGCTGCTCCAATGCCTGGCTATCCATTTGATGAAGTTATGGCTGCTGGAAGCTTTACACAAGGAAGTACAATCGAACTAAGTGCAGATGCTCCAGTCGTTGAACCATATACTTTATATATGCAAGGTGGATTAACATTAGAATATGGAAAGCTTTCTATTCTTCTAGCCCTAACAAATATGAAAAACAAAAAAGATGCCTAGTAAACTGGTTCAAAAGTCAAGGACAAATATCTGACAGTTCTTGCTAAATGAGTGTCACA
>NZ_QSPK01000061.1 GCF_003436425.1 Eubacterium sp. TM05-53
TGTGACACTCATTTAGCAAGAACTGTCAGATATTTGTCCTTGACTTTTGAACCAGTTTAAAAGTTCACCCTAAAAGTGTTTAAAGGTTATCTCTATCACAGAGCTAGAATCCCTATGACTTTTAAAGGTTGATTTATCCCTATCTAGTTTTATATATTCTTTATTAATTCCAGAGCATTTGTAACAAAGAGACATAATGTTTCTTTGTTTTTTTATAAAGGTTTTCAAAAAGGTTTTCAAAACTATCTATAAGCATAAAAAAAGCCCTTATATAAGGGCTAATTCTTAAAAATGGCGTCGACGGAGGGATTCGAACCCCCGACCGTGCGCTTAGAAGGCGCATGCTCTATCCGGCTGAGCTACGTCGACAACGCATATATTTTATAACATAATCAAAATATATGCAAGCTTAAATTTAAAATTTAGTCTAACTCAAAAGCACCCGTGTACAATTGATAGTATTTACCCTTTTGTTTCAACAAGTCCTCATGATTACCACGCTCAATAATATGACCTTGTTCTAACACCATGATCGCATCACTATTTTGGATAGTTGAAAGTCTATGTGCAATCACAAATACCGTTCTTCCTTCCATCAACTTATCCATACCTTCCTGAACGATTCTTTCTGTATGTGTATCAATGGAACTTGTTGCTTCATCCAAAATCAAAACAGGAGGATTGGCAACAGCTGCACGTGCAATGGATAAAAGTTGTCTTTGTCCTTGCGATAAAGATTCTCCACCTGCATGAATCATTGTGTCATAACCATGTTCTAAGTGTTTAATAAATTCATGTGCATTCGCTAACTTACTTGCCGCAATACACTCTTCATCACTCGCATCTAAACGACCATAACGAATATTATCCATGATTGTACCAGTAAACAAGTTTGTATCCTGTAATACAATACCCAATGATTTTCTAAGATCTGCTTTCTTGATTAGTTTTACATCAATACCATCATACGTAATGGAACCCGATTGAATATCATAAAAACGATTGATTAGATTCGTGATTGTTGTTTTACCAGCACCTGTAGCTCCTACAAAGGCAATCTTTTGTCCTGGTTTCGCAAATAGAGAAACATCAAATAAAATCTGTTTATCTGGATTATAAGAGAAGTTCACATTTTCAAAACGAACATCTCCACGAAGTGGAACCAATTCATCTTGTCCATCTTTTCTTGGATGATGCCAAGCCCAATGATCATGATCAATTTGTTCTAAAGTAACCACACCATCATCGACTTCACTGTCCGTATCTATGATTTCATAAATACGCTTAGCTCCTGCATCTGCCATTATTACTGCATTTAGCTGCATACTAATTTGTCCAATTGGATTTGTGAAACTACGATTTAACTGTAAGAAAGCGGCAATGCCACCTAATGTTAATCCTGCAATATGATTTAGGGCAAAGATAGAACCAACTACCGCAACAAGTACATAAGAAATGTACCCAATATTCATTACGACTGGCATTAAAACATTCGCAAACGTATTCGCATTGGCACTTGCTTCAAACAACGCATCATTTACATGATCAAAATCTTTGATACTTTGTTCTTCATGCGTAAAAACTTTAATGACTTTACTTCCTTCCATCATTTCTTCAATAAAACCATTTTCTACACCCAATTGTTTTTGTTGGGCAATAAAGTATTTACCTGATTTTGCCGAAATCTTTTTTGAAGTATACACCATCAATAAACCACATGCGATTGTTAAAACGGCCAATGGAACATTTAAGATGAACATGGAAATCGTAACTGAGATAATCGTCATTAAAGATACAATAACCTGAGGAATACTTTGAGAAATTAGCTGTCTTAAAGTATCCGTATCATTTGTATAAACAGACATGATATCCCCATGGGCATGTGTATCAAAGAAGCGCAATGGCAATGTCTGCATATGTTCAAACAATTCATCACGAATATATTTTAAAGTCCCCAATGAAATTGTTACCATTATACGATTAAATCCATACGTAGCTAAGATACCAACACCATAAATCATTACCAATTCCATTAATGCATTGAATAAAGGCGTATAATTCGGAACTGTTTGTGATAATAACGGAACAATATAATCATCAATCAAGCTCTTTAAAAACATGCTTCCATATACATTGGCGATACTAGATACAATAATCAATACAAGCACAATAAAACTTTCAATCTTATAAGAAGTGATTGTTTCTTTAATAACTCGCTTTAAACTATTTGTATCTCTATTGTTCATCAAAATCACCTCCATTATTTTGTGCTTCAAACGTTTCATTATACATTGCATTTGATTTTAATAATTCTTCATGCGTACCTAAACCAGAAATTTTTCCATCATCAATAACCAAAATTTGATCTGCATCTTGAATACTTGAAACACGCTGTGAAATAATGATTCGAGTTGTATGTGGAATCTTCTCTAAGAATGCTTGTCGAATCAAAGCATCAGTTTTTGTATCCACGGCACTTGTAGAATCATCTAAAATCAAAATCTTAGGACTCTTTAGTATAGCTCTTGCGATACACAAACGCTGTCTTTGTCCACCCGAAACATTCGTACCACCTTGCTCAATATACGTATCATATTTATTTGGCATCAATTGAATAAACTCATCCGCCTGTGCTAATTTACAAGCTTCCACGATTTCTTCATCTGTCGCATTTGGATTTCCCCAACGCATATTCTCTTTGATTGTTCCCGAAAATAAAACATTCTTTTGTAGAACCATGGCCACATTATCACGCAATACTTTTAAATCATAATCACGCACATCTATTCCAGCTACTTTCACACTACCTTGTGTTACATCATATAGTCTTGGAATCAATTGTACTAAACTCGATTTACTAGATCCCGTTGCTCCAAGAATTCCTAGTGTTGATCCTGAAGGAATGTGCAAATCAATATGACTTAAAATATCTTCATCATTTCCATAATGAAATGAAACATTTTCAAAATCAATGGTTCCATTGGCCACAGTTTGAACTCCGTTTTCTGGACTTGTTAAATCGGATTCTTGATTTAATACTTCGGCAATACGTTTTCCACTCGCAATCGACATTGTCACCATGACAAAAACCATACTCATCATCATTAGAGACATTAAAATACTTGCTGTATATGTAAATAAAGACATCAATTCTCCGGTTGTCATATTTTGAGCCACAATTTGATGAGCCCCTAACCACGAAATCAAAAGAATTGTGCCATACATACAAAGCTGCATAACAGGCGAGTTAAACACTAAGATTTTTTCCGCTTTCCCTTGAATACTAAAAATAGTCTCACTTTCATTACGGAACTTTTCAATTTCATGATCCTTACGAACAAAAGATTTCACAACACGAATGCCTAGAATATTTTCTTGAATACTCGCATTTAAAAAATCATAGCGAGAAAATAATCGACTAAAGATGGGACTTACAATAAAAATAATTCCAAACAAAACGACTCCCAAAAATAAAACCGCAACCACAAAAATCATTGCCATTCGTATATTAATGATAAAAGCCATGATCAAAGATGCGATTAACATCAATGGTGCACGAACACAAACACGAATCATCATCTGATATGCATTTTGTATATTTGTCACATCCGTCATCATACGTGTGATTAAACCACTTGTTGAATAAGCGTCAATATTTGAAAAAGAAAAGTTTTGAATATTACGATACTCTGCCTTTCTTAAATTCTTCGCAAAACCACTTGATGCGATTGCCGCATGCTTTCCACTTTTAGCACCAGCCCATAAAGATACAAAGGCTGCCACCAACATTAAAGTCCCATAAAACCAAATTGATTTCATATCCCCTTTTTCAATTCCATTATCCACTAATAATGCCATCAAAAATGGAATAAACACTTCAAGTATGGCTTCAATTGAAACATAAACCGGACTCAATAACGTATCCTTTTTATATTCTTTAACTTCATTCAATAAAGTCTTGACCATAATAAACCTCCATTATTCTAAATCTTCAATTATTCTAAATTTTCAGCTAGCTCTTTTAAGATTTCTAACAATTGCACCTTCTTCTCGTCACCTAAGACATTTCCAAATCTAGATTCCATTGTACGAATCTGCTTCACGATATCTTCATGAAGATCCTGCTCTTTTTGAGTCAACACAATTGCACGAACTCTTTTATCCTTTTGATTCAATTTTCTTTCAATAAACCCCTTCTGTTCCAAGCGATTTAAAATCCCTGTAACTGTGGGATTCGAAATATGAAAATGTTCCTCAATATCTCTTTGAATGACTGGATCCTTATCCGTAAAATGTAGATATCCTAAGACGTCTTGTTGAGATTTAGTTAAATCATATTTTTTTAAACCTTCATTCATATGTTTGTCCATTTTTTTCTTGATTAAACTAAAATAAAAACCAATCTCATTATTGTCACACATTTTTCTCATCCTCATTTCCATAGCACGCTATATATTTACATAGTACGCTATATATATTACTATAATAATTCCATTTGTCAATTCTTGGTTTTTTAGATATCATAAATATGTATGAAAAAAAATGAAGAATATATTGTAACATGTATCGATGATACAGATTTAAATAGTGGTGTTGTAAAAATTGACGATATGGTTGTCTTTGTGCCAAACTTATTGATTGGTGAAAAGGCAAAAATCAAAATCGTAAAAGTCAACAAAAAATATGCTTTTGGCATTATTACTCAACTTTTAGGACCAAGTATAAATCGTCAAGAACTTACTTGTGAAGTTGCTAAAACATGTGGTGGGTGCCAACTTCAACACATGAAGTATGCTTATCAATTAGACTATAAATATAAACATGTTAAAAAACTTTTTGAAGATATTGAAGTCAAGCCAATACTAGGTATGGATAATCCTTGGTACTATCGTAACAAAGCACAGTTTCCGGTTAAAATCAAAGATGGTAAAGTCCAAATGGGTTTTTATCGTCAACATTCAAACGACGTTGTGACATGTAAAGAATGCAAGATTCAAGATTTTACAATCAATGAAATTTTTGGCTTCATTCAAAAACATATCACAATTGAAATGGCAGAAGGCTTACGCCACATCTTTATCCGCCACTCAAGTACAGATGAAATTCAAGTGGTATTTATTGGTAAAAATGAAAAGAATATTTTTTCTTTGTCTAAACTATTAAAAAACACATTCTCAAACATCACAAGTATTGTATTCAACTACAACACCCGAAATGACAATGTGATCTTAGGTGATACATATAAAGTTTTATATGGCAATGACTATATCATTGAAGAATGTTTAGGCAATAAAGTAAAATTACACTTTAAATCCTTCTTTCAAGTCAATCCTACCCAAATGGAAGTTTTATACAATCAAGCCATTAAAGCCGCCAATCTTTCTGGAAACGAAACATGCATTGACATGTATGCAGGAACTGGAACAATCGGAATGGCTGTCAGTAAACATGCCAAAAGTGTAATTGGTGTTGAAATCGTTAAAGAAGCTGTTGATAATGCCAACGACAACACAAAAATGAATCACCTTGATAATTGTCACTATGTTTGTCAGGATGCTACAGATTTTGCGCACGAACATAAAGACGATAAAATTGATGTCGTTTTTATTGATCCACCAAGAAAAGGAATGACAGAAAACGGAATCCAAGATACGGTGACCATGCAGCCAGAAAAGATTGTATATGTTTCTTGCAACCCTAAAACGTTATCTCGAGATTTAAAAATTTTTAAAAATTATGGATACCAATGCGAATACGTTCAACCCGTAGATATGTTTTGTCAAACAACCGGACTTGAATGTGTTGCCAAACTCAGTAAAATAGTGTAATATTTTAACGCTATGAGGCCGTGGTGGAATTGGTAGACACGCTACTTTGAGGGGGTAGTGAGTAATGCTCGTGTGCGTTCAAATCGCATCGGCTTCACCATATAAACATGAAAAGTGCTTATGCACTTTTTTTTATTTTGCATAAAAAAACTAGACCGAACGGCCTAGTTAGTCTTTACTTGGAAATTTAAATACTTGCTCCCCCTCTTTTGTCACTAAGTATTTTCCACGCGCAATATATTCAACATAATCTGGATTTGTCAGATTCTGTTTTGCCTTCTCCAATTCTTTCTTTTTAGAAGACAATTCCTTTTTTTCTTTTTTCTTTTGAACAATGCTCGACTTTAACTCATGCGTCATTGACAATTGCTGCAAACCGCCCATGATTAAAAAGCCAGACATAACCAGCATTGCGATATATACAAAGAAATGTTGAACTTTTTTTCGTTTTCCCTTCATATTTTTATCCCCTTTTAACTATATCATATAATTGAAAACGATTTCAATGCAAATTATTTCACACGCATAGCTAAAATCGCAATATCACTCGGATTTATACCAGAAATACGACTCGCCTGTCCCAAAGTTAGAGGCTTGATAGCTGTTAATTTTTGTCTTGCCTCCAAAGATAAATTATCCATATTTTCATAATCCAAATCTGCAGGAAGCTTCATCTTTTCCATTTGCTGCAAATGTTTCGCATCACGCTTTGCCTTCGCAATATAACCTGCATACTTGGTTTGGATCTCAATCTGCTCATTGATTTGGTCTTCATAATTCAATCCAGTATATTTTTCTAAGCCCTTAACTGTAATTTTTGGACGCTTGATCAAATCCAATGCACTACATCCATGTGCCAACGGTTCAAAGCCTAAACTTTCAAGATATTCATTGACTTCACTATTTGGTTTAATATGAGCATTTGAAAGTTCTTCTCGAGCAACTTCAATATCATCCATCTTCTTTTTAAATGCATCATATCTTTCTTGTGAAACCAATCCAATTTCATAACCTTTTTCAAGCAATCTTTGATCCGCATTATCATGACGCAACAACAAACGATATTCCGCTCTTGAAGTTAATAAACGATAAGGTTCCTTAGTTCCTTTTGTACATAAATCATCTAACATGACACCAATATAAGCTTCATCACGACGAAGAACCAATGGTTCTTTACCATCTACTTTCAATGCCGCATTCGCACCAGCCATCAATCCTTGACCAGCCGCTTCTTCATATCCACTCGTACCGTTGACCTGTCCTGCCGTAAATAAATTTTCAACTATTTTATTTTCCATATTTGGCTTCATCTGAAGTGGATCAATCGCATCATATTCAATCGCATACGCATATTTTTCAATCACGCAATTTTCAAGACCAGGCAAAGAATGAACCATCTTTTCCTGTACATCAATAGGCATCGATGTGGAGAATCCCTGAATGTAGATTGTATCTAATTCTTTAGATTCAGGCTCTAAGAAAAGCTGATGTCTTTCTTTATCCGCAAAACGAACCAATTTATCTTCAATACTTGGACAATAACGAGGCCCTACCCCTTTTACTAAACCAGAATACATGGCAGAATCATGCAAATGGGTATGTATGATTTCATGCGTTTCTGGCTGTGTATAAATCAAATGACAAATCTCTTGTTTCTCGAAAGGTAATACATCCTCTTGTTTTGTTGTCTCACTAAAGCGTAAAAATTGATTTGTCCCTGGCTGAGGTTCTGCCTTAGTAAAATCAATTGTATCCATTTTGATACGAGGTGGTGTACCCGTCTTTAAACGGAAAGTTTTAATTCCTGCTTCACGCAATGATTCTGACAACGTATTGACCGTCCTTTGATTTTCTGGTCCTGAAACAGTGGAAGTGTGACCTCTTAAAACATTACTTGTCATATAAGTACCTGTCGTCAAGACAACTGTCTTACTTTCAATAAATGTTCCATCTTCTAACTCAACACCACAAGCTTTTCCATCCTTGATCACAACAATCTTGCATGCTGCCTCAATAATATCTAAATTTTCCTGTTCTTCTAATGCCTTTTTCATAAAACGTTTGTAGGCAATCTTATCGCTTTGAACACGCAAACTCCAGACTCCAGGCCCTTTTGTCGTATTCAACATCTTAAACTGTAAAGCCGTTTTATCAGCCGCAACAGGCATCATACCACCCAAGGCATCAATTTCTCGAACTACGATTCCTTTTGCCGGTCCACCCACGCTAGGATTGCATGGCATCGAACCAATCATATCTTTACTTAAAGTAACAATAGCCGTTTTTTTATTCATACGACTTGCAGCTAAACAAGCCTCAATTCCGGCATGTCCAGCTCCAACAACTACTACATCATACATTTTATACACCCGATTTCTTTCTTAGTTGAAAATGAAAAATACTTTGTGGAACTTTTAAATACAAAGTAACTACCACATATACAATTACACTTAATAATCCATTTAAACACATCTTGAACAGACATGAAAGTTTTGATCCTTCAACACCATACAATCCAACTTTCGATAGAAGTATTGAAGTAATCCATAACGCGAACAATCCAATCAAAATACGCACTACAATAATTGAAGTTTTACGATATGAAATGTTGTATACATCTTGAATCTCTTTTAAATTTTTATAAATGATATATCCTGTACCAATAAAGCTTGAAATAACTGCACCCGCGATCCCCATGATCCATACAAATGGAATCAAAAGTACTCCTTTGATCAATACACCAATCGCGAGATTTTTTAATACATTTTTTCTTAATTCCAAAGAAACCATTAAATTCGTAACTAACGGAGCTAATGTAGATAAGAAACCTTCCAAAGCCATCCATTGTACAACGAATGTACACAATTCTAAGTTTTCGGAATAATATAACGTGTAATTCAATGGTCCTGCATACGCAAAAATACAAAACGATACAGGAATAGCTACATATAAAACAACGTTGATACTATCCAACACATTTTTCTTAACTAACTTATAATTTTTCTTTGACAAAGCCTCTGAAATATGCGGAATTATCGCTGTCGCAAAACCAGGACCCAAAATCATTGGGATCGCATTTAATTTACCTGCCACATAGTTTGATGCAGAAATAACAGTCGTTGTATCTTCGGCATTATAATGCATCTTTAAACCTGTAGGAAGTAAGAAACCATTAAATACCTGGTCAATATTTCCTAAAATCGCAACCACTAAATAAGGAATAGCTAGGATAAGAATTTCTCTGAAGATTTTCTTAGCTGAATGAGAACGTGTCGTTTGTCTTTGTACCATTTCATCCACTACACATTGGTGTTTACGATCAAAATACGCAAATTGAGCAATTGCCGCAATCGTTGCCACTGAAGTTGACATAACCGCCGCGTATAATGCATACTTTTTATCCCAGCCAAACGCATAGACTACAAGGCATGCTGCACTTAGTAAAAACGCAACTCGAAATACTTGTTCGAAAGCTTGTGAAAAAGCATATTCTTCCATTTCTTTTAAGCCTTGATAATATCCTCGAAAAGCAGACAATACAGGAACAAGGAAAATTGCCAAAGATAATATTTTCAAACAATTTGCCATGATATCGGCATTTTTGGCGACCATGGCCGGCGCAATCACATTCGATAATGTAAATAATAGAATCATGCCGACAAATCCCGTTAAGCCTAAAATCGCAAAAGCTATTTTCTTTACTAAAATAACACTTTTCGCATCTTCTAACGCAATATATCGTGCTACAAGTGTGGCCACCGCAAATGGGACTCCCGATTGAAATATCGTCAATAAATACGCATATATATTATAAGATTGCGCATAAACAGACTGATACGCTTCCGACTGAAGTATATATGAAAATGGAATTGTATAAGCCAATCCAATTAGTTTTGATACAAATAGACCGCCCGTTCCTATCAGGCCGCCCACAATAATCGACTTTTTAGCCGCTGAAGATTTCGACATAGAATAAATACCCCCAATTTCATAATTATAACATACATCCTTAAAAGTATTATGATTTTTTACACATTAAGAGTATAGTAAAGATAAGGAGTGTGAGAATATGTATCCAGCCTATATACATACGCAAACGACGGCTCGAAACATTGATCATGCAGCCATCAAAACATACCAAATTCATAGCTTGATTTTGATGGAACATGCAGCTATAAAATCAGCCGAAATCATTGAACAAATCGCAAATACTAACCAATCTATCTGCATTCTTTGTGGCCCTGGAAATAATGGTGCCGATGGACTTGCAATCGCAAGACTTCTACAGCCAAAATATCCAAATCTATATGTGGTGGTTCCAGAAATTAAAAAGATGTCGGATGAAGAAAAAATTCAATTTCAAATGATACAGAATTTAAAGATTCCATTCAGTCAAAATCTTCCTAATGTGACTTATGACATTTACATTGATTGCCTTTTTGGCAACGGACTATCTAGAGATATTACTGGATTTTATAAAGCGATGATTCAAACTGTGAATGCATCCCATTCAACCATCATCAGTATTGATATACCTAGCGGCATTGATTCCACTATGGGAAATGTTCTTGGATGCGCCATTCATGCCGATTATACAATTAGTTTAGATTGCTACAAACAAGGACAATGGCTAAATGAAGGAAAAAATCATTGTGGTAAATTATACCTTGTAGATATTGGAATTCCTCAGATTCTTCATCAAAAGTGCATGGACAAAATTAAAGTGCTTAATGAGGAAGATATCCATCTTCCAAATCGTCCATTGAATGCGCATAAATCAACTTTTGGAAAAGCCCTAATGATTGGTGGAAGCCAAAACATGCATGGTGCAATCCATATGGCAAGTTTGAGTGCTTATAAAAGTGGTATTGGAACTCTTACTCTGATGGTTCCAGAATGTATTTCTAATGTTCTCGCAATCAAATCCGATTTTTATATGCTTCTTCAATGTGCCGATCACAATGGTATCTTTAGCTCTAAAGCTATTGAATTGTTGAAACAAAATATAAATAATTATTCAATTCTTTCCATTGGAAATGGCATGCAAAAAAACAACATTACTATCGCTTTAGTTGAACAAGCTTTAAAGAGTGATAAAAAAATAGTACTTGATGCCGATGCATTATGGGCTGCTCAAAAAAACATTGATTTATTAAAACGAAATGAAACCACAATTTTAACTCCGCATATTAAAGAAATGTCCGATTTAACAGGTATAAATGTTTCAACCATTTTATCAAACCCATTCGAAGTAGCTCTCGACTTTTCAAAAGAATATCCAAGCTGTGTACTAATACTAAAATCAAGTCAAACCTATATTGCCCATCAAAGCAATGTCTATGTCTTAGATGCACAAAATGCAGGTCTGGCAAAAGGCGGCAGCGGAGATATTTTATGTGGTATTGTTGTTGCGATGCTTGGACAGTGCAAAGATAGTTTACAAGCCGCTCTATGTGCTACCTATATTCATTCGCAAAGTGCCAAACTTGATATAGATTCGGCAAGTTTTATGCCAGAAGATATTATCAACAACATCCCAAATGTATTAAAAAGGCTGAGATCTTAGTGATTCTCAGCCTCATCTTTTTGTATCAAATTTTTCAATGTTAAAACAGCACATTCCATCAATGGTTTTAAATCATGATTCTGTGTATTGGTTAATCCTGCTTTTTCTCTTTCCTGGTTTGCCAAGCACAAAAACATAGCTCCACTGCGAACGTGACGCGTTTGTCCTACGATAAACACTGTACTTGATTCCATTTCAGATGCTAAACAATCTAGTTTACAATACGCATCCCATTTGTTTTGTAACTCTTGATAAACTGGCATTGTTTCAGGTGCATGTTGGCCAAAGAAAGAATCTTTGCTTTGAACAACACCTACATGATAAGGAAGATTAAGTTTATTTGCACTTTCGACTTGCGCACTTAAAACTTCAAAATTAGGAACAGCCGGAAATTCTATAGGTGCATATTCACGTGTTGTACCTTCTTGGCGAATAGCACCGCTCGCAATCACAATATCTCCACCTAAAACATCAAGTCGCATACCTCCACAAGTACCTACACGTAAGAATGTATGACAACCGAGTTGTACAAGCTCTTCCATTGCGATTGCAGTACTAGCTCCACCAATACCAGTAGAAACAACACTGCACAAAACCCCATTTATATATCCTGAATATGTAACATATTCACGGTTATCCGCAACAAAATAGGCACCATCTAAATAAGCTGCGATATCCTTTACTCTTTTGGGATCTCCCGTCAAAATGACATATTCACCAACATCACTTTCCTCTAATTGAGTATGATATTGTTTATTTGAACCTTCTGTGTAATCAATCATAATATTTCCTAGAAAGATTGGAATTGTAAGTAGTAAACATTTGGATGAAACATTGTCGTATTAAAGCTATAAGCCTGACAATCATCGCTTTCTCCATCCCAGTCATTATTCAATTTTGATAATAAATCATCAATTTCATCTTCACTCAAATCACTTGTCGCATAAAATTCCATGCAACCAGCTAAACTTGGCTGTAAACGACTTGGAGAATAAGACATCTTTGCGCAAATTTCATTCAATGCATTTTGAACAACTTCAACAACCGCATCATCTTCTTTGTCTACAACAACATGCAATCTTATCTTCATTATGCGTTCACCTGATCTACTACGTAATTACATAATTTTTTTAAGTTTGTATCATTAGATAAAGTTATAACTTTACCCAAACTTAAGTTTAATGCGGCAATGACAGGCTCGTTGTTTTCCATCAATACATTTAAAGTACCTGTAGTATTTTCATAATACACATCAAATAAATAGCTTACTTTTCCATTTTCTTCTTTCTTTTCTCTTAAATCAAAATGGAAAGCATCCTTATTTTTTAAAATAATACGAACAGCTCCTGCTCCAGAGCTAGGAATTGATTTTGCCATAGAAACCTCCTATTTTTTATTAGCATCATATGTAAGCATAATGCCTAAATTCGCATAAATACTTAAATCTACATCCGCAACATCACAAGTTACATGTGCCTGCATACCTTTTAATTTTGGTAACATAGCTAATGCTTTTTTTGCATCTTCACTATGCAAAGCAGAAACAGATAACGCAATTAAAATTTCATTTGAGTGAAGTCTAGGATTTACCGAACCTAAATATTCTGTCTTTAAGTTTTGAATAGGTAAAATAGCTTCTGGTGAAATTAAAACTTTCTTTTTATCAATTCCTGCAAGATGTTTTAATACATTCATTAAAACAGCTGAACAAGCACCCATTAAATTCGTTGTTTTTCCTGTAATAATTGTTCCATCATCCAATTCAATAGCCCCAGAGAAAGAATGAGTTTGTTCTTCTTTTTTACGTGCAGCCACAACACAAGGACGATCTAATTCTGTAATACCCGCTTTGTTCATAACAACTTCTTGTTTTTGAACTTCTTCATATGAACATAGTTCATGAGCATATCTTGTTTTACTTACAAAATAACGACGAATGATTTCCTGGTTACTTGCATTACAACATGCTTCATCATCACTAATACATAAACCCGCCATATTTACACCCATATCTGTTGGACTTTGATAAGGACTTGAACCATATATTTCTTCAAAAATGTTCTTTAGGACAGGAAAAATTTCAATGTCACGATTATAGTTAACTGTTACTTCATTGTAAGCCTGTAAATGGAATGGGTCAATCATATTTACATCGGCCAAATCTGCAGTTGCAGCCTCATAAGCTAAATTAACAGGATGATTCAAAGGCAAATTCCAAATAGGGAACGTTTCATATTTTGCGTATCCAGCCTTAATGCCATGTTTATGTTCATGATATAACTGTGATAAACAAGTAGCCATTTTACCACTACCAGGACCAGGTGCTGTTACAACCACTAAAGGTCTTGTTGTCTTAACATAATCATTCTTTCCAAATCCAGAATCCGAAATGATTTTTTTAGTATCCGTAGGATATCCTTCAATAAAGTAGTGGAAATATACGTCAATTTTTCTACGTTTCAAACGAGCTTTAAATAAATCAACTGCTTTTTGACGATTGTATTGTGTTACAACAACACTTCCAACATATAATCCTCTTTGTGTAAATTCATTGATCAAACGTAAAACATCTTCTTGATATGTAATTTGTAAATCGGAACGAGTTTTATTTTGTTCAATATCATTAGCATTAATGACAATGACAATTTCAGCATCATCTTTTAACTGCATCAACATTTGTAATTTTGAATCTGGCGAAAATCCAGGTAATACACGAGAAGCATGATTATCATCAAATAATTTTCCACCAAACTCCAAATATAATTTATCTCCAAATTGAGAAATTCTTTCTTTAATATGCTCTGACTGCATTTCTAAATATTTTTGATTATTAAATCCAATTTTTTTCATAATTTCAATCTCCATACAACTCATGATTTTACAATAAAACTACAAAAAAGGCAAAAAAAAAGGACCCGGCAGCTAGCTATCTTCGCAGGGGCAAGCCCAACTATTGTCG
>NZ_QSPK01000062.1 GCF_003436425.1 Eubacterium sp. TM05-53
TCATTTAATGTGATTAGATTATTGGTTTTCATATTCAATTAATTTGGCAATCAACATCTTTACAGGTGGCAAACGCATTAAAGGATGCGCTTGAATCATAATAATGCACAGAAAAGGAGGAATCATATATGGCGAATACATGTGCAATTTGTGGTGCTACAATTAATGTTTTACAATCACAGAAATTAATGGATGGAAATTATATTTGTACAAAGGGTTGTCGTGCAAAGGGATTAAAATATTATGATTATGTTCATTCAGATCTAGATAATGTCAAGGATCATATTCATCAAACTGAGGTGGGTACAAAGATTTGGCAAGATTTAATGGAACCTTTGAAAAAAACGCGTGATAAAAATCAAAAGATGCAGTCTTTTGGTCCTATTTATATTGCACCAAGTCTAGGTTTGGTTGCGGTTATTGAAGCTCGTGGAGGTTTGTTTAATACAAAAATATATGCGTGTGTATATCGTCTAGAAAATCTTCAGATTTATAAAACCGAAAATATGCCAGCTAGAACGAGTGGTTCGGACAAAGATAAAAAGTGTGTTCACTTAGGCTTTGTACATACAAAAGGTTTAAATGATGTCTATATTCCATTTGATGATGAAACAAGATGTCATCAATGTGTAGATTATCTAAATAAATTGTTTGGCTTAGATGATTCATTTAGAAGTGGCATTAAAAAGTCTGTAACTCAATTTAAGGCAACAAAGAGTATGTGGGATTTAGCGAAAGCCAAAAAGAATGGAGAAAATTTAGAAGAAAAAGCGAAAGCGACAGTGGATGCGTTTGGGGCAACGATCATTGGAGATCGTACGCAATTTAAAGATGCAGCCGATCAAGCTCTAGCTGGATATGACTTGGATTAAGCTTTGTTCGGTCTTGTTTCTTAGTTTGAATCTAATGTTTACAGGTTGTAAATCACAACCTAATGAAGAGGTATATATTTCAGATTTCTACAATATTCATGAAGAATATAAGGATGCATGGGGAAATGTTGGTAAGTATGACATTTCCTTACCTTATATTCATTGTGATTCAAAGAGCGCAAAGAAATTGAATCAGACAATCAAAAATGAATACAAGGATTTGGTAGATTCTTTAGATGAGGCAAAAGAAGAAGGGTATACGTTGCCGGACACAAAGGTTAGTTATGATGTGTATACACATTCAAATCTATTGAGTTTAGTTATTAAGGAAGAAGTAGAGACGGAATATCCTAGGTATAAGGTGTATCATTTTGATTCTAAAACGAAGAAGCGTGTTTCGAATAAAAAGTTGTATAAGAAATATAAAATCAGTCAAAAAGATATGAAGGTATGGGCTGCACAGGCTTTTGATCAGGAATATGCCAATGAATATTATGACAATGTAAAGGAATTAAGAGCTCAAACAATTGGTTTGTTGCCTTCAAATCTGGATGTGTTTTACCACAAAGGAAAATTGAATGTATTGATTCCTGTCGCCACAAATTTTGGTTCTGGAACAAAGATGGTTTTGTATAGGCCAAGTCGCAAGAAGTCTTATAAGATAGAAGATTCTTCCACGTTTGACCAGATGACTATGACATTAAAGAATAATAAGCTATCGCTTTACTATAGTGGAACGGATAAAACGTATAAGGTGCACGGTTGTTTTAATGAGTATAAACAAGTTCATGTGTATGAAATAGGTCCTGGTGTCACTTATGGTTTTGCGCTAACGACAAATGGTTTGGTGGAAGTGATTGCGATTGAGGATGGTTTGCCGATTGAGCGTGTTTGTAGTCAAGGACCATTATATGGGTTAGATAAAGTAAAAAGCCTTCGTAGTGGGCAGGCACTGACAGAAAATGATCAGTTGATTGATTTATTTGATGCATTGCAAAATCAGCCGTTTAAAAGTCTTGAGGGTACGTATACAAATGAGAGTGTAACACTTCAAATCGATGAGAATGGTTTGTATGCAATGCAGGATCAAGAGAATTCGCATTCTGGCCTATTGTTTAGTGTAGGTATGGAAGAAGACGGATTTGTGTATGGATATGATGACTATAATCAACAAGTCTTATCGTATTGTAAAGTAATGCCGTTATATGAAAAATTAGAGATCAAAAATTTGTTTGATCATGACAAATTAGAATTGGAGTATCAATATGAATAATAAAAAATTGTTTGCGAGTGCATTAGTACTAAGTATGTTTTTTGGATTAACAGCTTGTTCAAGTGAAAAGCCGGAAGATACAAAGGTTGTAGAAAAGAAGGAAGAGAAAAAAGAAGAGAAGAAGGAAGAAAAGAAAGAAGAAAAGAAAAAAGAAAAGAAAGAAGAAAGTACGGATGTTGTATTAGTAAGAGAAATTTCGAGTAAGACATATACAGTCACAATTCCACAGCTTACTTCATTCTATACACCAAGTAGAGATGGTTTAGAAGTTAAAACAGAAGTAGGTGAGCAACAAATCTCATATACGCTTGAAGATGAATTTGGTGATTTTAAAATGGCTATTTATGTAAACCCAATCAGTGCTGAGAGTGCAGAAGCCTATGCGAATCGTATTAATGAAGGATTTAAGGATGATGAATCGGAACAATATAAGCCTAGCACGGTGGGTGAATTCAGTGGCTTTAGAAAAGTGACTACAAGTGAAAATCCTAGCTTCAAATGTAAAGATAACTTGTTGTTGGATTTTGCAAGTGTGGATGGTTCTGCTGTAGTGATGTCTGTAACGGTAGAACAATTCTATGATACAGATACAACGGATATGGAAGTAGCGATGAAAGCTATTTTGGGCAATATGAAAGTTGAGGTTAAGTAGTCATGAACGCAAAATTTGTGAAAAGCTTATTAGTAATCGGAATGGGCTTGAGTTTAGCTGCTTGTTCATCGAATGATCCAGAGCCTAAAAAGGAAGATACAAAGGTTGTTGAAGCTAAAAAGGAAGAAAAGAAAGAGGAAAAGAAAGAAGAGAAAACAACGGATTTTGTGGTGAGCAAAAACTACAACAAGAAGTATGAGATCATCATCACAATGCCTCAAGATTTCACAACGATTTATACGCCAGCAGATGGTGTAAAGGTTACCGGAGAGATTGTGAATGATTCTTTTATTCGCTATAGCTTTGAAAATAAAGAAGCCGATACGAAAAAGATTGCGACAGTTGAAGCAAATGCAGATGCGACAGCGGATGAAGTGGCTGAAACCTTCAATAAAGGTGAGGAAGATGAGAGTAAGCTTTATAAGCCTTATCAGGTTGGAAATTATACAGGTGTAAATAAGATTTCGGATTATTCTTATGATGATTATGTAACGTACAATATGTATTTCAATTTGGATCGAGATGGTTTTAAAGGAACAATTAAGGTTGTTGTTGAAAAGCTAAAAGCGGAAGCGGATGATTCGGATACAGAAGCTATTATTACTGCAATTTTGGATAATGTAAAAGTTGAAAAGAAGAAATGTGAGTAAGCCTATGAATCATAAGCTAGCTAAGATCTTGCTTGCGCTAGGTATAGGCTTAAGTCTAGTTTCTTGTGCAAAAAAGCCAGAAGAACCAAGGCCTTCACAAGTGAAAAAAGAAGAGAAGGTAAAGATTGGCGAAATGACTGGAGTCGCACAAATGAATGGCTATTTCATTAAGATGACGATGCCAGATTTATTGTCGGTTTATACACCGAAACAAGAAGGCTTAAACATATCGGGTAAGCTAGAGGGTGGTCGTATCCTTAAATATGATTTACATTCGGATGATCGTACGTATATCACGCGAATTTCAATTGATTGCGATTATCGTAAGGCGGCCAAGGAAACGGCGGATGTCTTGAATGCAGGTTTTGAAGATGAAGCAGATCAATATAAGGAATTTACGATTGGTAAGTATTCGGGTTACAAGAAAACAACAGTATATGATTCGTCTGATAAAACCTATTCTAAGATGTTGATCGATTATCCGGTTGGTGAAGATAATGTTGTCTTACAAATTTATGTAGAACAAGAAAAAGCCAATGATTTGGATGAGGTAACACTTGCTGTATTGGATAATATCGTTGTTGAAATTTGTATGGAAGAGTAGGTGATAAGAGTGAAAAGGAATAAGTTATTAACTGGCTTCTTGGTTTTGGGTATGGGACTAAGTTTAGTGGCTTGTTCATCAAATGAGCCAGAGACTAAGGTAGCTGAAGAAAAGAAAATAGAAGAGACTAAGGCAATCGAAGAAAAAGAAGAAAAGGTAAAAGAAGAGAAGAAGGAAGAAGAAAAGGCTAAGGCAGCTGAGGAAGAAAAAGAAAAGGACAGTACGATTATTAGTTATGCGAATAAAAAGGTAAGAGTTACTTTACCTAAAGATTTGACTTCTTTCCATACGCCTGCTAGAGAAATTTCTAGATATAGCTATATGGAAGAATCGAATGTTCTTGGTTATTCATTGTATGCGAAAGATCGTACGTTTACCATTCATTTCTCAATTGGAACGGATGGCTGGGATTCAGCAGAGGCTGCCAGCATTTCTCACAACAAGGTTTGTAAGGATGAATCAAAAATGTATGAGCCATGTACTGTAGGTGAATATTCTGGATATAAGTATGTGGTGTCAAGTGATAAATCGATTGAATATCATTATGTGCTTGATTATCTAGTGGATGGTCAAGATGTCGTACTAACCATTCGTGAAGAATTACGTAATGATGACGATACTTCCTTGTTAGAGCCGTTTTTGCTGGATGTGGTACATAATTTAAAGATTGAATTAATAGGAGAATAATATGAATGGGAATAAGTTATTAACCAGCTTCTTAGTTTTGGGTATGGGACTGAGTTTAGTGGCTTGTTCAAATGATAAGCCTGAGTCTAAAAAAGAAGAGGCTAAGGTAGCAGAAAAGAAAAAAGAAGAAAAACGAATGGATACGCAGGATCGAACGGCTAAATTGAGTGTTCCCGAAGATCTATCTCCTTATTTTACTTCATCTAGAGAGGGTGTAGGTAAAATGGAGAGTATGTTAAAGGATAATGGTTCGATTGTCTATAAGTGTTTAAATGAAGAGAATAAGTATGAGTTGAATGCTGAAATTAAATTGTTGTCGTCTAGCTCTGCTGAAAAGAGTGCGGATCTACAGAATTCAATGTATGGTGAAAATGACGAGGATAAAAAGTATAAGCCTTGTACGTTTGAGGGCTTTGATGCGTATAGTCACACCATCAATCTGGGTACAGTTGAAAATACTAGACTTCACTATTATGTAGATTATCCAGTCGAGGATATCAATAAGGTCGTTTCCATTGAGATCAACCAGAAGAATGATAAAGAAAAGGATACTTCTGATTTAGAACCTTTTGCGAAAGCAATCATTAAGAATATGAAGCTCGAAAAGGTGAAGGATGAAAAGAAAGAAGAAGTAAAGAAGGAAGTTAAAGAAGAAAAGGTTGATGAAAACAGCAAGGAAATTGTTGGCGAATCGTCTCGTGCAAAATTAATATTACCGAGAGATTTGACTTCGTTCTATACGCCAAGTATGGAGTATGACACAATCAAGGGAAATCAGGATAAGGGAAATGTTGGTTATACATTAAGTAGAGAAGATCCTAAGCGTACAGTAAGTGTTTCTATATGCACGGATTCTAGTTCTACGCTTGAAGAGGCTATCGTCTTCCATAATGAGCATTTAAGTAAAGGAGAAGAGCCATTCACAGAATATACATTGGGTGAATATTCGGGTTATCGTGCTACAAGGTATACGAATTATTGGAATAGTGCCAATGATACAACGTATATGTATAAGTTAAGTTATCTAGTAGGCGATAAAAATGTAATATTATCATGTTCTGTAACGCTTCGTGATAATTCAGATGATACGACAGGGTTAGAAGATGTAATGTTAGCGGCTTTGCAGCAATTGAAGGTAGAAATTAAATAATAATAGGAGAACATAATATGAAAAATAATAAGTTATTAACAAGTCTGTTTGTGCTTGGTATGGGCTTGAGTCTAGTTGCGTGTGGTGCAAGTGATGGTGGTACGACTACAAAGACGGATGGTACAAAAACGGTAGAGAAGAAAGAGGAGCAGAAGTTTGCGGATCGAAAAGAGTATGAAACGGAGGGTCTAGCTTGTAATTTTAAATTGCCAAACTTGGATTCTTTCTATTTGGTGAAGGGTTTAGAAAAGCCTGTTTACAATACGGAATTATCGCTTGGAAACACAAAATATGAAGTTTATGATGATTATCTTCCGGTTCTTTTAGTATATGTAGGAGATGATGCATTCGCAGAATGGAGTGATGGATATACTATTGAGGAACTTGCGACAAAAGATTTGAATGGGGAAGCTGAATATACAGAGACAAAAGTCGGTGGTTATAGAGCTTTAGTTGCAGATTTATCGGATGAGGATAGTTTAAAGAAACAATACTATATTGAACATCCAGATCTTCCAAATGGAATCGTTTGTATTGAAGTCTGTGAATATGATGATAATGATATTTCCGATGAATTGGCAGAAGCGATCATTAAAGAGTTCAAAGTTGTTGAACTTTTAGATGTTGAATAATTGTACTTTATGTCGAATCCAAATGATGGATATGCCAAAAGAAAAGAGATGAGTGTACAAGGATTGGCTTGTACATTCTCTCTTTCAAATATTGATGCTTATTTTCTTGTAGAGGATGAGCGGGTTTCGTATAAAAGTAAAGTGGTTGCGTCTGGAATGATGTATCGCATTCTTGGTCAGAATACGGATATTTTAGTGTTTGTGGATACTATTCCTTATATTCGAAACAATGCGATGTCTTATGATGAAGTGGTTCGTGTTGAGTTTGAAAATCTAGATTATAAAGATTTAGAGATACTTGCTTATAAGACATGTATATATGAGGAAGAGGATGGTAATTATATAAAACGTACATATCTTGTGGACTATCCAGATATATCAAGTGGTGTATTGAGAATCGAAATTCTGAGTAAATCGAATGAATTTGATTCTTTAGTAAGAGCGATTGTAAAAGAAATACAAGTAAAAACAATAGAAGAATGGTAGGTAAATAATATGGGATTAATTAAAGCAGGTGCTGGAGCTGTTGGTTCTGTTTTTGGCGATCAATGGAAGGAGTACTTTTATTGTGATGCATTAGAGCAGGATGTATTGGTTCGTAAGGGTTCTAAAAGGACGGGTAAAAAGTCGAGTAATAAAGGAAGTGACAATATCATTTCAAATGGTAGTGTGATTGCGGTTGCGGATGGTCAATGTATGTTGATTGTTGATCAGGGTCGTGTTGTTGAGCTTTGTGCAACGCCAGGAGAATTTGTGTATGATTCTTCAAGTGAACCTTCCATCTTTGCGGGAAGTTTAGGTCAGAGTATTAAGGATTCTTTCTCAACAATGGCTAAGCGTTTCACTTTTGGTGGAGATACGGCTAAGGATCAAAGAGTGTATTATGTGAACACAAAAGAAATGGGCGAGGTTCTTTATGGAACGGCGACTCCAATTCCATTTAGAGTGGTTGTGAATGAAGAATTGGGCTTCAAGTTGTCTGTGAAATTGCGTTGTAACGGTAACTTTACATATCGTGTGGCAGATCCAATCTTATTCTATACAAATGTTTGTGGAAATGTGGCAGAGGATTTTGAGTCTGAAACTATTGAGGGCAAACTTAAGGGTGAATTGATGACGGCTTTACAGCCTGCCTTGGCAAAATTAAGTGCAGATCGTGTGATGTATTATGAGATTCCGGCTCACACAATGGATGTTGCGGCCGCTTTAAATGATGAATTGAGTGATATTTGGCGTGCTAAGCGTGGTTTGGAAGTTGTATCTTTCAATATTAACTCTTTGAGTATTCCTGAAGATCAAGAAAAGAAGATCACAGAGTGGGAAGAAAATGCGATGACGATGAATCAAACGGTTGCGGCTAGTCGTTTGGTTGGTGCCCAGGCTACGGCTATGAAGGATGCTGCCAATAATGCGTCTGGTGCAATGACTGGATTTATGGGTATGGGTATGGCCATGAATCAGGGTGGTATTAATGCGCAAAACTTATATGCGGCGGGTGCTGCTGCTCAACCAGCTCCTGATCCAACTCCAACACCGACTCCTGCACCTACGCCTGAGGCAAAGGCAGATGGCTGGACTTGTCCAACTTGTGGACATCTAGCAAGTGGTAAATTCTGTCCGGAGTGTGGAACGCCTAAGCCTAGTGTTGAGGGTTGGGCTTGTCCGACTTGTGGTACTGTAAATAAGGGTAAATTCTGTACAGAGTGTGGTGCAAAAAAACCGGCACATGAACCGTTGTATCGTTGTGATAAGTGTGGTTGGCAACCTGAGGATCCGCATCATGCACCTAAATTCTGTCCGGAGTGTGGTGACCCATTTGATGATAATGACATAGAAAAGTAGAGGGTTTTAATTATGAGTACGTTACAAGAGTTTAAATGCCCTTGTTGTAATGGTTCCATTTCGTTTGATACAAAACTTCAGAAGATGAAGTGTCCTTATTGTGATACAGAATTTTCTCTGGAAACACTTCAGCAATATGATTCTGTAAAGATAGAGGAAGAAGATCAATTTGAGTGGGATGTGAAGCCAGGTCAAGAATGGGCTGAAAATGAAACTGATGGATTATTGACCTATGTTTGTAATTCGTGTGGTGGTGAAATTGTTGCGGATGAAAATATGGCGGCTGCGTCTTGTCCGTTTTGTGGAAGTCCGATTGTCGTAAAGGAAAAATTGGGTGGTGTCTTAAAGCCAGATTTAGTGATTCCATTTAAGTTGGATAAAAAGGCGGCTAAGGAAGGCTTGAAACAGCACTATAAGGGTAAGACTTTATTGCCTAAAGAATTTAGATCCGAAAATCATATTGAAGAAATCAAAGGTGTATATGTGCCTTTCTGGTTGTTTGATGCGGATGCCGATGGTGAGGTTCGTTATAATGCGACAAAGGTTCGTATGTGGTCGGACTCAGAATATGATTATACGGAAACCAAATACTATCGTTTATATCGTAAGGGGCATGTTAGATTTGAAAACATTCCGGTGGATGGTTCGAGCAAGATGCCAGATGATATGATGGAGTCTATTGAGCCTTATGACTTAAAAGATGCGGTGGATTTTCAGACGGCCTATTTAGCTGGTTTTTTAGCCGATAAATATGATGTGGATGCCGATTCAAGTATTGATCGTGCCAATACCCGTGTAAAGAAGTCTACGGAAGATGCGTTTATGACCAATTGCGGTAAGTATGATACGGTTACTTGTGAGGATAGTGCAGTTCAGATTCAGAATGGTACGGCAAAATATGCGTTGTATCCAGTGTGGATCTTAAATACGAAGTGGAAGGGTGAAAACTACAGTTTTGCGATGAATGGTCAAACGGGTAAATTTGTAGGGAATCTTCCAGAAAATAAGAGCCTAGTTTACTTGTACTATGTAGTGGTTACGCTTCTTGGAAGTGTTTTAGCTTATATCGTAATATTGATTATGAGTTGGGGAAAGTAGGAGGTTGTATATGAAAAAACTTAGTATTTTATGTTCATCTCTTCTACTTGCACTTATGATGTGCTTCCCGGTTTTTGCGAGTGAAGATCTAAGATATGTAGAGGATAATGCAGGCTTATTAACTGTAAGTGAACAGCAGGAATTAAATGATACTTTAACTGAGATCAGTGAAAGACAAGGTGTAGATGTTGCGGTAATTACAGCGGATGATATGGATGATCAATCCATAGAAGACTACGCAAAAGCGAAATATGATGAGCGTGGTTATGGTGATGATGGTGCTTTATTAGTTGTCAACATGGAAGTTCGTAAGTGGTGGATGTCTACTTATGGAAAAGGTACTTCAGCTATTTCATCAGATGCGATTCAAGCGATTGGTAGTGAGTTTGCGCCTTATTTAAGTAGTGGAAAATATGTGGATGCGTTTGAAACATACGCAAGACTTTGCGATGACTATATTACTAGAGCGCCAAATCTTGCCGAAGAGTATGCGCAGGCTTTAAGTGGTCTTACTTCATTACAAGATGGACTAAGATTTGTGAATGATGATGCACGTTTATTGACTGAGGATGAAAGAAAAGAGTTAAATGATACTTTAACTGAAATTGGTAAGCGTCAAGGTTTAGATGTTGCGATATTGACTACAAAAGATACGGGTGGTAAGGCACTTCTTGATTATGCGATGACGATGTATGAAGCGCTTGAGTATGGTCAGGGTAAAAATAAAGATGGAATTCTTTTAGTTGTCAACATGGAAACTCGTAAGTTCTGGATGGCCACTCATGGTTATGGTATTACAGCCTTTACGGATGCCGGAATTAGTTATATTAGTGAAAAGCTAGGTCCTTCTTTTAAGAAGGAGAAGTACATGAAGGCTTTTACAACGTTTGGTAGTCTTTGCGAAAAGTTTGTAGAAAAGGCACATAATGGTAGCCCTTATGATGTTGGAAATATGCCGTTTAAATGGCTTCCATGGTACTGCGTTCCAATAAGTCTTTTAGTAGGTTTTGTCTGTGCAGTTTTTGTGGTTAGTAAAAAGCGTGAACAACTTCATTCTGTTAGTTTTGAAGACAAGGCACATAACTATATGAAGAAAAATACGTTGAAGATGAAAGAGTCTCATGACTACTTCTTGTATCACACGATAACTCGTAATCGAATTAAATCTGACGATGATGATAGTTCGAGCGGAGGAAGTAGCACATTCACTAGTAGTAGTGGCGACACGTATGGTGGTGGTGGCGGTAGCTTCTAATGCCGCAAAATGCAGGATCAAACCCCTGCATTTTCCACTTGGTTCAATAAAAAAGGTAATCCGCAATTAGATAGGGTCGACTAAAAGTTGGCTTTAAGAATTGTAGGGTTGAAAACCCTATGAATGTTTAAAGGTGATCTATATCTCAGAGCTAAAATCCCTATGACTTTTAAAGGTTGATTTATCCCTATCCAATTTCAGATATTCGAAATAAATGAATGAAGGCCAGTGATCATTGGCCTTCTTTGTCTATATTCTGGTAAATTTAGTGAATTGTTTGAGATGTATTTTTGGGCTTGTTAATATGAGAGTGAAGGGAGATGAAGGATATGGGTAAAAGATTGTTGTCAATACTAGGATTATTGATTGCAATAGTGGGTATTGTGTTTGGTGGTAATCTTGTTTTAGTTATTATTGGATGTGTGATTCTTGGTTTAGGGCAGATGATCAAGGATAAAGAAGACAACGAATTGAATATGAATGTAGTACATGAATTCTTTGAGGATGTAAAAATGAACCCAGAAAGTCATATACTGAATGTAAGTGATACAAATATTCCTTTGCCTAAACATGATTATTGTAGTGGCAGTGGGTATGTACAAGGTAAATATAAAGGTTTAGATGTAGGGTTTTGTACTATTAAACTTACAGATGTGACAGAAGTCTTGCGTGATGAAACGGGCTTATGGGAAAAGAATGAAAATACAGTTTATACGGGAGAATGGATGTTGTGTAAGCTTGACCAAAAGTTTAATACATGGCTAACTATATATCCTCGCAGTTTATTGGATAAACAAACTATTAAAACTGGAAATGAGGCGTTTGATAAAAAGTTTAATGTGACTTGTGGAGATGAGAAATTGGCTCTTGAGATATTAAATGCAAATCGATTAGAAAGAATCATGGCTTTATCAAATCATAAGTTTTCAATAAACTTGAATGAGGATGGAAGACTTTATATTGCAGCTCATAGTTTTAAGAATATGAATGATTTAAAGTGGTTTGTGGATATGATTGATGTGTTTAGGGCATAATTATGAATTATAAAGAACTATATTTAGAAACAAAAGAGATGCTTGAAGAATTTGATTTTATTGATGATTCAAAAATAGCGGTATTAACTTATTGTAAAAATGTTGATGATCTAAAATTAGTGCATGACTTTATTATGGATAAGAAGTATAAGAATATTTACGATATTCCAAAATATGCATTTTATTTGTATATGAAAAGGAATCATCCAGAAAGAATTATTGAGGATTAAAAAAGCCAGAGAAATAAAATCTCTGGTTTTGATTTAATGAAAAGTTTGCCAAATTGTTTGCCAAAAATGAGAACTTAAGAAATAAAAAAGTTCTGAACTCCTTTATATAAAGTAAATTCAGAACTTTGAGTTTCAAACTGGCAGGGGTAGTAGGAGAAATAAATAGGAATATAAGGATATGAATAATAGAAGAAATGCCTTAAATAAAGCATATTATTTTGTATATAAATGATTTTTTGTGGTTTTTTATGCATAAAAGTTTGCCAAAAGTTTGCCAAAAAATAGGCTCATTTTGATCATAAAAAAAGCAAGTTTTGTTGCTTGCTTAAAATGGTTTTTTTATGTCTGTTCTGTTTAATAAATAATCAGTAGAAACTTTATAATAATCTGCGAGCATACAAATTATATCGACAGAAATGGTGCGTTCACCTTTTTCGATATTTGAATAATATTGTTGACTTATTCTCAAGTATTTTGCAACTTCGGTTTGTGTTAAATCATTATCTTCTCTTAAATCCCTAATTCTTTTTAAGTACATATATAAACCTCAAATAGATTATATGGAAGAGAAATAAAATTATTTTAATATACCGCAAATAGCGGTAAAATGATTGTAGGAAGTTATAAACTTCGCATATATAAATGATTAATAGTATATAGGAGTTACTTAAATTAAGATTAAAATGGAGGTTTTGAAGATGATAATACTGGAATTGATTGGAATATTTTTCAGATTACTAGATTCATTCTTGTTTCAGATGCTTGCAATCTTTTTAGAATTTATGCTAGGTATTAGTGCTTTTTTTACGAGATTATGGTTGTTTCTACTTTTTGCGAATGTTTGTTTTCACGCATGTGGTTTAGATCATGGGACAGTAAATATGTTTACAGATAAATTTACTTTGATCGCATATATTGTGATTACTGTAATTGTGTTGTTTGCACAAACAATCTTAGGGTGGTTAATAAGTGTTTGTTATTATATATCAGATGCTGTTACATCATTTTAAGGGTTTCAGAGGGGGTTATATAATGAAAACAAACAAAATTTTAATGGCAGGAGCATTAGTTCTTAGTATGGTATTGTCTGGCGGTATGTTGACTGGATGCTCAAATTCTGCAACAAAAGATACAAAGACAACAGAAGTCACTAAGAAAAAAGAAGTAAAAACGATAGGTCATAAAAGCAAGGATTCAAAATCTTTGAAGATCACAAACAACACTGGAAAGAAAATCACTGTATTTGAAACAAAGTCTAGTTCTGAAGAAAGTTTCAGTGATAACTTGTTGGAAGATGGTGACGCTGTAAAAAACAATGAAGAACGTACTTTGTATTACGTTGTCAAAGAAAACGACAAGCTGGATGTAAAAATTGGATTACAGGATGAAGATAAAACATTCGTATTCAAAGATGTTGATACAGAAGATACAAAGAAAGTGGATGTTTCTTTAAAAGAAGATAAAGTTAATCTGGATGTAACGAAAAAAGATGGCAGTACTGCCACTTTGACACCATCTGAGGATTCTGCAAAGACGGAAGATGAGAAAAAAGATGAATCAGAAGTAAAACAGGAAGGAAAGAAAGAAGAAACAGCAAAAGCCGATTCTTCAAACAAATCAAATTCTTCAGAATCAAAGAAGGACAACACCGCTTCAACTACGAATGCCAGCTCGAACAAGAACAACACAAGTTCTTCTTCTAAACCTTCAAATAGCAGTGATAATAACTCTGGTTCATCAAAACCGTCGAATAGCAATGGTTCAAGTTCAAGTAACTCAAAACCTGATGAACATACACACAACTGGGTGGCTGTGACTGAAACAAGAACAGTTGTTGATCAGGCTTCTTATGATGAACAAGTCCCTGTTACAGAAATGAAGGCATTTGATATTTGTAATGACTGTGGTGCAGAACTAAATAGTGCTACTGTTTCTGCTCACGTAAAAGATCATATGATTAATGATACAGGAAACGGTGGATGGCACACAGAATGGAGAGAAGTAGTCACTGGCTACCAGACGGTGCACCATGATGCTGTGACACATACCGAAACTGTAACGACAGGATATAGATGCTCAACTTGCGGTGCTACAAAATAAATTTATATTTTTATGGAGCTGTAACGAATAAGTAAATTTTATTACTTATGGAGTTCAGCTCCTGGTATATTGTAATTGACCCATCTAACTGGTCATCTACAATATACTCCTCCTTTC
>NZ_QSPK01000063.1 GCF_003436425.1 Eubacterium sp. TM05-53
ATTGCAAGAACACGTCATGAAACATATGATTATCAAGGTATTCAAGTTATTGATCTTTGTAGATGGCTTAGAGTAGAATAACGATTCGTTTTCAAAAGCATAATGGGTGCTGTCCAGACAATGTCTAGATGACTTTATTGTATGAGTTAAATCTACAGTGTTACTTAACTGAAAATAATTAGGTGCCTAAAAATCAGTACAGAGCATTACCACTTTGGTAGTGCTTTTCTTTTACGTTTTTGGCTTTAGCCAGTTGAGTACGAAGTACGAAACAACAAAACCACCTGCTATGCGGGTGGTGTCAAAAAAATGTTATGCAAAATAATCACCATTCTTTCTATAATGAAGGTGTTCAAGCTATCAAAATAAGAAAGAATGGTGATTATAATGGCTAATAAAGCAAACTCTTTAGCACATACAAAATGGATGTGTAAGTACCACATCATTTTCACTCCCAAGTATAGACGAAAAGTGATATACAATCAATATCGAAAAGACTTGGGTGAAATATTGAGAGAATTATGTAGATATAAGCATGTGGAAATAATAGAAGGACATTTGATGAGGGACCATGTACATATGCTGGTTATGATACCTCCATCATTGTCTGTATCTTCATTCATGGGATATCTAAAAGGTAAATCAGCATTGATGATGTTTGATAGACATGCTAATCTGAAATATAAGTTCGGGAACAGACATTTTTGGAGCGAAGGATATTATGTAAGTACGGTAGGGTTGAATGATGCGACAGTAGCAAAATATATTCGTGAGCAGGAAATGCATGATATCGCAATGGATAAAATGAGTGTAAAGGAGTACGCAAATCCATTCTCAGAAGCAGAGCAACAGGCATATAAACAAGAAAAAGCAAAGAGAAAGAAATAGTAAATAAACAAAGCCCTTTGATGGCTGGCGAGAGTCAAAAGCGATAGCTTGAACGAAGTGAAAGCAGCGCCTTGAGACGCGAGCTGGTAGTAAAGGCTTATAACCGCAGAGAAAACCACGCTTTTTTAAGCATGGATTTTATTCTATAATTAGAGTATGAAATTACCTGAATATATATTAGAAATCATTCATAAAATAAATGACATTGGATATGAAGCCTATGTAGTAGGAGGCTGTGTACGAGATTATTTATTAAATCGTCCGATTCATGATTATGATATTTGTACAAGTGCTAAGCCAGAAGTGATATTGAATTTGTTTGATCGAAGTATTGGTACAGGACTCAAACATGGAACAGTAACGGTCTTGTCGAATTCCCCAGTTGAAATCACAACCTTTCGTTTAGAGAGTGAATATAAAGATCATCGTCATCCAGACAGTGTGAAATATGTTTCTACAATTGAAGAAGATTTATCAAGACGTGATTTTACTGTGAATGCGATGGCCTATCATCCAAGTCGTGGTTTGATTGATCCATACAATGGGCAAGTCGATTTAAAACGTAAAGTGATACGTTGTGTTGGAAGTCCAGATCGAAGATTTAATGAAGATGCCCTAAGAATGCTTCGTGCCTATCGTTTTTGCGCAAAACTAGGCTTTTCCATGGATGAAACAGTTAAAACATCCATCGATATAAATGCATCTTTGATTCAATATGTATCGATAGAAAGAATCGTACATGAATTAAAAGAAATCATGGAAACAAATCCACAAGTATTGGCGGATATGACACTTCTTTTAAAGCCTGTATTTAAGGAGTTGGATTTGGCTTTACATTGTAGTCAAAACTCAATCTATCACTATACCGATGTCTTGCATCATACACTAGATGCGATGAGCTATTTAAAACCCTATGATGAGACATTGGCCTTTGCGCTATTATTTCATGACTTGGGTAAAGTACAAGTGAAGACAACTGATTCTAAGGGGAAGGATCATTTTAAGCATCATGCCATGGTGGGAAGTGAATTATCGAAAGAGCTTTGTCGACGTTTTAAACTCACAAATGACCAAAGAAAGTGGATACCATTCTATGTCTTGCATCATGATGATAAATTTACTTGTGATTTAGATTGTATTTATAAATATCGCATTACATATAATTTGGATGAAGAACACTTATTGAAATTACTTCAAATTCGCTATTGTGATGCGATGGCCCATTCTGAATTGGGACAAAAATCAGCTGTAGATGTAGAATCATTCTATGACTATTACATCCAAAATAGAAATCGTTGTATGAGTATATCCCAACTTGCGTTGAATGGAAAAGATATTATAGAAGCTACAAATCTAAGGGGAAAACAGATTCAAGAAGCTTTGAAAATGTGTTTAAAATATAGTTTTTACAATCCTGAAAAGAATAATAAAAAGGATTTGCTGAATATACTAAAAAATGAGTTATGATTTTTCATAACTCATTTGTGCTAATGTCTTCTTAAAGTTTTTAATAAATAGTGTTACCGTTGTGCTTACCGCAATAAAGTCTGCGATTGGTTCGGCTAGGAATACCGCAAAGATATGATCGGATAGGATGCTTGGTAAGATAAAAATCAATGGAATTAATACAATGATCTTTCTAAAGATAGCTAAGAATACAGAAATCTTGGCATTGCCAAACGCAATGAATGTTTGTTGGCAAGAAATCTGAAGTCCCATTAATAATACGCATGCCATATAGATACGAATGGCCCATGTTGCCATAGACATTAATTCAGGATCATTTGTGAAGATTGAAATAAATACTTGAGGGAATAATTCCACTAGAATCCAGATGATACTTGCGTATGTGAAACAACATAGTGTTTGAAGTAAAAAGCCTTTTTTAACGCGCTGGCCATTTTTAGCACCAAAGTTGTAACTGATGATGGGTTGTCCACCTTGCGTTAATCCTTGTATTGGCATCATCGCAAACTGCATAACACTCGTTAGAATGGTCATACTTCCAATCGCAACGTCCCCACCAAATTTAGAGAGTTGCATATTGAAACATAAAGAAATCAAGCTTTCTGTTGACTGCATCACAAAAGGTGCGATGCCTAAAGCTAAACTAGGAAATAATAGGCTTGGTACGATTTTAAAATTTTCTTTTTTTAACTTAAGAACCGTCTGTTTACCACTCAAGAAATGAATGACCCAGATTGCACTGATAGCTTGCGAAATAATGGTAGCTAGTGCAGCTCCTTTTACGCCCATATTGAATCCAAAGATAAAGATAGGGTCTAAAATAATGTTTAAGATAGCTCCAATTAAAACGGTCATCATACTTGTTTTAGAGAATCCCTGACAAGAAATAAAGGCGTTCATTCCGAGTGTCATTTGGACAAAAATGGTTCCTAAGGCATAAATACCCATATATTGTTTGGCATATACAATTGTTTTTGAACTTGCCTGGAACAATTGTAGTAATGGAGTTTGGAAAGCTAATAAGCATACAGTTAGCGTTAAAGAAATCACAATCAATGCGATAAAACAGTTTCCCATGATTTTTTCAGCCGTTGGATTATCTTGTTTTCCCATATAAATACTGGCTCTTGGAGCACCGCCCATACCAACTAAACACGCAAAGGCCGATACAATCATAATAATAGGAAGACAAACACCGACTCCGGTTAGGGCAATAGCTCCTACATCTTGAATGTGACCAATATACATACGGTCAACTACGTTATAGAGTAAGTTAACAATTTGACTTAAGATGGCAGGGACCGCCAACATAAAGAGTAACTTACCAACTTTTTCATGTCCTAAATCCACTTCGGACGCTGTTGTAAATTTCATTTTAATTTGCTCCTTCTATTTTTTCGTTCATTTTATTCATTGTCTCAATCATGCATTGAATGTCTTTTGTAGGAATATCTTTGAATAATACTTGATTGATTTTTTCAATTTCAATATTGATCTTTTCTAATACAGGAATCGCATCTTCGGTTAATTCAATATGTGAAATTCTTTTATCGTTTGGAATTCCTTTAACTGTGATCAATCCCTTTTGTTCTAGGCTTGTTACACTTCGAGAAACCAAAGCTTTTGAAACGCCCAATACAACACGAAGCTGTGTACTTGTCGTAATGGAATTGTTGTTTTGTAGTAAAATTAATATCGAGATTTCATTGGGTGAAAACGTATATTCCGCAAATCGATCTTTGATTTGTTTGCCATAATATTCACGCAATCGATTGGATAAGCGCAAAAATTCTTCAATCGTCAACATATGCTCTCCTAATGTTCACTTGTGAACAGTTCAATTGTAAACAAGTAAACAAAATATGTCAATAAATTATTGAAAAACCGGGTGGTTAGAATTGACTACTTAAATAAGATGATTATAATTTTAACTAATTGGGGGAGGGACATGCATGACGTTAAAAGAGCTAAAAATAGGACAGAGTGCATTGATTAAGGCCGTTGGAGGAACGGGTGCATTAAGGCAACACTTTCTAGATATGGGAGTTATACCTGGAGCCGAGGTTACAGTTGTAAAGTTTGCGCCTATGGGCGATCCAATGGAACTACAGATTCATGGTTATGAATTATCGCTTCGTTTAGATGAAGCTGAAAAAATATTGGTTGAATTAATTGATGAGAGAACACGAAAGCATGAGAGTGCAGAAAATATAAATAACACCGTTCACCCTGGTTTAGGTGAAGATGGTAAATATCATGTAAAGGCAGATGAACATCCTTTGCCCGAAGGAACATGTTTGACATATGCCTTGGTAGGAAATCAAAACTGTGGAAAAACCACATTGTTTAACCAGCTTACTGGATCGAATCAACATGTTGGAAACTTTCCAGGTGTAACTGTCGATCGAAAGGATGGTCCAATTAAAGGGTATCCAAACACAATGGTGACAGATTTACCGGGTATTTATTCGATGTCACCTTATACGAGTGAAGAAATTGTATCGCGTAATTTTGTGTTAAATGATAAGCCTAAGGCTATCATTAATATTGTAGATGCCACAAATATTGAGCGAAATCTATATTTGACGATGCAACTTTTAGAAATGAATATTTCGATGGTTGTTGCACTTAATATGATGGATGAAGTTGCCAACAATCAAGGTTCGATTGATATCAATGGTATGGAGGCTATGCTTGGTGTACCAGTTATACCTATTTCTGCAGCTAAAAACCAAGGTGTAGATGAATTGATTGAACATGCCATTCATATTGCGAAATATCAAGAAAGACCAGGTCGTTTAGATTTTTGTGGGGAAGATGATTTCGGTGGAGCTGTTCACCGTTGTATTCACTCCATTTGTCATTTGATTGAAGATCATGCCAAAAAGGAAGATATTCCTTTGCGTTTTGCGGCCAGTAAGATTATTGAAGGCGATACATTGATTCTTGATCGTTTAGATTTAGATGATAACGAAAAAGAAATGATTGAGCACATTGTGCTTCAAATGGAAAAAGAGCGTGGACTCGATCATAGTGCGGCCATTGCCGATATGCGTTTTTCCTTTATTGAAAAGGTTTGTGAACAAACCGTTGTTAAGCCTAAGGAAAGTAAAGAGCGTGTTCGAAGTGAAAAAATTGACCGTATTTTAACCGGTAAATATACCGCAATTCCAATGTTTATTGGGATTATGTTACTTGTATTCTATCTAACATTTAATGTGGTTGGGGCATGGCTTCAAGGCTTATTAGAACTTGGTATTGATTGGATCACACAAGTAGTGGATGCATGGATGACAAGTGCTCACGTAAGCTATGCCGTACATAGTCTAGTGATTGATGGTATCTTTGCGGGTGTTGGTTCAGTCTTATCTTTCTTACCTATCATTGTGACCTTGTTCTTCTTTTTATCTATGATGGAAGATAGTGGATATATTGCGCGTGTAGCCTTCTTTATGGATAAACTATTAAGAAAGATTGGATTATCCGGAAGAAGTATTGTTCCTTTATTGATTGGCTTTGGATGTACGGTACCAGCCGTTATGTCGACACGTACTTTGCCAAGTGAAAGAGATCGTAAGATGACGATTTTATTGACGCCATTTATGTCTTGTACCGCAAAACTACCAATTTATGCATTCTTTGTGAATGCGTTCTTTCCAAAACAAGGTGGTTTAGTCATGACAGGACTTTACGTTTTGGGCATTGCCGTAGGTATATTGATTGCGTTCTTATTTAAAAACACTTTATTTAAAGGGGAAGCTGTTCCGTTTGTGATGGAACTTCCAAATTATCGTTTGCCTGGATTAAAAAATGTAAGTCAGTTGTTGTGGGAAAAGGCAAAGGATTTCCTACAAAAAGCTTTTACCGTTATTTTTGTGGCCACTGTACTTGTATGGTTCCTTCAAAGTTTTAACCTACAATTCGAAATGGTCAAAGACTCAAGTCAAAGTATTTTGGCAATGGTAGCCGGATGGATTGCCCCAGTGTTTGCACCATTAGGACTTCAAGATTGGCGTATTGTGACATCGTTGATTAGTGGGTTTATGGCTAAGGAAAGTGTTGTTTCTACACTACAAGTATTATTTGTAGGTGGTGTACATAGTGCATTAACTACACTATCAGCTGCTTCGTTACTTGTATTCTGTTTGATTTATTCACCATGTGTTGCGGCTATCGCATCTATTAAACGAGAACTAGGTGCAAGATGGGCAGTCGGTGTAGTGGCATGGCAATGTGTACTTGCATGGATTTTAGCTTTTGTAGTTCATGTGATTGGTTCTGTATTATAAGTAGCTTTAATGCTACTTTTTTTTTGAAAAAGGATGGTTTATAATTTTTCCATATCTAAGGGAGGGTGTTTACTTATGTATAAGTTAATTGCGTGTGATTTAGATGAAACTTTGATCAAACCCGATCGAACAATTGATTCTAGAGATATTGAGGCCATTAAGAAGTTGAAAGATTTAAGTGTTAAATTTGTACTGGCTACAGGAAGAGGTTATAACACAGTTCAGGGTACATTAAAGGAATTGGATCTTTTTGATGAAGCAAACCAATATGTGATTTCATATAATGGGGGTGCTATCACTGAAAATAAGGATAATCGACTTTTACATTTTGAAGGTATTTCTTTTGAAAAAGCTGAAGAATTATATAAGCGTGGATTAAAGTATGATGTAGTCATTCATGTATATACGCGTGATGCGGTATATGCATATAACTTAACGGAAGATGAAAAAAGATATGTGCAGAATCGTCAAGAAATGATTGAGGTATTTGATCAGAATCTTGATTTTTTAAAGGGGCAAGAAATTGTAAAAGTATTATATACAAATACCGATTTTGAGTATCTTCAAAGCATTGATCGTGATCTAAAGGATATTACGTATGATATGGATGTTTCATATTCAAGTAATCGTTATATTGAATTTAACCATAAAGGTGTAAATAAGGGGGCTGGACTAAAAAAACTAGCCAATCTATTACATATTGATATTCAGGATACGATTGCGATTGGGGATAACTATAACGATTTATCCATGATTAAGGATGCTGGCTTAGGTGTGGGTGTACAAAATGCAGCACCAGGTATCAAGCCGGATTGCGACTATATTACAACGGCTACTTGTGAAGAAGGTGCTGTTTGTGAAGTCATTGAAAAATTTGTATTAAAAGGAGAGTAAAATGAAGAAACTCATTCAATTATATGTTTCTTGGTTTAAGATGGGTCTATTTACTTTTGGTGGTGGATATGCCATGTTGCCAATGATTCAAAAGGAAGTTATTGAAAAATATCATTGGGCTACAGAAGATGAAGTCATGGACTATTATGCGATTGGACAATGTACACCTGGTGTTATTGCGGTCAATACATCCACTTTTATTGGATACTATCAAGCCGGAGTTCCAGGAGCGATTGCAGCTACTCTAGGTGTAGTTACTCCATCCATCATCATTATTAGTGTGATTGCAGGTTTGATCACAAACTTTTCAAGTTTAGCCATTGTACAACATGCCCTAAATGGAATTCGTGTAGCTGTATGTATGTTGATGATCAATGCGGTATTAAAATTAGGGAAGGGCAATATTAAAAATAAGATTGGTTTCTTGATTTTTGCGGTAGCTCTTATTTTTGCGATGTTTACTAAAGTATCTACGGTGTTACTTGTGATTGGTGCTGGTATTGCGGGTGTTGTCTTTTCTAGAATAGGGTGGTTAAAGAAGAATGCCTAAATTGTTGTTGATGTTTTTAGAATTTTTTAAAACCGGACTATTTGCGGTAGGAGGAGGCCTTGCGACTATTCCTTTCTTAAGAGAGATTGGGGTTCGTTATGGCTGGTATACTATGAGTGATCTATCTACAATGATTGCGGTTAGTGAATCTACACCAGGTCCTATGGGTGTCAATATGGCCAGTTATGTTGGTTTTAGTCAATATGGTGTATTAGGTTCGATTATAGTAACACTTGGTTTGATTTTACCAAGTTTGATCGTTATCTGTATCATTGCCAATTTCTTAGAGAAATTTAAAGAGGCAAAGCTGGTTCAACAAATCTTTGCCGGATTAAAACCTGCTGTTGTTGCCTTTATTGCCGTAGCTACCATTGATATTTTGGTAACAACTTTATTTGGTGATTATACTTTCTCCACATTTCATTGGAAGCAGTTTATTTGTCTATTCATATTGTTGGCATTGAGTAAGTATAAACCGAAATTACATCCAATCTGGTTTATTGTAGCTAGTGCGGTTGTAGGAATTGTATTCGCATTTTAAGTCATAGGGAAACTTATGGCTTTTTTCTTTTAGGTAAAATAAAAAGCAATGTCCGGGCTTGACATTGCTTTAGGGAGAGGAAAATTATTAAGATAAAAATGTATCTTGAGTTTATAGGGTTGAATAATTTTCCAAAGGGTTAATCATAAGATAAGGCATTTCTTATGACACTTAAAATATATAGTTTTTTTGAATGTCACGCAATGAACACATATTTTGATTTGTACATTATTATGTGTGTAATCTTTTTGTGGTTTGTGTTAAGCTATTAAGTAGAAGGAGATGATTTTAATGTGTACCGCATTAAGCTTTAATCAGTTTTTTTGGAAGGAATTTAGATTATGAATTTTCATATGGAGAACAAGTAGCTGTTGCGCCACGCAATTATGATTTTCATTTTAGACATTTAGAACAACATGAAAGTCATTATGCTCTGATTGGAATGGCTCATGTATTTGAAGAGTATCCATTATATTATGATGCCATGAATGAGAAAGGCTTGGGAATGGCTGGATTAAACTTTGTTGGGAATGCAAAGTTTTATGAAGTCAAGGAAGGCATGAACAATGTGGCTGCCTTTGAATTTATTCCTTGGATCTTGTCGCAATGTGCAAGTGTCAAAGAGGCAAGAGTCGTATTAGAAAATACAAATGTTTGTGCCACACCATTTAATGAACACTTTCCAGTAGCTGAATTACACTATATGATCAGTGATGAAAATGAAAGCATTGTCGTGGAGTGTATGGAAGATGGTATGCATGTATATGATAATCCTACGCATGTTTTGACAAACAATCCGCCATTACCTATGCAGTTGTTCCGCTTGAATGACTATATGTATTTATCAAACAAACAGCCTGAAAATAACTTTGGATTGGATTTAACTGCTTATTCACGTGGTTTTGGAGCTATGGGACTTCCGGGTGATTTATCGAGTGGATCAAGATTTGTGCGTGTTGCCTATACAAGAGCCAATGCGACGAGTGATAAGAATGATTTAAGTCAATATTTCCACATTATTGGTAGTGTGGAACAACAAAAAGGTCTTTGTGAAGTGGAACCAGGAAAGTATGAATATACAATTTATACGTCTTGTTGCGACTTAAGAAATGGAATTTACTATTATACGACATACAATAATCGTCAGATCAGTGGTGTGAATATGTTTAATGAGGATTTAGATGGTGAAACACTTATTTCTTATCCAACGATTGAAGAAGAAATGGTTCATATGCAGAATTAGTCTACTTTTGTAGGCTTTTTCTTTTGTGTATAATAGTGTATAATTCAAACGAATAATGGAGTGTAGAAGATGAAAACGACAAAAGAGAGTGTATTTGAATTTATACAGAAACAATTGATGACCAATTCGGACTTTAAGGATGGAATTAGCACGAAGGTAATTGCGGAATATTTTCAGCTACAAAGATCGAACGTTTCGACCTTATTAAATGAATTGGTTAAAGATGAACGTTTGGAAAAGACAAATACTCGACCTGTATTATATTATTTACCACAAAAAGAAGCAGGTAATGAATTAAATACAGTAGGTAGAGTGATGATTGGTACAGATGGAAGTCTTGCCAATGCATTGCAGGTTGCCAAAGCAGCTATTTTATATCCAAATAATAGTTTAAATGTTTTGGTTACCGCAAAACCTGGAAGTGGAACCACTCACTTTGTGTATACACTATATTTATATGGTAAAGAAGCGGGTGTATTCAGTGAGAGTGCACCGATTTATAAAATAAATTGTCGCCACTACAAAAATAATATTGAGGAATTGGATGAAAAACTGTTTAGTCCAAAGAATATTGAAGACTCTTTATTTGCGAAAAGTCGTGGAGGGCTGTTGTTTATTGACAATGCTGAATTGTTGAATTCAACAGAAAAGAGTCGATTATCGGAGTTTTTAGAATCTGGATTGTTGTTTAGTGAAGATCGTAGTGATTTTATAGATGCCAACTCCACATTCTTAGTATTATCATGTGGTCCGAATGGATATAACGAGTTTAGCCAAAGAATGTCTATGGTTATTCAATTGCCAGATTTAGCGAGTCGTCCACTAAGTGAAAAACTAGAATTAATCAATTATTTCTTTATGATTGAGGCTAATAATGCCAAGAAGAATATTGAAGTAAAGCGCGAGATTTTAGAGGCTTTATTATTAACAGACTTTCCTTTAAATTTAAAAGGATTGGAGATGGAAATCAAAAGAGCATGCGCAACTGCGTGTGTTCGTGTCATGGATGATCCAAGTTCTAATATTGAAGTCACACTTTCAGATTTAAACAATGAGGTTCAAAAGAGTTTGATTCGAGCTAGAACGCAATCAACAGATCTATATGAACAATTAGGGGCTCAGATGTTATTTATCTATGATTGTCATGAGGAATCTCAATTTATTAGGTATCATGATACACCTGATTTATATGCAGAAATTCGTAGTCAATATAATGAATTGTCAAAGCGTGGTATTAATACGGATACCATTCATAATATTATTAATAATCATGTCACAACGTTGTTTAAAAAATATAATTATTATCGTAGTTTTAATGATGAATATGATACGGAGCAATTGTCTAAGATTGTGGATCCAAAAATTATTCGTATGGTATCTAAAATTATGGATGACTGTAAAAATGAGCTTCAAAGAGAAATTCAACCACAAGTATTCTATGGTCTTTGTCTACACATGAACTCATTATTAACACTGCAGTTGAATCAATCGCGTGTGGATGATAATCAAATTGTACATATTGTACAAGAATATCCAAAGGAATATGGAATATCCATTCAATTGGGACAAATGTTTAAAGATGAGTTTGATATTGAGTTACCGATTGAAGAAATCGTTATTATTACGATGTTCTTAATTAAAGACGAAGAAGATACAGAAGGACATCCTGTACTTTTGTATATTTTCCATGGTAAAGGGGTTGCGACTTCTTTGCGTGATGTCACAAATACTTTAACACATACAAATAATGTGTATGCCTATGATTTGTGTTTAGAAAAGGATTCAGCTACAGCTCTACAAGAGATTAAAGCACTGGTTCAGCGAATTGATGATGGACAAGGTATTGTCGTAATTTATGATATGGGTTCTATCAAAACAATGTTAGATACGATTAGTGAAGAAACCGATATTAAGATTCGTTATATTTATTTTCCAATCACATTATTAGGTTTGGATGTCGCAAGAAAATGTGCACAGGAAACGGATTTAGAGTATGTATACCATACGACAATGCGTGAAATGAAGACAATGTTGCGTATGAATGATTCACGAAAAGAAATTATTATTACACTATGTCATACAGGAGAGGGTGGAGCCTTCCAGTTGAAACAGTATATTGATCAATATTCAAACTTAGGATTCAAAACCGTGCCTTTGGCTATTTCTAAACGTGAAGAGTTGATTTCACAAGTCATGGCTTTAAAGAAAATCTATCGTATTCATTGTTTTGTGGGGAGTTATGATCCTAAATTAATGGGAATTCCTTTTGTTTCTATGACAAAAGTATTTGAGAATAAGCCAGAAGATATTGATAAGATCTTAATGTTTGAACCGATTCAGTCTAAACAATTGGATTATTCAGCCGTATATTCGTTCTTGGAAGAACAATTCAAGTGTATATCTATTTCAAAATTAAAATCGATTTTACCATCGATTATTGATGAATTAGAAATTATTTATTCCCTAAGTGCAGATCAAAAAGTAGGTCTATTTGTGCATATCGCATGTTTACTAGAAAACTTGAAACAAGGTGTTTGTAAGCAGGCGTGTAAAGATGCAGATACGATTTTAGAGGATTATCCGGAAGATTTTAAAGTGGTATCTAAAGTATTAAAGCCTTTAGAAAAAGCTTTTAAAGTAATTATTGATGATAATCAAATGGCTGCCATTATTATGATATTAAATAAACTATAAGAAAAAGGGGAACAAGACTATTGATCTTGTTCCTCTATTTTTTTTGTTAAGAATTTCTTTAAATGTTTATGCGTTTCAGGCTGCATATTACCCTTTATAATCTTTTCACCATTACGAATCTTAATAATATCATCACGCATATCATATAAAACGTGAGACATTCTACCAAAGGTGATCCAGTTATGCCATGTACGATATAAAACATTTTTTTGTGGGAGCTTTTCATCTCCACTCATAAACTGTTCAAAACTGATTTTTAACCCCTCTTTCGTTTCTTGTGTTTCATAACATACACGAACAAATGAAGTAGCTGATTTGACTGTAGATTGATAAATTTGTCCACGCACATACTTATCAATGACAATCTTTGATCTGGCATCCTTGTTTTCGTAGCTGTAACCTGATTTGATTACACTTTTCTTTACATTCTTTTTTGTGGTTTTGGAAATCTCCTCTAATAATTGAGCTTCTAGATAGTCATAAAACTCATCCGTAGTGATTTCAAATGTTCTTATTAATTTCATGTCTAAATTATATCACTACATTTAAAAGATATTTGATAGTTCTATCGTCTTATACATAGTGTATTTGTGTTTATACACAAACTAAAATGGATTAAAAAATCATATACACTAAGTAGAATTTGAGTCGA
>NZ_QSPK01000064.1 GCF_003436425.1 Eubacterium sp. TM05-53
ATCGTTCCTCTATTTCCAAGACTTTTCTTGTATTTACTTCCTACTTTTCGACTCTACTCATGTACATTTCCAGAGTGTCATCATTTAAAGAAGTGTGCATGCTTGGAAAGATTTCAAGAAGTAGATTTTGCACTGTCTTTGCTCCAAGAATGCTTGGATATAATTCAAAGCAGTTTACAGTTTTCATCTCATTCACCTCCCTTCCATGCCTATTATAGTGAGTGGAAGTTGTCTTGTACTCGACCAGAATGACAAGAACGGTCGGTAAAATGAAAAAGTGCAAGCGAAAGCATGAAAAAAGCAGGACCTCTATTATGAGATTCTGCTTTGAATGTTTTATGAGTTATTTTACGACTGAGCAGTTGACTTGAGATAAATCAACGACGAAAGCGGGACGCACGTCCTCAGGACTCCCCGTGATATTGGTATTTATGTTGTTGTCGTAGGCAGACAAAATCATCGTATGGTCGGTATCACACTGATAGCTGTCTCTTGTCTGAATACTAGCACCATTCAAAAATGCTTTTACTTTATCTGGATTTTTTAAATCCACAACTTTACCAAGTTCGCTTACGCTTGGTAAGAACACATGACGTCTGATTGTGTTATACACTTGACCATTAGGCCCAGTTTCCTGTTTTGCATTTGGGTCATTATATGTTGTATATGAAACCTGCTTAATATTTGCAGGCTGAATAGCCACTTTCATTTTAGAAGATAAACTGTTGTACCATTCATTTTCTAAGTAGTTATCAATCGTACTATTTTCATAGGTACTATTATTTTTACCATCGTGGCGAGCAATGGGTTCTCCATATGGACCCAAAGTTGTTTGGAATTCTCTACTTCCAATATTACTAGTTGTCATAACCAACGCTTGGTTATTTTCACGTTCTTCCAGAACAACATATTTAGTTCCTTCAATATCCAACGTTTTAAGTTCTGATGGAGTCATTACAGTTCCTCCTGAACTTCCGCCTTCAGTTGTTCCACCGCTTGTAGAACCGCCAGAAATCGTTCCACCATTCTTGTCACCTACGCCTGCATTGTAGATAACTCGCCCATTATACTGTCCAGCAACTTCAGCAGATTTTTTCGTTGTATTCAACTTAAAGCCCATGTTCTGAGTTGCTGTATTCGTACCTGCTGGTACACTTAGCACATTCCCGTTCACACCCACAGCACCATTATCGTCTGAAACATCGTAATTTAACACTTCGCTTCCACCGTTGCTTACTGTGAATGCATCACTTGCTCCTGAACCCTTGACTGAAATGTTCAGATACTTGCCTTCAGGAATGACATTCTTCAAAACCTTGACCCCATTACCTGTGCGATCAATGGTTTTGTTTGTTCCTGCGTCTTCACCAAAGTCGATTGTGCTGTGAATCATCCAATCATATCTTGATGATACTTCATAGTTTAGCGTGTTCGACTTGCTATCTGGTTCAGCAGCAAACACCGATGTAACACTAAACATCATCATTAAAGCGGACAGACCTGTTGCAATTACTTGTTTTGTTTTAAGTTTACTCATTTTGTTCTTACCTCGTTTCTTTAACAAATACAATAAGCCTTAGGTGCTTGCCCCTAAAACCCCATTCTACCATTCGACATCGAGTATGCGACAGATGTTCTTCTGAAAAAGAACCAAAGCGCCGTCTAAAACCAATCGGTTTGCTTTTTGACACAAGCCCCATTACACAAGAAGGACCAAAGGCTCTTTGGCAAATATTCTCGAAAAAGGAAAACTCTTTCTCGACAGAGCCCACCAAAAGTCCATTGAAACGATCATACAATTTTCACTGATCAATAAATACTTCACTCGATTGCTCCGAGAACGCCCTCTTCAAAATAAAGAAACCAAAAAATATGAGTTTTTTGGTTCTTAGAAAATCATAGACAAAACAAATGCCGAAAACGCCGAAAACTAATTTGACAGAAAAGAGCTTTTCTGAACGAGTAAGCATAATAAAAGGATTCCATTGCAAGAATCCTTTTTTTATTGGATTTTATAGGCTAACTAAAGTTAGATGCTTTACGATATACATAGTAATAAAGAAGAACAACAAACCCTGTCAAAACCGTCTGTTCTATATTATGTTGAACGGCACACTTGACCATATCAATCAAAAGCGCTAAAGTCACTAGTCCAAGGGAACACACTCTTAGCTGTCTCTTTTTAGAAAAAGTCATTGGAAAACCGATGCATATTAAGATTACAAGTATAACATTAATCGAATTCATCACAATCACTCCATATAATCACATATCTAGCATACTTGATTTTTGATATCAACTCAATTAAAGGAGTGGCTCTCGATTACTCTGAACACGCTCTCGTCAAACATTTACCAGCAGGTAATATAATAATCCTTCATTTGGTAAATGGGAAGGTGAGGAAGAAGTTGGAGTTTTATCCGAAAACGTTGTGGCAGGATTCAAGAAAAGCAGAATGGTAAAAAAGGACCGGAATCACACCAGTCCTTCGTTTTATGGATAGATTTAAATTAAAAATCTTTTTAATATGCGAGTCAATTCTATAACATCGATTGGCTTTGCAATATGGGCATTCATACCGCACTCCAGACAATGCTGTATGTCATCAGAAAAAGCATCTGCACTCATAGCTATAATTGGAACAGATAGGGCATTAGGATGATTCAGTCCACGGATAGCTTTTGTGGCCTCATACCCTGTCATATGCGGCATCCGTATATCCATAAGAATGGCATCGTAATATCCCTCTGGTGATCTTTGGAACTTGTCCAGACAGATCTGGCCATCTTCCGCCCAATCCAGTTCCACGCCTAAATCGGAAAGTAATTCTTTAGCAACTTCCCAGTTTAGTTCATTATCCTCAGCAAGCAGAATACGACGTCCGGATAGATCGATATTGTGGTTCAATGTCTGATCATTTTCTGTTTCAGCGTCCATATACTGACGCAAAGCATGATACAGAGTGGATTTAAAAAGGGGTTTGGAAATAAAACCACTAATACCTGCTTCACGAGCTTCCGCTTCAAATTCACTCCAATCATATGCAGAAATCAGCAAAATCGATACTTCATCTCCCAAATTACGCCGGATTTCTTTTGCAACTTGAATCCCATTCATACCAGGTAGTTTCCAATCCAATAGAATGATTTGATAATCATCTCTCTTTTGGTGGTGTTGGGTAACCAGTTCTATCGCCTTTTCTCCACTCAATACCCAGTCGGCATTAATGCCGATGGCTTTCAGCGTGTCTATCGCTGTCCTGCAGAGTAATTCATCATCATCAACTACCAACATATTCCAGGAAGGAAGAACCATATCCATTTCCTGTTCAACCGCTTTTTCAAAATCAAATGTAAGAGAAACCTCGGTACCTTTATCAAGTTCACTTGTTATATTAAGGGATCCTTCCATTGCATCCACAATGTACTTTGTAATCGCCATTCCCAAACCAGTGCCTTGCGTTTTACTAACCCTGACTCCATCAGCACGGCTATAGGGTTCATATATTCTTTTCAGAAAATCTGACGACATACCAATTCCATTATCTTTGACCTTGACATGGATTCGGATATAGTTTTCTCCTTTCGGAGATTTTTCTTCAGAGAGGGATAGTTGTATCGCCCCCCCCTCCGGTGTATACTTTGTTGAATTCGATAAAAGATTTAGCAAAACCTGATTCAAGCGTACACCATCGCACCATATATTTTCTGTTAAGATATTTTCCACATGTATGTCAAAGGTTTGCCTTTTTGCCTTAGTCTGTGGCTGCATAATATTAACAATTCCTTCAACAACTTCCTTTAATGAAATTTGTTCTGTTGTTAAAGTTAATTTCCCACTTTCAATTTTAGACATATCCAAAACATCGTTTATCAGCCCTAATAGATGTTTACTTGATAATGTGATTTTTCTAAGGCAATTCTGTACCTGTTTCTGGTCATCTATGTGGGCTGTGGCAATCGCGGTCATGCCGACAATTGCATTCATGGGTGTACGAATATCATGGCTCATATTTGCTAAAAATTCGCTCTTTGCTTTACTTGATTCAACCGCTTTTTGGCGGGCATCCTTTAACTCAAGCATCTGAGAACGGGTTATTGATAAATACCGAAGAAAAATTAATGTAAGAATGATCAAAATAGAAGCACAAGATAACAATGTCATAAACATACGCTGGTTGCTCAGATTATTTATGGTATCGTCCAATATACTATAAGGCATTCCCGATACCAAATACCACTCAGAATAAGGTAATGGTATACCGTATATCTGATGCTTAATACCATTTACGTCAACAATTGTAACATATTCTTCACGTTTTTTTAGTGCAGCACCAAATTCTTTAATTGAACTTTCTTCAGATAACTCATTTGCTGTAGAATCAGGATGCTTTTGTAGTCGTTTAAAGAAATCCCCCAACTCCGTGTGGGGGCTCTGTATTACAAAACTACCGTCCGGTCTGATAATATAGTAATACATCAGATTCTCTTCATCCTCTAAAGAAAGGAAATTGATGATGTACTCCAGTGGGACTGCTGCTACCAGTCCAGTGCTCACGCTGCCATCCTGCATAGGGTAAGTCGTAATGCCAACGCCAAACAATGCCACTTCATTGCCGGCAGAATCAATGCCTACAGCGACTCTTTGTTCTCCTCGTATTAATGCTTCTACAAAGGGCTCCGGGTTCAGTGGTTGTACTGATTGTCCATAAAGAGTCTGAAAATTTCCCTCAGCAGAACAAAGTGCTAAATAGTCAAAGTTCCTGACCTGTGCCCTGTAAACAAGTTCCTCATATAACTTTTCTTTATTTTTATTATCCGCTGAGACAACAGAAACAATGCCGTTGACCTGATTAAAACGCAACTTAATAACAGTTTCAAAGTGTTTGGACATTTGTTTATTCATTCCAGACATATAAATTTGACCAACTTCGTAAACGGCCTTTTCACTCTTTCGACTCATATAGATTCCGAGCAGACTAAACACACTGATACTAAAAATTAAAAGCCCAATGAAACTGTATATCAGAAAACGTGTTGTAGAATCCTTGGTTTCACTATTTCTCATTGATGTTATTCCTCCCTGGAATTCTTAAAATCTCTAATAACATTGATGGTTTCATAGTAATCCTCTGATAATTTCGGCATCATATCGATAGCCTTATCCCAATCGTTTTCTTTTAATGCATTAGTTACCAAACTACTACTTTCAAACAATCTGGTAAATGAAAGATTTTGACAAATTCCTTTGAGTGTATGAACGGCTCTAAGAGCCTCTTCATAGTCCTTATTCTCCATAGACGCTTCAAACAAATGAAAGCTTTTATCATCCAGAAACTTATACATAAATTTCTGAACACTTTGCTCACGACGCAGTCTACTCAGCACTTCATCAAAATCGCCGCCAAATCTTATATAACAATCTTTTAGATTCATAATTACAATTCCTCCCTTTAAATGCTGTCTGCGCTGCCCACCATCTCGTCCAGAAAACTAATGGTCACCTGATTTTTTGCTTTTTTTGATTGATACATCATAGTGTCTGCAACTTTGAACAGTTTTTCTGCGGTTCCACTTCCATATGCCCCACCTATGCTTACAGACATATGTAGTTCGGGATGTCCATCAATTATCAGACTATCAACAGAATGTCTGATCCTCTCCAGTTTTTTCTCAAATATCTCTTGGGGTATACTGAAAAAGATGATTACAAATTCATCGCCGCCATAACGGATAACTACATCTGTTTTTCGCACACAGGATAAAACGGTTTGTGCAATGCTCTGCAATACAATATCGCCAACATCGTGGCCATAATTATCATTGATGTGCTTAAAATTATCTACATCTATTAAGACCATTGCCTGAATATAATCTGCACCTTGAAAATGCTCGTCATAATAGCGGCGATTGTAAATACTGGTTAAGGAATCAATATATAATAATTGCAGTTGTTGCTGTTTGCGAGACAAGACGGTGTGTTTTTCATAGGAAAACAACCTGTCGTAATCTACTTCATTTCTTATATCTTGAATGCTTTTCGTCTCCTGTTCAGAAGAGGTATCCATAAACTCACTTTCAAGTGTCTCAGCAATTTCTTGTAGACACAGTAAAAGTGTAGGATTAAATGCACCACATTGTCCTTCTAAAATCATTTTCAAAGCTTCTCCATGTGAATAAGCTTTCTTATAGCAGCGCTCACTGGTCAAAGCATCATATACATCGGCCAGCGCAACTACCTGAGCGGCAATGGGAATTTCTTCTCCCTTTAATCCGTCCGGATAACCATTGCCATCATACCTTTCGTGGTGCCATCGGCAGATCTCAGAAGCAAATTTAATAAGCGGATTTTCGCGCTGCTCTATGGATAGGTCTAATAGCATGTTAGCACCGATCACTGAGTGCGTTTTTATCACTTCAAATTCCTCTGCCGTAAGTCGGCTGGGTTTATTTAATATTGCATCTGAAATTGAGATTTTCCCAATATCGTGCAGCGCAGAAGCAGTGCTGATCAAAGAAATATCTGCTTTAGACAAAGGATATTGATCTGTCAGTTGAACCAACTGCTTCAGCAAATATTTTGTAATTGTATTTACATGCAGGATATGTAGGCCGCTCTCTCCATTACGGAATTCCACAATATGAGACAGAATTGAGATCATCAGCTTACTATTCTTTTCCTGCTCGTGAAATTGTTCTGCAATAATTTTTTCAAGGCGCTGCTGCTTTGCGTATAAAAACATCGTATTAGAAATTCGACGCTGGACAATGGTTGAATCAAAAGGGCGGTTGATATAGTCAAAAGCCCCTAAATCATAGGCCCTCTTTATATTAGCAGGAGTGTCATCAGTAGAAATCATAATAACAGCGAAGGTGTCATTCCAATGGTATTTGTTTATGTAAGCTAATACTTCAAATCCGTCCATTTCAGGCATCATAATGTCCAGAAGCAAAAGGGAGAAATCTGCGCTTTGCTTTGAAAGGAGAGAAATTGCTTCCACACCATTCTCAGCCTCTACCACATCATAGCGCTCTTCCAAAATATCTATTAAAAGAGCTCGATTCATTTCTGAATCATCCACAATTAAAATTTTTTGTTTATCCATGATACTTAAACTCTTTCCTATTCATTTGCATTTTCATTATAAATGTCATCCATACATACTGCAATATCAACATTGGTAAGGTGTGCAAATAGGTAAGCGCGTTTTTTTGCTGACAAAATAGACACTCCATGATATAATCCAGACAGCAAGGAGGCAAGTTATGAAATCACAAGAGACAAAATTTGAATTTGTATATAATGAAATTAAGCAGTGTATTTTAGATGGACAGATACCTCATGGAAATGCCTTGCCATCTTCAAGGATGTATTGCGAACAATTCCATGTTAGCAGATATACGATTAACCGTGTTTTCGAAGCATTAAGGGCGGAAGGACTGGTTGATATTCAGCCTCGCCTTGCGCCGATTGTTGTTTCAAAAAAAGATACCTGTAGTTCATCAAATATTGTTTTGGAGATTCTAAAGCAAAAGGAAAGCATTTTACAGGTATATCAGACTTTTGCTCTAATACTGCCTTCCCTTATAGTTTTTGCTTTGCAGGGGTGTGATGTGGAGATAATGCCCCACTATAAGCAGGCTATGAAAGCATTGCGTTTGAGACATGCCCCCGGTGTATGGCGTTCCTTTTCTAAATTAGGATATGATATATTGAGAATAGGTGGTAATTCCTTATTCAGCGAACTCTACTCTACGTTTGGCCTTTATAATAAGCTTGCATTTTTTACAGAAGAGTGTACTTACTTCTCTAAGCATTTTTCACAGGAAGCGGTATCTGTAGCCAATGTCATTCCAGATGTCTTAAAAGACGATGATCCACACATAAAGTACAACCTACTCTCAAATATGTATCAGAAACTTACGGAATTCATCGAAAACACCTTAAATTATCTGTCAGAGGCCACCCCAAAATGTTATTCACAAACTGGTTTGAGATTTTCATGGAATCCCATGCGTGGTCAGGATTATTGTTACTCAAAAATTGTTGATGACTTGAATCTAAAAATCGGTCTTGGAGAGTATTCTGTTGGAATGTTTCTTCCATATGAAAAACAACTGGCCAACCAGTATGAGGTCTCTATATCGACGGTCAGAAAGGCATTATCAGAACTCGAGCAAAGAGGTTTCATAAAGACATTAAATGGTAAAGGTACTATAGTGATAGAACCGGATGATACGAAACTTCATCAGCTGGCTCTTAATTCTGGATATGTAGAAAAAGCACTACGTTACCTTCACGCTTTGCAGTTAATGGTACTAATTATTCGTCCTGCCGCTTTAGCTGCTGCTCCACAGTTTACTAAAGAAGAACTGGACGAGCTGGCAGATAGATTTACTTCTTCTGACTCTATTTATTTGTCGGATATTTTGAAAGCCATAATGAGAAATACCACGTTAGAACCTTTATATGTTATATTGTCTGAAACCAATCATCTTCTTGAATGGGGACACTATTTTGCTTATTATCCGTCCAAGAAACATACACTTTCACATCTCAATAAGCAAGTTATTCTTGCGCTTCAACAGTTAAGGGAAGGTAATGCAGATTCCTTTGCGGATGGCATAGCAGACTGTTATCGTTACAATTTGAGTCGTATGAAGAAGCATATGGTAGAAAAACATAAATTTTATTATGTAGCTAATATTCGGGTTCCAGAAAAATATTAGTTAGCAAGCAATGGAAAGGGATATCCTATTGCCCAATGTCATTTAGTTAAAAATTACAAGACTGTTTAGATTGATACATCTCGACAGTTTTTTTGTTTGCCACCACGACAAAAAAAATGCAGCATTTCTGCTACATTGTTGAACATATCTCCTAAAATAAAGAAATGGTCAACCTAAAAAAATGATTGACCGATTTTTTTCGCTCCCACTTGGTTTTGGTAGGGTACACCGCTTCTGGTATTTCTACCTTCGTTTATATTACACACAATATATTATTAAAGTCAAGATGCTTCCTTGAGTTATTTGTATTCCACTGTATCGACTACTGTTGTGTTTACTTTTGAGAGGTCGACCGTGAAAGCAGGACGCACGCCAATCCAAGGCTTCGTCACATAGTCGCTGCCCATAGAACGATCGCCGTAACCCAAATGCATAGCAATGCGTGGCGAACTGGAATTACTGTCTCTGAGCCACATATGGCATAAAGAATTTGTTTGTGCCTTTCAAGAAATCATAAACCTTGTTGACGTTGTTTAGAGCCACTAGATTGGGTACTTCTTCAACGCTTGGAAGGAATACATGTCTTGATATTGTGTTATAAGTTGTGTTGTTATAGCCTTTTTCACTGTACTTCCAACAGTTCAAAGGATGTGCCCCCTGTGCATCCTCTGGAAAGTTTGCCTTATAATAGACGACCCATTTTGGATTTTCTGTAGTACCTTCATTATAATACCAATCATTGCTTGAACCTCCATTTGGATCAAACCATCTCCATTTTGGATTGGATGAAGTAATATTGTATGCCGACTGTTTGATGTCCGTTGCCTGAATCGCTTTCTGTAGCTTCTCAGGAAGCTGTTTATACCATGTGTTTTCTAGATAGTTATCAATATAGATACCTGCATAAGTGTTGGAATACTGGCCCTCAGGACGCTTCTCATCTGGTGTTTCATATGTTCCAACTTTGTAGTTTCCATATGAATCCACATTCGGCTGGTGCTGAATATTTCCAAGGCTTTCTCCATCAATAACCAAATAAGTATCATCATCCGTCTGAGACATGACGATATAATCAGAACCCTCAACATTTAGAATTGTACCAGCAGAATAAGACACCTTTTTCCATTGAGCATAAACTGTTAAATCATTAGGATTTATATAACTAGACTCTTTCCAATAATTTCCATTGTTTATACATTTTCCATTAGAATCGTAAACTATATTTCCATTTTCAGGAGCGTCATACCATCCAAGAAACTCGAATCCTTTTCTAGTAGGTTTCAAATAATTTATATCACAACAATTTCCAGTATCGAAACATAATTTTGTATCCAATACTTTCGAGTTTCCATCTCCATTTATTAAGCCATCATTTGGATTCAACGTAAGTGTATATGTTTTAGCCGAAAATGATGGGTACAAAGTCGTAGATGGCTCTGTTATCCTTCCCTTTAAGTGACCAGAAAATGTGCCATTGTACACATGTCCTGTGGTCACCTTTATGTTTTTGATTTCATAATTAGTTCCATACGGATATTTTCGATAAAAGTCAGAAACGCCGCTAGCAACAATTTTCCCTTCGATATAAATATCAACAGTTCCATACCCATCAATATTAGGAACACTAGCTCCATCTAGCCATCCATTCAAATCTAAGTAGTATTCAGTTTTGTTTCCAGTAATATCAAATACTAAATTATCTTTATAATTTCCGCTAAAATTTGTATTCACATCACTAGCTGTAGCCGTAAAATTCTCATTAAAACTTTTGCTACTCGCCGACTGCTTATTATCTATATGAAAAGATTTCTTATCTAAAGAATAAGAAATCTCCTGGCTTTTATTCTTTAATTTATAATTATTTTTAGAAGACACACTCACATTTAAATCAACCTGTGCTTCCGCCTTACCACTTACCGCAAATGAACCTTTACCACTATCTTTATCTATATCAACATCGGATGGGATTGTAATCGTATAACCAGACGTATCAGTTGTCTGCTCATTGATAGCCTCAGCTTTTACAACATCCGCATCACCACAGGCAATTGATCCTAAGACTAAGAAACCGCATAATGTTAATAATTTCTTCATGTTTTTCATCTCATTCCAAATACCTCCTTACTGCCTACATTGAACCACAATCCAAATACAAACAATTTCCCGTCATCTTCTTGATAAACACAAGCATTTTCCCTGCAAATCCAAACCAAATCCCCGCAAAATGTGTTATTATATATATGAAAAGAGGAAATATCCTCTGCAATGGTGATTCTCCACCGAAGGCGCTGAAGTGAGAAACGATGAAGTTTGGCGATTCCCAGCCGAAGACGTTGAATCGGGAGACGATAATGTTATATAGAGGAAGCAATGCTTCCTCTATATTTTTTAGGGGCAAAGACATTTTGAGGTTGAAAAAGTAAAGACGTAAGGATACGATTGAATTACATTAGAGACAAGGTGAAGGTATATGAATAAATATAATCTAGGTGATACTGTCTTTTTCATAGCCAACGGATATCATATAAGAGAAGCTACGGTAATTAGGGCTGGTTCTGGCTTTTGCACGATAAAATTCAACGACAACGAAACCCCAGCAGGAACCAGAGTTAGAGAATCCAAGTTATTCAAGACTAAGCAAGAAGCTGAAGCTGTAGTTGAAAAAACACATAACATACTGTTATACTAGGCTTTGTTGGATGAGCCGTAAATCTTAAGCCTTGTAAATCATCCAACATTTCCTATTTCTAGAGCTGGCATTCAACCCTTTCTGCCAGCTCTTTTTGTGTCTTTACAATTAGAAATCAAACCCTAAAAAGGTGTCTAAATGAAAAAGACTACCCAATTATGAGTAGTCTGTACTTACTTCTTTTCCTCGTATTCTTTGAAGGCTTTGCTTAGTATACGTTCAACAGCAACCGTTTTACTTAAACCAGTTTCTTCACAGTATTTTTCGAGTTGTTCGTAGATGCTGCTTTGAATCTTTATGTTGAGGGCTTTCCAGTCTTTTCTTGGTTTGGGCATATAAATCACCTTTTAATAATCTTTCCACTGCGTTTCATTCGCAATATCTGTAATTGGTCTTCCGTTGTAAGTGAAATAATGTGGACCGGCAATTGCTTTTACTCCTTTAATACCACTAACAACAGCTGATAAAGATGTAATCTCGTCATTATAAATCACCTTGCGAGGACCTTCAACTGTAACTACAACTGTAGGGTCTTCCGTGTATACAAGTTTAGCTCCAACTGGGATTCCGCACTCCTCAAAGTTAATAGACGGACGCTTTTTGTTTTGTTGATGCGTTGTTTGTTTATCATCAACCAGTAGAGTTAATTTATCTTGAGAACCACTGATAATCGCAATAGCCTCGAGTAGCTCATACGCTTCCTTTGGCTTCATGACAAAGAACTCTCTATTCTTGGAAACTCTCAAATCTGGATTTAGATTGTCAATCAATCTATGAAGCTTTTTATCTTCAAGATTTCCTGATGTTTCGTATGTAGCATATACTTCATATTCATAAGGAAGAGCTGTAGTACTAAGCTGTTTTCTCCTTGCTTCAACATCTGCAGCATAGCCTATTTTGACCATGTTCTTTAAGCATGGATTAGTCATGATGTAAATATATCCTTTTGACATACTATTACCTCTTAATCAGCACCCTTAAGGCTATTATAGATTTCTTCCGAGAAGATGCCTAAAACCTTTTTCTTCATTTCATCATTGCCAAGAAGCAAACTAAAGAAATCTTGATTTTGTTCAAGCCCTTCAATCAATGCATCATCAATATTATCGAAGTAAGCAAATTCAAAGTCCTTTTCTGTATTGTTCTTTGCAGAAGTTTTTAGCTTCTCAGACTTCATCATAATATCTTTAATTTGAAGCATTGGTACTATGTCAAGATTTAAGACAACTTAAATATCTGTTTTTTTAATGTTTATGTTTC
>NZ_QSPK01000065.1 GCF_003436425.1 Eubacterium sp. TM05-53
GGTTCCTTATCAAATCAAATTCGAGATGTTTTACCTGTCCTATAAATATACTAGCATCAGTGAAGTTGTTGTTGTTCATACAACGGGTAGTCAGACGGAAGTTGGTTCAACTCCTAATACTTATAAATTAGAGTGGAAGAAAGCTTCAAGTAAAAACTACAAGTTAAAAGAAGATTCTATTGGAACATTAACAGTAACTGAACAGACAATCGATCCAGGTAAAGATCCAGACAAACCAAATCCTAACTACAGTGGTGTTACAATCAATAAGCCAAGTAACAAGGTATACGATGGCAAGGAACACAAGTGGTCTCCTGCAGTTACAGATAAAGAAGGAAATGCATTGGCTGAAGGTACTGATTACACAGTAGAATATTCAACATCTGATTTCAGAAATGTAACTGGAACAATCACAGTAACGATTAGTGGTATTGGAAACTACACGGGAAAAGTAACTAGAACATACGAAATCACACCTAAGGCTTATACAGTAACAACTGAATCTGCAAAGAAGGTTTATGATGGAACTGCATTAACAGCTGGCGGTAAGATTGAGGGTATTGTTTCTGGTGAAACAGTAGAATTTACTACAACGGGTAGTCGAACGGATGAAGGTACTTCAAAGAATACGTATATCTTGAAGTGGAATGGATCAGCTATTCAGACAAACTACAAGCTTGCCAAAGAATCTATCGGTGATTTAACAGTAACTCCTAAGTCAATTATTCCTGATGAGTCTGATACTCCAGATGATAAGAAGACAGGTATTACGGTAAGTAATCCAAAAGATTCTAAGTATGATGGTCAAGAACATCGAGAAGTATTAACGGTTAAAGATACTAAGACTGGTAAAGATTTAATCGCAAATAAGGATTACACAGTAGTATATAGTGATGATTTAGTAAATGCTGGTACAGTAACTATTAAGGTTTCTGGATTAGGTAACTACAGTGGATCATTCACTAAGACGTACAAGATTACTAAGCGTTTAGTAACATTGACAAGTGCAACTGTAAGTAAGACTTATGATGGTCAAGCATTAACGAATACTTCTATCACAGTCAGTGGTGATGGATTCGTAGAAGGTGAAGGTGCTTCTTATGAGGTAACTGGAACTCAAACAAGTGTTGGAAATAGTGCTAACGCATTCGAATACAAATTGAATGAAAAGACATTAGCTTCTAACTACGACATTACTAAGGTTGTTGGTACATTAACAATTACAGCAGCTCCGGCTCCTGTAACTCCACCAACTTCACCAACTCCAGTAAGTCCTCCTCCAGTAACACCTCGATACATTCAACAAGTAGTTCCTGCTTTAACTCCACAAGAGGAAGTTAAGAAGGAAAAGACTCCTAAGGCTGAGCCTAAGGAAGAAAAGGTTGAAAAGGAAAAAACACCTAAGGCTAGACCAGAGAAATTCTGGGCATTAATCAACTTGATTTGTGCTATTGTAACGGTATTATTCGGATTGTTGTTGTTGATTTCTAAACGCCATAAGAATAAAGATGACGAAGAAGAGGATGATGAAACTAGACAACAAACAAATAACGATGATGAATCTAAAGAACAAGAAAAGAAACGTGGAGCATTCACTCGCGTACTTGCAGTTCTAATCGCAATCCTATCTGTTGTATTCTTCCTAGTAACAGAAGACTTAAGTCTTCGTTGGACTTGGACAGATCAATGGACAATTTGGATGGTTGTTATTGGATTGGTACAAATCGTAGTATTCTTCGTAGGACGTAAATGGAAAAACGTTGATGACGATGATGAAGAAGAAGCACAACAAGCTTAATGAAAGTCAATAATCACACAAAGGGGTAGCCTAGTGCTACTCCTTTTGGCTTTGGGGTAACCAAATAATCTAGGGGTTTCCAAGAAATATCTAGGGGTCAATTTAGGGGACTGATGCCATATCGGTATGAACCTATAGACCCCTAGATTTGTTTTTAATGATTAAAAGGATTTCAGTTATGGTTATAAAACTGAGATCCTTTTTTGTTATGTTCATTGTTCAACATTATTATAATTTTCTATTTATTACTTTTGATTTTTCTTTTTGTATGATCCACGTTTCTTTCCTTTTTTTGAAAGAATCTGATCCATAGATTTAGGAACTCCTTTTATGCTTGGATTTTTCCTTGTAGCCCATAGGATGCGATTGCGTGTATAATTGAAATCGGAGAAACCTCTGGAATCTCTTTTTAAATCTTTTGGCTTTCGATTAAAGGATTCCATTGGTCCATTGGAAAGGCGCGCGTAATATTCTTTTTCTGTACGTGCGCTTTTTCTATACACTTTTATACGGGTGAAGGAATTAACTATAGGTCTAAGATTCCTTCTTAAGAAACCTGCAAAATCACGAAAGATAGACTGATCAGATTTGTCATATTTATCAATCAATGCGTTTAAATCAAGAAGAACATCGAATTCGTTATCGTATTCTGTGTGATTGAATTGAATATATTCTTCCTTAAGGTCACGAAGGCCTTCGAAGTTTGGGTCTAGCTGAAGAAATAATTTTTCTATTGTATAAGTATCAACATTCATGCCAAGCATTTTATGATAGTGTCGATTGTATGAGTAATTGATTTCATCTCGATTTTTAAGCATTACCCAGCGATAGTTTTGGAGCAGAATGACCTCTTTAGATTTTTTAATAGTCTTATTGTCACGATTGGTGTCGTGATTTTTTTCTTCAAGAGCTTTTTTGTCACGATCCTGATATTTCTTCATGACTTTATTGATGTACCCATTGAGGTAAGAAATAATGGTTTTTACAGCGTGAAACGAGTCCAATACTGTACAGGAATTAGGAAAATACTTTTCTGGCATGGTCAAATAAGTCTGGTATGCATCACAAATTACAGCTTTTACTTTAAGACGCTCCTCTAATGGAATGTGAAGAAAATAGTCTTCTAGAGTGGAACTCCAGCGATTGTGTACAATATCTACAATCTCACCATTTGAAAAATCCATGATGACAAATGCATACTTTTGAGAATTACTGATGTTCAAGTACACTTCATCAATTGATATATATTCTGGAAGAGGAAGTCTAGGAAGATCCACATACCTTTCAAATAAAATGTGAGCGAGAGTATCAGAAATATTAAATCTTTCGGCAATGGCTGCAGTACTTTGATCCAGGTGTTTAAACGCATTTAGAATAAGAAGTGGAGTGATAGTTGTAGAATGAGCATATCTATCCAAAAAAGGAAATGAATCATTCATATAAAGATTACACTCATCACAATGCCACTTACGTTGTTTAACAATCATATAAAATTTAGTGGAATCCTGAAGAACGGGATGATTAAGCTTACGAGTATAGAAACCTTTAGAATGCATCCTTGAACCACATCTAGGACAATACATAGGTTCCAACTTCTTCTGGATGTGTATATATTTATTTTCATCAATCAATTCGACATCAGTAATAATAAAAGAGTCATCATCTTGAATATCAAGTACAGCTAATAGTTTTGAAATAGAAATATTTTCGTTATTGTTCATTTATATACCTCCTGGTTGAAGACAATGAACATAACGAAATAATTATAAACGGTTATATCAGACATAAAAAAAGAGAATGAATCAGGAATGAAATAATTACATTTCATATACCCCTAAATTCATTTCTCATTATTGTCCCCCAGATTGCCCCCTAAATTCGAGCCCCCAGAAAATTTGGATACCCTGGCTTTGGTTATTTTTGTTGTTGTAAACATTCGTTCACAAGGTTTATAATTAATAGTGAATGTAAAGGGAACAGTTATGAAAAAACAATTAACGCAGTTAATGCCTACGCTTGTAGTTATGGTCTTGATACTGGTATTGACTGTCGCAACATACAATATTAGTTTAAGACAAGAAGAAGAGGAATGTTTTAACCGGTTAGAAAATGCGAGTGAAACCATGGTTCAAAGTATTAAAAATCGTGTGAATGATGATTTGAATTATTTACGCTTGATTGGAAAAGATTTCTCAAATGAAGACCATTTACCTACATATGAAGAATATAAAGATCGACTTAGTACTTTTGAAGATGTATCTTTGTTTGAACGTGTTGATTTGTTGATGAAAAACAATACGTTATATACAATGCATGATGAGGTGCAACAAATTTATACTAATGAATTTTTAGTATTGAATTCAACTGCAGAATATATGGATCGAGTTCATACAGATACTTTGACAAATAAGCGAAGTGTGAATTATTATGTGCCTATTCAACAAAATGAAACGGTAATCGCTTATTTAGTAGGTGTATTTCAATGTGACACAATGGATGATCAGTTTTATACAAAAATATTGAATGGAAAGACACACAACTCAATTATTGATACAACCGATGGACAGGTCGTGATGGATAATCAAGATTTGAATATTGATAATATTGCTTCAGATACGGATTTTAAATTATTGTCGCCAAAGAAGAATGTTTTGAAACAAATTCATTCTTTAAAATCTGGTGCTTTCGCTTCTGAAAAAAATGGCGAAAAGAAATATTTCGTTTATAAACCAGTTGGAGTATGCAATTGGGAACTTTTAGTTATGGTAAATGAAGAGGATGCCTTTGCGAATGTATCGACATTAAAGAACAATTATATGATCATGGTCATCTGTGAAATATTGATTCTTTTATTGTATTGTGGATTCTATATCACAAAAGTTCGCAGAATTTCTAAAAAATCGAATGAACTCACGGAAGATTTAAATGTATCCAATACATTAATTCAATGTGTTCGAAAATTATCGAATGATTTATATAAAGAAAGTACCATTGATGAAATCCTTCAGATCATTTGTGAGTTTTATCAAGCTGAAAGGTGTTACGTATTAGATTTGGATATGGACAATAAAAAGGTAAATGGCATCTTTGAATATGGAAAACGACATGATGATATTCACATTGAAAATATGGTTCGATTGTGTTTAGAACATAGGTCTAGTTCTTGTTACATATTATTCAAAGCTACTTTATATATCGCATTATATTTTAAATTTATCGCATCATTTTGCAAATCACAATCAAATTGTTACCTAAATGTTACCTAATTTATTCGTTATTTATAGCATTTATCAACATCATGTTTGCATCCTTCGTTAAATGACCATAACGATTCATCGTAATATCGATTCCAGAATGGCCAAGCCTTCGTGATATGTTATACATTGGGATGTTTTTAGATATTAAATAAGCTACATGAGAATGCCTTAAATCATGCAAACGGAAAAAATCAAATCCATATTTTTCGATTGTTTTGTTTTTCCATTGTCGCACAGAAGCTGGGCAAATATGTTTGTATCCTCCAAATATAAACCAAGAATCATTAAATTTTGGTTTGTTCGAATACATCTCATAACGCTTTTCAATCGTTTCAATACACTTATAATTCAACTCTACATCTCTAACTGAATTCTTAGTTTTAAGCGCATCCCAATAGCCACCATTCCTTGCGATGTATTGTTTGCTAACATGAACGGATGTTCCATTAAAATCTTCAAACGTTAAAGACAAACATTCGTTTAATCTAAGACCAGTCCAAAATAACATATATAAGATATCCGCAAAATCATCATTAACATTCTTAGCACCTAAGTATACTTCATTAAATTCATTCACATCCAAAAATCGCATTTCATTTAGTCGCTCTTTAGTGGTCGCTTTGAACCTTTCAATATGATTTGCAGGATTGTTTTGCAAGCCATAATATATTTGAGCATACGAAAATATACTACAAAGATAACTCAAAGCCTTGTTCTTAGTGATCGTAGACATTTCAGAAAACGATTTAGTGTATATCAAGCGATCTGAGTTAATTAATTTGCGCTTTATATCCATAGTGGTAATATCAGCAATTCGCATCTTATGAAATGGCTCAAAATAGCCTTTTACATAGTACTCTTTTGATTCTAACGTGGCAGGTGAATTGTTTGGAGCACTACTATTAATCCATTCCAACGCAACATCTAAGAACAAAACACTGCTAGCCGGTTTATCAGACACCTTAAAAGCACTTTCAGCCATCTCTGCTTCTTTTCTAGTATCATACTGTTTAGAATGATACTGCTTACGCTCGCCAGTAGCAGTACTATATCTACACATAAAATAGTATTTACGCTTTCCCTTAACCTTATATACTGGCATGAGTACACTCCTTTCTTTATCAGTGATACAATAAATATGCGAAGTCTAAATCATAGTGAATATCTGTTTTTCATAACTATCCTACTGTTCGAATTTGTTTGATGATAATTTTTTTCTTCCGACTTCGCAATGCGATACTTAATGGGCATTGGTATCGTAGAGATACGGTTTTCCCATATCTCTCACCTCCTTTCTTGTGGATGCTGTGGTGAAGCATCCATTACTGTTTTTTTGTACTGGCAGGCGTGCCAGTACTTTTTTTATTCTCTTTTTGAACTCTATCATATTCCATTAGTGCTACAGTATTAACTGTGTGTCGTCCTTTTTCATCTAATAATTTATATATGTCCAATAACGATTTCTCGTCTTTGGAAAGATCTTGAGTGTATGTTTCTTTCACCATAGGAACATCGTATCCGATAAGCCATGCTTCGTCGACATGTAATGCTTTTGCTATAAGATATATTCTATCTTGTTTCGGTTTAGCGTACCCACTCATGTATTGGGAAATAGACGATTTAGGAATACCGGTTTTGTCACTAAGTTCCTTTGCGGACATTTTATTGTATTTTAATGCTTCTATAATTCTTTCTTTTATTTCTGACATAGTATTCACCTCACAATTTAATTATATGGAACACAAATAGGTAAATCAACACAAAAGTTCAATAAAATTAAACAATTGTGTTGACAAAAAAGTTTAATAAAGTTAAACTTTAGGTGTCAGTCGAAGGAGGGTAAGGAAATGAAATTTGATTTTAATGCTTTAAAAGCAAAAATGATTGAAAAATACGGCAGTCAAAATCAATTTGCAGAAGCATTTGGGACATCTGAAAACACAATGTCGCGAAAAATGTGTAGCAAAACGCCGTTTTCACGGGATGATATCGTTAAAATATGCGATATGCTAGATATTCCAAAAGAAGAAGTAGGGTATTATTTTTTTACAAAAGAAGTTTAATATAGTTAAACTTAAACTGTTTGATAGAAAAGAAAGGAGATTAAATTAATGAACGAAATTCAATTGTTTACATTTAACAATGAACAAGTGAGGACGCTTCTTATTAATAATGAGCCGTGGTTTATCGGAAAAGACGTAGCACAAATTTTGGGATATTCAAATCCACGAGATGCATTATCAAAACATGTAGAAAACGAAGATAAAGATAGCGTCGCGATTCGCGACTCCATCGGTCGAATGCAAAAAACACCAATCATCAATGAATCCGGAGTATATGCATTAATCTTTGGATCTAAATTACCGGATGCTAAGAAGTTCAAACACTGGGTAACTGGTGAGGTGTTACCACAACTAAGAAAGACCGGAAGTTACTCCGCAAAAGAAATGAGTAGCGAAGAATTGATGGCAAAAGCTTTTATTGAAGCTAAATCGATAATGGAACGGCAAAATAAGGAGATTATCGAAATGAAACCAAAAGCATTATTTGCAGATACTGTAGCAGCAAGCAATAGTTCAATCTTAGTTGGACAAGAGGCTAAATTGATTAGTCAGAGTGGATGCAAGATTGGACAGAATCGTTTCTTTGCGTGGTTGCGTGAGAATGGTTATTTGTGTTCTAAAGGTGATAACTACAACATGCCAACGCAGAGATCAAGAGAGATGAATCTAATCGAAATCAGAATTAGAACAGTAACAAATCCAGATGGATCTGTAAGAGAAACTAAAACGCCAATGATTACTGGTAAAGGACAGATTTATTTTCTGAATAAATTCAAAGCAGAGGTTTCTGAATGTCAATAGATGTTGTAGATGTTGTAGGACTTACGTTTCTATATTGTGCAATTGGATATTTTACGTATTTCTATTACGCATATGACGTTGTTACAAACAAATCAAAAACAATTTCTTACGACGATTATCCGGTTCAAATTGTACTGCTGCATCCGATATTTATAGTTATTGCATTGTGTAAATTCATTAAGAAGCAAAGTGTGAAATCTGTAGAATTCGTAATCAAGATTACGGATTATTCGGATAAGAAACGTAGAAAGGAAGATAAGAGTGAGCGAATATCAAAAGCGAGTGAAGATTGAATTGTTCAACGATCACTTTGAAAATGCTAAAAGATACCAAATCCCACGTGCCCAACTAATCATTGCAGATATTCCATATAACATTGGTAAAAACGCATATGGCAGCAGAAGCGATTGGTACGTGGGGGGGGACAATAAAAATGGAGAATCAAAGAAAGCTAATAGTGAATTCTTTGATACTGATAAGGATTTTAAAATCTATAATTTCTTCAATTTTTGTACTCGATTATTAAAGAAAGAGCCGAAGGAAAAAGGACAAGCGCCATGCATGATCATATTTTGTTCATGGCAACAGTTGAATGAGATTACAGAGTATTCAAAACAATTTGGTTTCAAACATACGCAGCCATTGTTCTTTGTAAAGAAATCATCATCGCAAGTGCTTAAAGCGAATATGCGAATTGTAGGTGCTACCGAATGCGCTTTAGTTCTTTGGCGTGACAAATTGCCTAAATTTAGAAATGGTAGACAAATTGGAGAAGATGGAAAACCGATTAAGGGTACTGGAAGAATGATTAAAGATTGGTTTGAGTTTGAACGTGATGGAAAAGATATACCAAAGATTCATCCAACACAAAAGCCGGTAAATCTGTTGAAACAGTTGATTGAGATTTATACGGACGAAGGGGACGTAGTTATTGATCCAGTAGCTGGAAGTTGTTCAACGCTTAGAGCTTGTGCGGAACTAAAAAGAAGTTGCTATGGATTTGAAATTAAAAAGAACTTCTATAACGACGCAAAAGAAAAAATGTTGTCCAACGTAGAATCACAGTTGTTTTAAATAAGGAGAACGAGAGTGAACGTATTGTTTATTAGAAGTCAAAATAAAGAAAGTATTAGGCAAGCATGTGAGTTCAGAATAAATAGCCATGACAACATGTTTGTCGTATCAGCTATAACAGCTCGTGGCAACGTGGAAAACCTAGGTAGTTATACCACTTACGAGAAAGCAATGAAAGTCATGGATATGATCCAATGGCATCTGGATGAGGGTGTGTTTGAAATGCCGGCAGACGATGATGTCGAAGAATTATATAACTCATGCGAAGCGTTATTTAATTATTAAAAAGAAAAGTGGAGGAAATAAAAAATGCCTAATTGGCGTGAATTCTGTGGACAGAAGTTAATATTTGAAGAAATTCAGCAGCAGATCAAGGAGTTAGGTTGGTAATGAGTGCAAAAAAATATCATTGGATGTTCAGTGATCTTAAATATTCGAACAATTTGAATTTATATTGCGACATGTTTTGCAAGGGCGAAAAACCATTCGCATGTATCAGAAGAAATCCATTCCGAGCTGGAGGTCGCGATACAAAACCATACATTTGTACTTTTTGCGAAAAATTGCAATTCGAAACTAAGTTCTTAAAATCTACAACACTCCAAGACGCAAAGAAAGAAGTAGAGGCTTTAGTTATTGAGAGACTAGCCAAACGAATTATTAGTTTACGCAATGAAATAGAAGAAACTGAAATGGTCATAGAAGATTTTAGACAAGGTGCAGATAATGGCAAACAATGAATTATTGCTAACGGCATTAGCTACAATCGTTACTTTGTTCTGTCCCATATATGACCAAACCGCAATGTATTTTGATTCTAAGGAATTCATAAAAGAAAAACGTAGTATTGGGGCAATTAAACGAAAGAAATATAAAAAAAATCAAAATGATGAGGTGGATAAGAAATTGTGACAAGAAAACCAATTCCAAAAAAAATCAGAGAACAAGTATATCAAAAATACAACGGCCATTGTGCATATTGTGGGTGTGAACTTGAATACAAAGATATGCAGGTTGATCATGTAGTTTCGGTATACGGAAACAACGGAAGCAATGACATTGAAAATCTTATGCCAGCTTGCAGAATGTGCAACTTCTATAAAAGCACGTTTTCTATAGATGTATTTAGAAAACATTTAGAATCATTGCATGAAAGATTAAGAAAGCCATTTATATATCGCTTGGCATTAAAATACAGATTAATTAGTGAGCATAAAAACAAAGTTGTTTTTTATTTTGAAAAGGAGAAAGAAAATGGAGCAAGATGAGTTAACAATTTGTCAGTGCATTGAATACTTGGATTCAATTGTTGGTGATGATAAGAATGTTAAAGATTGCCTAGATTACATTGAACGCAAGGCGAAAGCCATGGATAAAAAGTTAAGAGATTACAAAAGCATTTTTGAAGAAGAACATCCATTAGATGGTAATTCATTTAATTTCTCGCATTTTAATCCTTACTCAAAAAGTACTTTAAAAAGAATGACCAAAGATGAATTAATTGATCACATTAACATTCTTTATATCAATTGGAAAAATACTGATAACACGTGTGAGCGTATAAGCAGGTTAGCCAAACAGTTGTATGAAAAATTAGAACAAGGGCGTAGCGAAAACGCTAAAAAATTGGAGGATAAGGAAAATGAATAAGAATTTATGCAATACATGTATCGCAACAGAATTTATGTGCGAACAAGATTTAATCGCAATGGTTTTAGTTAAACAATATGCGATTGATCATATGGATAAGTCAGACAAGGACTATCAAAAGAATATTGATGAGCTGCAAGTGTTTACTTGCTGGAAGAATAAAACGTTGCAGAATTGGAAATTTCTTATCAGTACAAACCTACCGGATGGAATGTACTACGAAGTCACATTCAATGGAGATAAGCGAGAATGGTATTTAGACGCATACAAGAAGTTCGCTAATGAATGTACTTCAGAAGAAGTCGCAATCGATTTATTGAGCGCAGAAATTAGTTGCGATTGCAATAAATCAAACTAATAAAATTTGAGATAGATAATTCGTTAAAGGTTTCAGATGAATGTAGAAAGAAAAAAGCACTCATTTGAGTGCTTACGGAACTTATTCGATATCAATATCTAAATTTAAATTTACTTGCTCATTGCAATGAGGACACGTGTTCAAGCCTTCTTTGGCAGAGAAGGGTTTATGACAGAACGGACATTCAACATCATATTCAGAATCACGTAATTCTTCATCAGCAATCTCTAAAGCAGCTTTCAAGATATCATCTGAAAACGTAGACATAGTATCACCTCACTTTCCATTTTATAAATTATATCAACATTTAAAGAAAAATGTGTAAAACACTAGAAGGAGAACATATGGAAAATAAAGTACAAGAGATTCACGTTAAGATCGTGATTGACAATCTGGATGAAATTAAAAAACAGATTGAAGAATTAGGAAAAGCAATTGATGCTCCTAAATTTGTAGTAGAAAAAGCGGAATAAAGCAGAAGGAAGAAAAGCATGAAACGAATGGATGAATTAAAAAAGATGGATGCAACTCAATTGGATGATGAATTAATTGTAATGGTTCATAAAATTCAGTCAATGATGAGCAAGGATGAAAAAGTAGATAGCAATGTGACTTTGGAGGTCATGGGACAAATCTTATATACGGTAAGAGTTGCTAAGTTAGCTGGCGCAAAAGGAGTATTGGAATACGCTCAGAAAGAAGCGGAAGGAAAGAACATGTGTTAAAGAATTGAGGTGTAACAATGTTATCAATCGCAGAATTCGCTAAGAATCACAACATGGATTTATTTGAAGTGCATGATCTAACAAATACGTATTCAGTATGGAAACGTTTGAAGGGACACATCCACTATGTCCATGGGCAAAAATATTTAGATGACGTTGCATTAAAGGTTCTTAGTGAATTAGTACCAAAGCAGGACAAGAAAGAGGAAGAAAAAATGACAGATAAAGAAATATTGATTCGCAATGTTGAGAATTACCGAATTTCTCACAAACTCACAAAACAAGAGTTGAGCAAAAAACTAGGATTTAATCAAAATATGATCACAATGTTTGAAACCCAAGAAAAATACTTACCTTCATGGGATTTTCTAAGCAAATTGTCAAATATTATGAACATGTCATTTGCTGATATGTTCACGCTTGATAAAGAACAATTCGGAATTAAAGAAGAATCAGAAGATAATCAATTTTATTCTAAGTTGTTAGAAGCAAAGGACAATGAAATAGAAGGGTTAAGAAAACAACTTAGTCAAAATGCGGAAAGCGGTGCATTGAAAGTTGTTGTGAATCGAACATCACAAAAATGTACGTTATACAAGGATGGCAAGGAATCAGATGTTCAAGTAATACGATTGATTCCAGAGCGTGGAAGCGTGCATATTGATGTACCAATCAATAGTGTAGAGTGGGTGGATTAATATGGCTAAATTAACACAAGCACAGAAAGATAAGTACATTGCGGAGTTGGAAGCAAAGCTTGAAGAAGCAGACAACATTCAGAATGATCAGTTGAACATTTTGAATATCAATCAGAGCAGAAAAAAGAAACATAAGAAAGTTGTTGATTGCCAAATTAATTGCTAACACAGTATTCAAATTAAATTGTACACATAATTA
>NZ_QSPK01000066.1 GCF_003436425.1 Eubacterium sp. TM05-53
AAATAGACATCATTAATGTCGAATATATTAACATGTCACCAATGTATCTGTTAAGCCTAATAATATTATTGATAATAAATGTTTGGGGAATTACTTACTAAATGAAAGGGAACCTGTTATGTATGATCAAGAGAAAATTAAAAAGATGAAGAATCATGAACTTGCTATGGAAGCTTATTTCTATGCATATAATCATAAATTATTTGGTGGTGCATCTCAAAAAAAGGCTGTTAAATGTTATGAGCAGATTATTCTTGTTCTGGATCAGGATGAAAGAATGAATCTTCCATTTATTTCTACATTTGGAAGATGTTATGTGGCCACTGAAAAGCGCTTGATAAAATGCACTAAGAAAATGTTTGGGTATAAAATTGAAGAACGAAATTGGAATGAAATTAAGCATATATTCTACAATAGTACTGCATCAAGAGGTGCTTTAATATTGGATACGGTTTATGGTGAAGTGAAAATTGGAGTTCATCGAGATGGTGCAGGATATGCATGTGAAGTGTTGAGAAAATTAAAGGAAGCCGCAAAATAAATGTATGTATCATTGTTTTGACGTGGTATAAAAGTTTTGGAATCTCTCTTTAAATCTTTTGGCTTTCGATTCAAGGAATTTCAAGTTCTTTGAAAGATATGTTTTGTGCATATCTTTTTTTATTGACTAAATAGTTAAGTAGGTATATAGTTAAGCTACTTAAATAAATTGGAGGTTCTTATGGAAGTTCAAGATGAAGTACTAGATTTATTGTTTGATCTAACATATAAAGTCACGAATTTTGTTCGAAATAACCGTCATTGTAAAGATGGGCCTAGAATCAAAGATGTGATGTTGTTTAAAACGATTTATAAAGCAGAGAATCATCAGATCACAATGAGTGAACTGGCAAATATTCTCGGTGTATCTCCAGCAGCTGTATCGCAGATGATTGCTGGATTTGAAAAGAAGGGCCTGCTTCAAAGGGTGCATTCGAATACGGATCGTAGAACGGTCTATATTCAAATTGTTCCAGAGGCAATCGACATGTTTCAAAAGCGTATGGATTCCCATATAGCTAATGTTTATTCATATTTAGATTATCTTGGGCCATCTGACTGTGCGCATTTAAGAGATATTTTAAAAAAGACCGCTCATTATATGGAGGAAAATAAAAAATGACAAAGATTATGAAATATTTAAAGCCATATTGGCTATCCATTGTCCTTGCCCTTGGTTTGTTGTTTGGACAAGCCACATGCGAACTGACAATGCCGGATTATATGCAAAACATTGTCAATACAGGCATTCAAAATGGAGGTATTGAAAGTGGTGTTTATGAACAGGTTCGTGAAAGCACATTCAATTCGTATGTAATGTTCGCAACCGATTCTGAAAAAGATTTAATGACATCTTCTTATAAGCTGGTTACACCAAGTAAGGCAACTAAGGAAGAAAAAACAAAAATTCCAGCTTTGAAAACAGAGAATGTATATCTATTAAAAGATATCAGTGAAGAAAAGGAAGAAAAGCTTTCTTCCACTTTGACCCTACTTCAAATGACAATGGTAGAAGTGAGTAAGGATGCTAAAAAGAACAATGTACAAATACCACAACTAGTGATGATGAATGGTATGGATACATATAGAAAAGCTGCAAAATCCGAGATTTCTAAACTCGGCGATTCGACAGTAACAAGCATGAGCTCACAATTTTTAAAGAAGGAATATAGTAATCTAGGAATGGATATGGAAAAGATTCAACAAGACTATATTATCTATTCAGGACTTAAGATGTTAGGGTATGCCCTAGGCAGTGCTGTATGTGCAATTCTTGTAGGATTCTTGGCAAGTCGTATTGCGGCAGGCTTCTCTAAAGATTTGCGTGAAGCCGTATTTGAAAAAGTGACTCATTTTTCCAATGAGAACCTAAATACATTTAGTACATCCAGTTTGATTACACGTACCACAAATGATATTCAACAACTACAGATGACGGTGGCAATGTTTTTAAGAATTGTCATGTATGCACCAATTATTGGGATTGGAGCCATACTACACGTCATTGAGTCTGGAGCGAATATGACTTGGATTCTAGCTTTATGTGTAGTGATCATTTTAAGCGTTGTATTTGCGATTTTTATGATTGTCATGCCAAAATTTAAGATCATGCAGAAAATGATTGATAAGATGAATAGCGTTGTACGAGAATTATTAGATGGAATGTTAGTCATTCGTGCGTTCAATAATGAGCATCTTGAAGAAGCTAAATTTGATAAAGCCAATAAAGACATTACTTCTGTTTCTTTATTTACAACACGAGCTATGGCGTTTATGATGCCAATCATGATGTTTTTAATGAACGGTACCACACTTATGATTCTATGGTTTGGATCGAAACAAGTGGATGCCGGCATCATTCAAGTTGGTAGTATCATGGCCTTTATGCAGTATGCGATGCAAGTCATTATGGCTTTCTTAATGATTACCATGGTTGCGATTATGCTTCCTCGTGCCAATGTCAGTGCTTTACGTATTCATGAAGTATTAAGCAGTGATATTACAGTAAAAGATAAAGAGAATACGAAAGATTTCTCATCCAATATGCGAGGTGTTGTATCCTTTAAAAACGTATCTTTTCGATATCCAGGTGCCGATGAAGATGTTTTAAGCCATATTAGTTTTGAAACAAAACCAGGAGAAACGACTGCCTTTATTGGAAGTACAGGATCTGGTAAGTCGACATTGATCAACTTAGTACCAAGATTCTATGATGTGACAAGTGGATCTATTTGTGTGGATGGTGTAGACATTCGAGATGTCAAACAAGAGGATTTAAGAAGTCGCATTGGCTATGTTCCACAAAAAGGTGTGTTACTATCAGGAGATATTGAATCCAACTTATTATATTCAAAGAAAGATGCCAATGCAAAAGACATTGAGTCTGCTTTATCTATTTCTCAAAGTACGGAGTTTGTTTCTAAAAAACCAGAAGGCATCCACTCCGAAATTAGTCAGGGTGGTACAAACGTATCGGGTGGACAAAGACAAAGACTATCGATTGCACGTGCCATTGTGCGTAAGCCTGAAATCTATATTTTCGATGATAGCTTTAGTGCATTAGACTTTAAAACGGATGCCAAACTTAGAGAAGCTTTGGCGAAGTCTTGTAAAGAAACAAAGAGCACGGTATTACTTGTAGCCCAACGTATTTCAAGTATTCTACATGCCGATCAAATCATTGTACTCGATGAAGGGAAAATGGTTGGAAAAGGTACACATGCCGAATTGATGAAATCATGTGATGTGTATCAACAGATCGCATCGAGCCAGTTGACAAAGGAGGAACTTGCCAATGTCTAATCAGAAACAAAACAATCGTCCAAGAGGTCCTATGGGCCATGGTATGCGTGGTGGTGAAAAGGCAAAAGATTTCAAGGGTACCATGAAGAAGTTGTTCAATTATATCAAACCTTTTAAATTCACCTTCTTAATTGGTATTCTTTGTGCTGTTGTATCCGTATGTATTATGGTCATTGGGCCCAAGATTCAAGGTAACATTATTACCGAGATTGCCAAGGGCTTTATGAATAAAGTACAGGGCAAGGGTGGCATTGACTTTGATGCGATCAAAAAAACGTGTGCCTTATTATTAGCTATCTATGCCATGAGTACAGCCTTCTCGTATTTACAAGGCTGGTTGATGAGTGGTGTATCGAATAAAATGGGATATCAGCTTCGTAAGGAAATGAATCAAAAGATTGATAAGCTTCCACTATCTTACTTTGATAAAAACTCTCATGGAGATCTTCTTTCAAGATTTACCAATGATGTGGATACATTGGTTCAATCTTTAAACCAATCTTTATCCACTATGGTATCAAGTATTGTACAAATTATTGGCTTTCTAGTCATGATGATTAGTATTTCATGGAAAATGACATTAATGGCTCTAGTGGTAATTCCATTAAGTATGATCTTAGTCATGGTTGTCGTGAAGAAGAGTCAACGCTACTTTAAGGCGCAACAAAAATCATTAGGCTTAGTGAATGGTCATATTGAAGAGATGTATGCAGCCCACAATATTGTGAAGGCTTTTAATGGAGAAGAAGATTCTTTACATTCTTTTAAAGAATATAATGATCAACTCTATACAAGTGCTTGGAAATCTCAATTCTTATCTGGTCTTATGATGCCTTTGACAAACCTAATTGGAAATATTGGCTATGTGGGTGTATGTATTCTAGGTGGGTATTTAACGATTCATGGTGAAATTGCGGTAGGAGATATTCAATCGTTTATTACGTATACACGTAACTTTACTCAGCCTATCTCACAAATCTCACAATCCATGAATATGTTACAAAGTACAGCTGCAGCTGCAGAGCGTGTATTTGAATTCTTGGCAAGTCAAGAAGAGGTGGCTGAAGTAGAAAATCCAGTTGTATTAGATGATGTTCAAGGTCAAGTGACTTTTGAGAATGTATGTTTTGGATATGATCCAAGTAAGATTGTTATCAATGATTTTTCTATGTATATCAAGCCAGGCCAAACAACTGCCATTGTAGGACCAACAGGTGCAGGTAAAACAACGATTGTCAAATTATTGATGCGTTTTTATGAATTAAATTCAGGCGCTATTTATATTGATGGCCATAATATTACGGATTATACAAGAAGTGGTTTACGTAATATGGTGGGTATGGTATTGCAGGATGCCTGGCTATTTGAAGGGAGCATTCTAGAAAACTTACGATTTGGACGACCTAACGCAACGGATGAAGAAGTCGTGAAAGCGGCTAAGGCAGCGCATGTGGATCACTTTATCCATACCTTAGATCATGGTTATGATACGGTATTAAATGAAGCTTCTAGTAATATTAGCCAGGGACAAAGACAATTACTAACGATTGCCCGTGCCTTCTTGGCAGATCCTAAGATCTTGATTTTGGATGAAGCCACAAGTAGTGTGGATACACGTACGGAGGTCTTGATCCAAAAGGGAATGGATGAGTTGATGAAGGGTCGTACTAGCTTTGTGATAGCGCACCGTCTATCTACGATTCGTGATGCGGATAATATTATTGTGATGGATCATGGAGACATTGTTGAAGTAGGTAGTCACAATGAGTTGATGAAGCGCAATGGCTTCTATACGAAGTTATATAATGCTCAATTTGAAGAGGCCTAAGCATGCGTAAGATCATAGTGGATTTGAATGAAGTAAAAGACAATGAATATTCTATGATGTATGAACTTTTTGGGTTAGATGTACAACATAAATCGTATGAAGATTTTGAAAGAAGAATGCTTCAAATGTCGATTGAAACAATTATTGAGGTAAAGAATCGAGAACAGAATTTAAAATTATGTCCAAAATGGATCTTTGTGTTAGAGGACATTCAACAAAAGAGTGATTGTATGTATTGTATTTGGGGTGAGTAGTGGTATTATATATACACTATAAAGGCGAGGAACTTAAAAAACTTTGGAGCGCTGATGATGCCATCGCCACCCTGGGCCCTTTTCAAAAAAACAATACAGGGACAATGATCATCCAAAAGAGACACTTCGGTGTCTTTTTTGCAGATTAGGGCTCGAATATCTCACTTTTAGATAAATCGCTTTCTTTTTGATTGAGATTCATATATAATAAAAACGTGTTAAGGAGTGTGAAATTATGAAAGACATTACCGAAACAATGACATTTACTACGGAAGAGATTCGTCGTGAGAATATCAAGATGATTCTTCGTGAAGTAAGTGATGCTTTGGAAGAACGTGGTTATAATTCAGAAAATCAGATTGCTGGTTATTTGATCAGTAACGACCCAGCGTATATTTCTTCTCACAAGAATGCTCGTAACTTGATCCAAAAGATTGAACGTTATGAAATCATTGAAGAACTTGTACGTGCGTATTTAGAGAAATAATGGATCGTATAATTGGTTTAGATCTTGGTTCAAAAACTTGTGGTGTATCGATTTGTGATGCGCTTCATATTACGTGTCGTGCTTTAACGACAGTGCGTTTTGAATCAGATGATTATGATGCTTGTTTAGAAGAAGTTTTAAGGCTATTAAAAGAAAATAAAGTCAAAGAAGTAGTTTTAGGCTTGCCAAAGCACATGAATGGAGATATCGGAATTCGTGGTGAAATATCTTGTGAATTTGCCAAGAAATTAGAATCTTCGGGTATTACAGTTCATCTATGGGATGAGCGACTAACAACGGTTGCGGCCGAAAAAATCTTACTACAGGGGGATGTTTCTAGAAAGAAACGTAAAAAAGTAATTGATCAGATGGCTGCCGTTCAAATTTTACAGAGTTTTTTAGACAGACAAAACGGGGGATTCTAAGTCCTCCTTTATTTTTGAAAGGAAAAGTATATTTATGTTAGATTCAAATAGTTTATATGTATATGACGAAGATGGAAACGAAAAAAAGATGACCATCCTATTCACTTTCGACAGTGATGAAACGGGATGCCAATATGTGGTTTTCCAAGATCCAGACAATGATGAGGGCGAAGTATTCGCATCTCGCTATGACGACAAAGGTCAGTTGATTCCTATTGAAAGCGAAGCCGAATGGGAAATGGTAGAAGAAGTAATCAACACGTTTGTTGAGGACGAGGAAAATGCCGACTAGGCGAAAAGTCAATTCTGTAAGAGTTGTCCTATTAGTCGTTGTATTCATTTTAATTATCGCCGGTCTTGGATCTATTTTTGTCGTAAAGAATGGATTATCAAGTACGGGCAACGGGGATAAGGAAGTAGTATTTACCATTGAAAACAATGAATCATTTGATTCAGTCTTAGAAAATTTGAAAAAAGAGGATCTAATCTCAAATGCGAGTGTTGCCAAGCTGTATGCCAAGGCAAGTCACAACACAAACTTTGTGGCGGGTACTTTTGAATTGGATAATGGGATGAGTGTAAAAAACATTCTATCCACACTTCAAGATAGTACAAAACTTAAAAAGGATGCTCTTGTTTTAAAAATACCGGAAGGCAAATGGGCCAAAGAAATTGCGGCCGAAATATCATCACTTTATGATGGTAAGTATTCTACGGAAGAAATTTTAAATCAATGGAATGATATTTCTTATATTAAAAAACTCGCAAAGGATTATTCTTTTATCCATGTGGATGATTTAAATAACGACAATTATAAAGTGAAATTGGAAGGTTATTTATTCCCAGACACATATTTCTTGGAAAAAGAAGATTCTTTGGATGATATTACACGCGTTCTACTCGATCGTTTTGATGTGATGTATAAAGAAAATAAAAAGGCATTTGATCAAAGTGACTTATCGATCCATCAAATTATCAGTTTGGCAAGTGTTGTTCAATTTGAAGCAAGCAAACCAAGTGATATGAAAACAATTGCCGGTGTTTTCTACAATCGTTTAGATCAAGGTATGAAACTTCAATCGAGTGTAACGGTATGTTATGCATTATATGATGATTTCAATGATCCGAAAGATTGTGAAACAAATCCAGAAATAGATTCGCCATACAATACGTACTTACATGAAGGCTTACCTATTGGACCAATCTTGAATCCGGGGGATGAAGCCATTAAAGCCGTATTGAAACCAGAAAAAACAGATTATCTATTCTTTGCGGCTGATATTTATGGAGATGGCAAAGTATATTATACAAAAACATACGAAGAACATTTACAGAAATGTGAAGAATTAGGCTTAAATCTGTAACAATGTTTTGCATAATTTAAGGATTATGTTATAATTTTTTGTGCTAAATACAAGGAGTGATACCACATGGCAAATGAAAAATTTTACGTTACCCAAGAAGGTTATAATGATTTAGTCAATGAACATGAAAACCTAGTTCATAAAGTTCGTCAGGAAGTTATCGTTGAGTTGCAGGAAGCTCGTGCACAAGGTGACTTGTCTGAAAACGCCGACTACGATGCAGCCAGAGAACACCAGGCCCAAGTCGAAGGTCGTATTCGTGAATTAGAGGCAATGATCAAAAATGCAGAAATCATTAGTGAAGCCGATAATGCGGAAGATAAAAAGAAAAAGAGTGTTGTAAAACTAGGATCAACTGTTAAAATCTTAGATTTATCAGACAACCAAGAAGTAACATTCAATATCGTTGGTACAATTGAAGCGGATCCATTCAATGGTAAGCTTTCAAACACAACACCACTTGCAGAAGTCATCATGGACCACAAAGTTGGAGATGTATGTACTGTAAGACGTGTTGAAGAACCATATGATGTAAAAATTCTTGAAATTAAATAGAAAAACATCAAAAAATTACGTATAAGAGAAGGGTGATATTTATGAAACGAACTCTTCTCTTTTTTTGTCTCTTTGTTTTCTTTACCTTTACCTGCTTTAACCGGTATACACCCATTACCTTACAAGAAGCCAAGCCCACATTGATGCAAGTGGAAATTAAGGGAGCTATTCAAAACCCGGGTGTTTATACTTTAAAGCGAAACAGCTCCATTTCAAGTTTAATTCAAATGAGCGGAGGCCTATTAGAAAACAGTGATACGTCTAGAATCAGTTTTAACTATATCCTAAATGATAAAGATGTGGTGGTGATTCCTGAAAAACAAGATGTAAAACTCATTTCTATTAATAGTGCAACACTAGAAGAACTACAAACACTTCCAGGTATTGGTCCGGCCATTGCCCAAAGAATCATAGAGTATCGCAAAAGTAACACATTTCAATCTTTAGAACAAATCCAAAATGTTAAAGGCATTGGTCCAGCCATGTTTAATAAGATCAAGGATAAGATCTGCCTATGATGTTGATACTTTCACTTGGCTTTTTAGCCTGTCTAATCTTAAAAGAAATACTTTGTATACTCTGTTTTACACTTTTCTTTCTTGTCTATCTATACTATCGGTTTAAAGATAAAAGAATATGGATTCTATTCATACTCCTGAGCCTATTGAGTTGTATCCTTGTATATCCAAAAGAAGTTCAACAACAGGATACATATAAAATTACAGAAATAAAGAAAGGGTACTATATAGGTAAAAATAGAGGTTCTAAAATTCTTATCCAAACAGATTTAGATCTAAGTTTTCAAGATGAAGTTAAAGTCAAACACATAGAACCCATTCATACAGATGATAATTTTACGCTGTTTAGTTTTACTCGATACAATGAAAATAAGAATATCAGGTTTAAGACGAATTCTGTAGAAATCATCCATAAATCAACATCATTCAAGTCTAGACTCTACAATTATTTAAAATTGAAACCCAATTCTTCCATTGTCTTATCCTTATACTATGGCATACACGATGAAAGCATAGATGAAATCTATACAATGCTTGGATATGGCTATATGAGTGCATACTACATTGTTTTGCATGTATTAAAGCGAAAGTGGGATGAGACAAAGATAAGAAGAATACTTCTAGTCTTCAGTGTTTTATTTGGCCATTTCTTTGTGTTTACACTTGCATTCACACGATTTGTTTTATATCAGTTGAGTATTCTATTATTCACATCCAAACCCAATCAAATGGCATTTACGATCCTTTGTTTTGGCATGATCTATCCAAATCAAGTACTATCCATATCTTTTGTATGTCCACTCTTGTTACAACTCGTATCGTATTTTTGTACCGAACACAAATGGATCGTACAAAAGATGGTCTTACTTGGATTGATGTTTATTTATTTTAAGAAAGTGAATCTTATTTCATTGCTTTTCTTTAATGTCTTTAGAAAACTATATGGTTTGATTTTCTTATTTGGATTTACAGTGCAGGATTTAATACACCTAAAATTACCAGACCTTACCATTCATTATGCACCTAGAATCCTATTTATAGTTCTATTTATCATCTTCTATATACAATGCTTAAAACATTTTAAATGGAAATTTCTATGGATATGTATCGTTCCATTTCTAGAAATCTATTGTAATCCTTTCTTTCAAGTATACACATTAAATATAGGTCAAGCCGACTGCAGTGTGATTGTAGAACCTTTTCATAAAAGTGTGGTCATGATTGATTGTGGGCAAAACCTATATCGTGATAATGTCGAAAGAATTATTATGCCCTTTCTAGAAAACAAGAATATTCATGCGATTGATACATTGATACTTACACATGATGACTTTGATCATAATGGAGGATATGACAGTTTAAAAGACAAAATAGAAATCAAACAAGTCATAGAAGATTCAAATCAATCGGTTCATGTCGATTATCCATTCTATTTGTTGTTAAGTGAAAGAGAATCTAAGGATACCAATGATTCGAGTCTTATCAGTTATTTTACGTATGATCACTTAACCTATCTCTTTATGGGGGATGCGAGTAAACAAATTGAAAAACAATTGATGGCTACATACGATTTAAAAGCTGATGTCATAAAAGTAGGACATCATGGATCAAATACGAGTTCAGACCCAGATTTTCTTGACTCTTTAGATTGTAAGATTGCCTTGATTAGTTGTGGCTATAAGAATAAGTATGGTCATCCAAGTGTTGAAACACTCAAGACATTAGAAAATTTACACATAAATACACTATGTACGAGTGATTGTGGAAGTATAGCCATGTATTCTTTATTTCACTTTTCATTTGTTGTCACAAACGATGGAATGTTTGGTATAATATGGACATGATTTATATTTTATACGGAAAAGACAAAAGCATGGTTTCTATGAAGCTAGAGGCCATTAAAAAAAGACATCACATTCAAGAAAACGTAAATGTATATGATGCCCAAACAGATGAAATATCGAGTGTTCTACAAGATTTAGATGCCTATTCGATCTTTGATGATGACAAGATGATCATTGTCAATAATTGTACGTTTCTTTCAAGCAAGAATACGACAAACTATGAAGTCGATCCTTTTCTAGTAAGAAAAGATACAGACATGATTCTAGTCTTAGTGTGTCCTAGTGATAAACTGGATACAAGAAAGAAAAAGGTCAAAGAAATCAGCAATTGTGCTACATTATATTCCTGTCTAGCTTTAGATGAAAAGTCACAAAAGTTTTATGTACAAGATAAACTAAAGGAATATGGTGTAAAGGTGGATTTTAAAACATTAGACTGGATGACAGGGAGAATGGGATTGGATCCAATGTGCATCCAGAATGAAATTGAAAAGATTTCCATCTATTCAAAAAATCCAACGCTTGAAGATGTACAAAACCTATTGGTCGTAGAACCTATGAATGACATCTTTAAAATGGTAGATGCCTTCTTTAGTCAAAATGGAATTCTATTATTAGCCTACTACCGTAACTTTAGAAAGCTCAATATGCAGCCAGTCGCGATAGTCGCACTATTAGCTAGTCAAATTCGTTTTCTATTTCAAGTACGCGTATTAATGGATGAAGGAAAGGCACAGGCAACGATTGCCCAAGAATTAAAGGCCAATCCATACCGCGTCAAACTCAATATGCAAAAGGCCATGCGCTTTTCAAGTGAAGCCTTACTTTACAATCTATCTCTACTTGCTGATTTTGATCAACAAATGAAAATGGGGAAGATTGATAAGGATGATGGTTTTGAATACTTCTGTCTAAACTTAATGATGAACAAGGATTAACCTTGTTCATTTTTGATTTTGGTTTCATTATTAATAGTTGTTGTATTGTAAACTGACAAATACTAATTGAAAGAATGTACGTTAATATTGTTTTCTGTGTACGTTAATATTATAATTAATGTACAGGAGGGGAGCGCTATGAAAGTCAATACTACAGAATTAAGAAGTCATCTTAGTGATTATTTAGCTATGGCAAACAAAGAAGAAATTATTATTACAAATAAAGGAATAGAGATAGCACGTATTATTTCTCCAAAGCAGGCAAAGAAAAGCTCATTAAATAATTTAGTTGGTATATTGCCTTCATTAACTGACGAAGAGACTGAAAATATAAAAAATGAAAGGATTTCTAAGAAATGAAGATATTAGTTGATACAAATGTGATTATAGATATTCTATGTAAAAGAGAGCCGTTCTTTGAAGACTCATATAATGCACTAAATAAGTGTATTGATAATCATACTATTATTGTATCAGCTTCGGCAATTACGGACATATTCTATATTGCAAGAAAATACATTGGCAGTGAACAGGCAAAAGAATGTATAAGAAATCTTTTAGATTTAATAAAGATATCAGATACAAGGGGAGCAGATATTGAAAAAGCTCTTTCCAGTGATATTTCAGATTTTGAAGATGCTGTTGTTTCTGCAATTGCGGAAAGACAAAAAGCTAAATATATTTTAACAAGGAATACAAAAGACTTTGAAAAATCGAAAATTTTAAGTATCACACCTCATGATTATCTGAATATAAATAAATGATAATCTGGTTGATATAATGTTTTGGAATTGACATAAGTATACAGCTTACATATATATTCAAACTGGCATCCCTCTCCAGTAATATGATGTAAAATGTCATTGGAAATTTTTAAAAATACTATCTAGTAATCTACAATCGTGTGGTTGACAAAATGAAAGTAGTGTATCCGTTTTATGAATCTGTT
>NZ_QSPK01000067.1 GCF_003436425.1 Eubacterium sp. TM05-53
ATGCCATGGCTAGAGGACTTGAAATTTCCTAGGGGTTATCAGATGGGTACTCACAAAATATTATAAGAAACTATACGATTATCGACATCAACATTGGTTTCATGGGCAAATGCATCTAAAGATCCATCTGTAAAAATTTCAAGTTTCAAAGCTAAAGCCTTTGCTTCCTTCTCTTGTTGTTCAAGCAATTTGGCTCTTAAAGTTTTTAACGTTGGACGTTCAAATTCCATATATGTTTCTCTAACACATCTGTCAATAATACTACGTTCCAAATCATCAATTCCCTTTCTAGAAACCTGCTCAATCAAAGACATAATAAACTGACTTTTATCACGTACAGGGTCTCCACTATCCCCATAACCATCTTTCATATCCATTGCATTAATATGGTCTTTACTTCCAGCACTAATTTCAATAACTTCACCACCAAATTTACGAATGATGTTTGAATATTCATTTTCAGGATCGCAAATTAAAATATCATCATCCGTGCGCATGATAATAAACTCAATTTCTTCTTTTGTTAAAAATGATTTCCCAGAACCAGGAACACCTAATACAAATGCATTAGGGTTTTGCAGACATTCTTTATTACAAAAGATTGGATTATTTGTAATTGCATTTTGTCCATACCAAATACCACCTTTATCTGCAATTTCCTGCGCACGAAATGGAATGAAAACAGATGCACTTTCAGTTAATAATGTACGAATAATATTTAATCGATTTAAACCAATTGGAAGCACAGTACATAATCCATCTAGCTGTCTTGAAGAAAAATAAAGTATAGACAAATCACACATAAACTTTCGGGCTACACTCTTTAATAATTCTGTATCATTATCTAATTCTTCTTTTGAATCTGCTAAATGCACAATTGTTATATTACAAAGCATCATTCTTTGATCACGTATAGTTAAATCATCTAAAAACTCTTTACACTCTTCACGTTGCATTTCCATATCATAAGGAATGACTGCACTAAAATTGTTATTTGCATTCTGTCTTCTTTGCCAATTTGTTATATTCGTATTTACACCGAGCAATTTACGTTCAATTTCTTTAACAGCTTCATCTGTTGGTATACTAATAAGATCCATTGAATACATCATATTTTTATTCAAATTGCATAGTTCACTCACTATAGAATCTTTGATAAATCGTGGATAATTGCTTAAATATAAAACACGACCGTATTTATCATCTAGTTTAAAATACTTATGCTTAAATTCTGGAGCCAACGGACAAATTAAATCTTTAAACGAATGTCCCTTACGCATATTATCCTTCATATCAAAATTAAATTCAGATTCATCACTTCTATAAAAATCATGCAGTATTTTCAATCTTTCTTCCAAGTTCAATTCTATACATTTAGATCCTAATTTAGCAAAATGAGATGATAATTCCGTTCCAATACGTGAAAAATAACTTCTTGCTTCCTCTACGTTGTTCTTAAAAACAGTTAAAGTCAGATATTTTTCTTGAACTATATCATCACTTTCTTTTAATTTATCCAAAAGCATTTCGTTATATTCTTTTCGATATTCATCCAGTCCATCCTCTTTAAAGGGAATCAATATATCTTCTTTAAACTTATGCAAATCAATTTTATGGTTATTCACAGTGATTTTTACCATAACACTCGAATCAAACGAATTCAATAAATCCCCATAATCTAGAAATAATCCTGTCTTTTCTTCCTTTGACGCAATCGCATAATTTATATCCAAAAATCGATAACTTTTTGTATATCGATTTCCTATTTTAAAAATACCGTCTTTATACACTGTATCAACAGGAATCGTATCCTGTGTTGTTTTCGGAACTCTAAATTCTTCTTTATTTTGTTTTTTCAATTTTGAAAAGCTTTTTATCATACTTACTCATTACCCCCTTATATGCCTCAAAATATAAATTAAACGGCTGATCAATCAATTGCCTATGACTTAATATAAAAGATTTAATTACTGTCATTACAATCTGTCCTGCACTCATTGATTGAAAACAGATAAATCCTAGTGCAGCAAATGGCAATGCTCCAATAATACAAAGCCAACTTGTTAGTTCTAAACCTAATAATTTTTCAAATCTAAAATACAAAAAAACAGCTACCACACACGCAATAGCTGAATATACACACTGACGAACAGAAAGTCCCATAAATAAACTTTCTGTATAGTCTCGCACTTCCTTATTTACTTTTATTTCCAAAATGAACCTCCTGTATAATGACTAATAAATATTACAATCCCATCATTTCTTTAACAACCCTATCACTCATCTTTACGGTTCCTACTAGAATCAACATGTTAAAAATTGTCTCACCAATATAACTCCATAATATTGTCACTGCACTTGCGCTTGCATCTACTGCAGGTGGTGCTTTGACATATGCTGTATAAATAATACAAGAAATGATAATAACCAATCCTTCTAAACAGACTCCTATATACGACTTTAAGAACGACATAGCGATTTGTTGTGTCGATTCACTTGCTGCGCTAGCCAATGGAATAGGCGACAAAGCAGCATACATGTACAACTTAAAAAAACGACTATATACGGTAAGTATTAACACAAAAGAAAGAACTGTTATAAACACAGCTCCTAATAGTGTTACTGCCCATAATGGTATAGAATCTAAAAATCCTACATTTGATAATGCATTTGTTACTTCCTCCGGAATAATTGTCTCAGTAGACGTTCCAAAACTTACGGTTGTCATGACACTAGTAATCATGCCTTGCACAATTTTGAAAATAGCAACTATAAAATCCATTCCATACGTAACTAATATCCTTGCTATAGCAAATCTAAGGAAAAGCCGGAATATAAGCTCCGGCCTTTTCAGTTCTCTTACACTTGTACATGTTTTGACCAATCCAAATACAAAGAATAAAACAAGCAACGCAATACCAATAGCTAATAATGCTCCATGAATATTTTGGATGACTTTCCAAATATCTCCTCCCTTGAATTCTTCTGGAGACTGAGTAAGCAGTGTCCAGATTTCTGCCATCTTTTCATTCCATGTCTGTACTGCACTTGTTAAGTTATCTATAATTCCATTCAAAGAATCACTCCTTATCCTGCAATTGTATTTAAAATTTCTTTAGCAAAAGTAATAACAACACCACCGGCTAATGTCAAAAAGCCATTGGCTCTTTGACTTGGGTCATGACTTTTTAAGCTTAAACCAACTTGTACAATTCCCATGCCGAGAATAATCATACCAATAGCTCTGATTAAACTGAAAATAAATGTATTTAGATTGTTAATTACACTTAATGGATCATCAGCTGCATATACATTCATAATTCCAAAATTAATTAACATTACATTCAACACATAAATTGCCATAAAAGCATATTTTAACTTTTTTAAATTTTTCATCACATATCCTCCACAATAACCACTTTTGGTTCTTTCATATTTTTAAAATAATTTTCTAATTCTTCCTCGTCAACCAACTCATAGTCTTTATCACTTAATACTATATTTTGCCAATCTTTAACATCATGTGTAACACATCCATGCTCATACGGTTTTGCATTTCCATCCATTGTATATTTCACATTCGGATGCTTTAAAATATCATATTTTAAATCTTTAACCGGGCGCTCACCACGAATAAAAAGAAGTGCTTCATTATTGTCTAGCAATCGCACTTCATCTGATGTTAATAAATCTCTGCCTGTTCTTTGGTGATTTGTAGTATAGCTGCCTTTACTTCCTTCACTTTTTCCATACGTATTTATATCCAACGTTTCTTTTCCTATATAAGAACTAACAAATTTATGTGTTGATTGCTCATTTCCACCAAGATATAAAAGTTCATCATTATTTCCTACAATAGATTCCCAGCTATCTTTATACAAAGCTTTAAGCTGGGCTAAGTTTTGAATAATAATAGAAACAAATATATTTCTTGATCTCATGGTTGAAAGCAGCTTATCAAATTCATCTGGCAAAGCCACATTCGCAAATTCATCCATCATAAAATGTACTGGGATTGGCAACTCTCCATTTGAAAATGAGTCTGCTTGATAATATAAAGTTTGAAATAACTGCGTATAAAGCATACCCACAATAAAATTGAATGTTGAATCATTGTCTGGAATCACGGCAAATAAAGCCGTTTTTCTTTCACCCATTTTTTCTAGTTCCAATTCATCTATACAGGTAATCCCTGAAATACTTTCTAAATTAAAAGCAGCTAGACGAACACCAACTGAAACCAAGATAGATTTAGCAGTTTTTCCAGCCGCTGATTTATAAATTCCGTATTGCTTTACTGCTAAAGAAGTAGGATGTTTTCTCTTTAATTCCAGAAACAAACAATCTAAAGGACTCTGATAATCTTCATCATCCTCTTTAACTTCAGCCGCTGCTAATAATTCCATCACCATTGTCCAATTTTGTTCTTCTTCTGGTGCTTCTTCCAGCAAATATAAGCATAGAGCCTGCAACAATGCCGTTTCAGATTTTTCCCAGAAAGGTTCACCACTGTGTGATCCTTTAGGCGTTGTATTGCGAATCAAATTATTAATTAGCTTCAACACATCCTTATCATCTTGAATATAGTGAAAAGGATTGTAACAATGACTCTTATCCATATTAATTAAGTCCAACACTTTAATTACATAGCCTTCTTTTTCTAGTAATCCACCTGATGATTTCAAGATTTCTCCTTTTGGATCCAATATCACAAAGCTACTATTGCATTGATAAATATTGGGTTTTGCATAAAATCTTGTTTTACCTGCACCAGATCCACCAATCACCAGTGTATTTAGATTTCTTCTATGGATTTTCCCATCTAATCCCATAGCTATATTCTGCGTTAATATTTTATTTGATAAATCATTTTTATTTGCATACTTTTTATCTATCACTTTTACATCACCCCATTTTGCAGAACCATATTCTTCATTGTTACGATAATTCTTTTTTTCAGACACATAATACAAAATACCAAATGCATAGATTCCCACACATATCATGACTGTTTTTATTGAATTTTCACACCAGACAATAGAAAATGGACGTTCAATAATCCGGTCAAAATTACAAGCAATTTCAAATATTCCTTTGTCTAAACACGGTGCAATTAATAATGCAAACCATACAACCGGAATAATCAATACACAGTAAATCCAACTATCTTTCTTCATGTCCTCTATAATTGTTTTTTCCTTTCATGTAAAGACCATGTTCCATTCGTTGATTAACAGAATCAAATATTTTTTTCATATCCTGCAATTCGGATTTGATCACCTTATCATCCATACCATTAAAATGGTTGACACAATCAATAGATTCATTTTTATTTTCAATTCCATACCGACTGCAAATCATTTGTGTAATGCTTAATACACAAAACTTTGCTTCATCATAACTTGAATATTGGTTTTTAACTTCAATAAAAATATATTCACGAATAAGGCCCGAAATCATTTCATGCATTTCCTGACCTTTTAATACGTACATAGCATCTGATACTACATCATAATAAACTGGTCTAGGAAGGGTTGAATCTTCTGATACAATTTGTGGTTTAATTTTTTCTTTATATACAATAGCACTGATAACCGATTTATAATCCACCTCTTTTTTCTCTTCTTGCACATCAGTTTGTGTAACATCAAATACATATTTTGGATTGTAACTACATCCATATGATCCATCTCGTTTCTTATACTCTTTTCCAGGTTCTAGAATTTGGATACCTTTTTCTCCATTTTTAATAAAATATCCGTCTTCTTGCCAATGTGCCACATCTTTTAACAAAATAGCATCTGGCTTTTGTGTTTGAACTAGCAACGTGTTTGTAACCGTGTATAATAGTTTCCCTTGTAAAGTCAAATAATTTAAATACAACTCATTAGATGAGGTTGTTTTAATCAATTGCTGATTGGCCATATCAAACAAAAACAGTCTTTTCTCTTTCATTTTTTGTGCATATTCCTCTTTTGTTAGTTTATGTTCCATACTATCTTTCAATCTCCTTTTGAATTTTCTTAGCTTTTGACACTTTCTCTGTCATTTTTTCAATTCTTTTCTTAATAGATGTTTTCTCGCAAGATGGCTCGAACGGATCTTCTTTTTTCTCCATCCGAGCTAAAGACGGGTTTGATGTTGAATCCATCAAGGATTTCACTAAATCATCATGTTCCTTCATTGTCATTATTGGTTCATCCACATTTAATGAATCCTGGATTTGTTTTGAATCCACTGTAGCTAATTCGAATTTATCAACAATTCTTGAAATTTTTGATGCGTCCTCAGCTCTTACCATAATGTCACAAATGCCATCTGAACTTCCTTTTTCTTTTAAAACGCAATATAAAACCCCGTAACGCTTGGCCTCTTTACAAAATGTTTTTAAGTCTTCATTACGGAGTGCATATACTTTTAATTCTTTTCCTGAACGCAATAATGAATTCAGTCGTGTTTTTCCTTTTACTTTCTTTTTATCTGTTAAGATTGCATACAAAGTTGCAGCTAATGTCTTGGAAGTCTCTTCACCTACCTTCATTGATACCTTTGCAGCAACTTCTATCCCTTGTAACGTCATGCGAACTACCTGATCTGCTGTTTGTCCTCCATTGTCCATTGTTCTTTCTCCTTTCGTTTTTCATCCTCATTTACCAATTTCAATTTTTGTTTCATTAATACACTTCTTTCTTTTATGGACTCATATAGTTTCACCTCATTTCTCAACGTTTTAATTTCCTGTGTTAATTCAGCAATATCCTGTTGATGCAAAGAGCATAACATAGGCTCTTTTGTCCTTTTTACTTTGTTATAAATGCATCGTCTTTCCCTTATACATTTATCTAATTTTTCTTTTGCTTCAGTCAAATTCACTTCTAACTCATCTAGCGTATTTATATTCTTTTTTCCAATCAAAGTAACCTCCTTGGTAATCTTATCCATATATTTCAAATCTTCCCTTAATAAATAATGAACACGCCTAGGTGTAGTATGCTTTGGCAATATCCCCATCGCATACATGTATTTAATATATAAAGCTTTAAACCCGGTGATTTTTCTCTGCTTTTTCAAATCACAACGATAGACTGTTTTAGGTAAAGTCTTCTGTTTCTTTTGATAAATTCGATTTTTAATTTGTTCTTCTGTATACATTCCATCATCACTTAAACTTCGCAATCGAATATATTTCGCCCCACCTTTCGCTTGTACTGCGATATGTTTTCCATATTTTATTCTGTATCCATTTGCTTTAAGGATAGATATAAAGTCTTTCCAGGTTTTTGATTCTGAAATTGCTGCATCTACATCAGCTTTAATCAGGGAACGTATTGTTGGCTTGTGTTCTTTTTCAGCTCTCCATTCACTATAATGTTTACCTTTAGATTGAGGATTCCTTATCACAGATAACATATATTTCTGGCAAATTGCATCCGATATAGATTGTATCTTTTTATAGTTCTTTTTATTATCATAATAACGATATCCATCTTTAAAAGAGACAGAATTAATCACAATATGATTATGATAATGTGCCTTATCCAAATGCGTAGATACAAGCACTTCAAACCGATCACCAAACATTTTTTGTGCAAATTCAACCCCTATTTGATGAGCTAATTCTGCGCTTACTTCCCCAGGCTTAAATGACTGAACACAATGAAAGGCTAATATCCCATCCTCCTTTCCCCATTGTTTTTTTGTTAAATTCATATCTTCTAAAGCAGATGACAATGAGCAGTTGATACCAGTCACATACAATTGTTTGTCTGTTTTTAACTCTTGTGATGTATACACAATAACATCATATAAACCAGAATCCTCTCCACTTGTTTTATCTGGATTAGATGCATAATCTACAACTCTTTTTAACGAATCATTGACTGCCCATATTTTTGTTGTTGCCATTTCATTACCTCCAAATATAAAAGAAAAGGCCACATTCATTTGTGACCTAATCTTCGTCTATTACCCTTTCAGGTTCTTTTCTTCGTATTTCCATGTATGTTACCAGTTCCAAAAAATCAGAATCATTTATATTTGGAAAGCATTTAAGAACAGCATGCATTTTTCTCATATCCTCTTCACAATCTAAAAGCATTTCAAATAAACCTAAATGATATCCTTCGTATGCTTTTATATGATCTATTAATTCTTTTGTTTCCTTTTTTACTGCTTCTATATCCATTTTCTGATTTGAATGATAAACATCTAGAATATTTTGAATTTCATGATCTTCAAACTGCAGATTGTCATGCAATAAATGAACAAAATAAGGTAAACTGATTTCTTCAGTCCATGTTTCATCGTTCACATCTTTTAAAGTCTGATAAAAGCGAGTAATATCTTTTTTATTTGGAACACCCGACACTTGTCCATCTCCACACTCAATAATTTTCCATGATCCATTTTCTAGCTCTGCAAAATCAATCGTAAAAAAACAACTGTTTAATCTTCGGAATTTCTGAATGAACTCTTCTGGTGGTTTTAGACAATTTTCATTCTGATTTGAACTTTTCAAAAGAATCATTGGTTTGTATTTGAAATAAAAGACTCGATACTCATTTGTCTTTCCTTCATAGCGCTTCAAATTCAAATATTTCTTTATACAGATACCACCTGTCAACAAGTTTCCTCGATATTGATAAAACTTTTCCATCCATTCATCAAATTCCTTCTGTGTTATATTCGAATCAAAGTAGTTTGGAAAATCCGTTCCTTTTACAGACTTTACATAATCTTTGATCATGAATTTAGGAAACTGCTTTTTTACAAATTCTATATCGATTTTTTTATACAAAGGATATCTCAGCATAGGTGCTGTATCGTTTCGAATTGTTGGATAAACATTAGGAAATTCATGTAAAGTTGTATAAGACTCTTTATTAATATACAAATAGAAATCTTTATAATTCAATTGATCCCAAAATTCCTCATACATTTCAGGCTTCATCATCCATCCACGATATAATACAGTAATAATATCTTGTTTCGGATTCTGAATATTTAATTGTAAATTTCCATGATTAAACCAGGCATCTGAATTAAATAAAACTACATCAAACCCTACCTTAATTGCGGCATTATATTCTTGCTCAAATTCAGGATCTACTACGTTTTTGTTAAAGTAATTAGACGGAAAAATAATTGTATGCATTGAACACCCCTCCATTTTCATTATACAAGTTTTCAAAATATACTAACAGTCCTTCTTAATTCCAGAATCACTTTGTTTAGTTCCTCATATTCATACTTGTATTTCTTTACATCGATATTCCCTGTCTTGTTTGCAATAATGGCAAGCTGGTTCATATTGTTTCCAATTTTTCTCAAATAATAAATGGTATTATTAAACGTTTCTGGAGGTAAAGGATTGGGAACTCTGTGTTTTATCAAAACACTTCGAATATATCTTTCCCTTGAATAACCTGTTTTCTTTACATCCTCATTTAACTGTTCTAGTTCCTTATCCGTTAATCGAAGCTTAATCTCATTTTTTCGCTTTAATGTCATATATAAAACACCAGGGTCTTAGGGTCTTCCCTAACAAGCGAATTTGGGGTAAATGTCCCCATAATTCAGTGCTTGCTAAAAACAAGATTCCACTATCTTTCGAGTCCTTTCTTTTTAATAGGTGACTTAATTATCCGAAACAAATCTTCACCAGGAATCAATCCCAGGCTTGATCCATTAGCCCATTGCATATGAATTGTGCCTGTATCATCGACGTGATCAACGATCCCCATCATTCCAGAAGGAATTGCATGATATGGATCATCCATTCTAATACACTCAACTTTTGTTCCTGATGGATACATTTCTTTTATCTGCTCTATTTGCTTTTGCGTTAATTCCATTTTTTCATCTCCTTTTTCTTTTGAATATAATGAATCAATTCGTCATTAACATCTTTGCCATGTTTTGGCGTTCGATCATAAATTTTGTATTTCTTTTTTAAAACGTGTTTGATTTTTGTCGTTGTATTTTTACCAGCTTCATCATTATCTAAATGAAGGTAAATATTCCTGATTTCGTTATTCCTTAAAAAATAATCAAGAGCAACCGGTATGTTTCCATCATTAATATCTGCCCCTATTCCAGTTGCTCCATCAATGGATAAATAGTTTTGATTCCAAATTTCTTCCCCTTTCATTTTCAAGATTGTCATAAAAGACAGTAAATCAATTGCACTTTCAAATACATGTAGGTTTGTACTCTTCTCATTATGGATTGAAAAACTATAACGTTTATCACTTCCTAAGCAGTCCTTTTTCCATTTTGAATCTGTAGACCTCATACATGCAAACTTAGGATAATAATTCACATCATACCCAACGAATACAACAGCATGTGTTTTTTGATCCTCATAAATCAAATTTTTCATAATACAAGATTCTACCAAGTCTTCATTAATGTATCTTTGATTAACTAAATATTCTTTTATAAAATTTTCATTCTGATTTTTCTTTGGAAGTACAAATTTTCTTTTTGATTCAATATGTTTTACCTCTGAAACTGGAATCTCATCCATTAATCGTAATAAATATGAAGCAGCCACTTGCCAATCCATCCCCTCAACATCTCTAAGATACTTAAATGCAGAACGACCTCCAATTCCATGACTCCACCAATACCAAAGTCCATTTGTTTTAATATTTAGCGAATCATGCATTTTAGTAACATACACATTTCTACTTTTTTTAACTAGTTCATCCGGATAATAATGTTTAAAATACGTAAAAAGATCTAGCGTGCAAGCCTTTGCTAGATCTTCTTTTGAAATATATTGCTTTTTCATTTTTATCTTTCATTCCTTGATACATTTTTTTGCTTGGCAGCTAAATGACCAATTCCATTTTCTCTGCAAAATCTCAACAATTCTTTAGGATTATCTGAAATATTAAATTCATTTTCATCAGTCAGAATACGAGTTACTTTATATTGCCTATCTTTGATTCCTTTTAACCATTCATTGATAAATTCATTTAATTCTATTTCCACTTCATCCGAATCATTTCGTTGATACATCCCTACATAATCATTTTGGTAAGCAACGGGAGTGATTGTACGATGGATCAAATCTACTTTGATTTCTACATCCGGATCTGCCATTGCATCTCCATTCAATGTTCCGTAATGTGAAATTGCATAGCTATCATCCATCACTTTTTCGACATTTAAATCCATCATGCCAGCACTGGAAAGCTGCATATAATATGCTTTATCATCTAAAATTGGTTTTGCGATACTTTCCAATAAATCATAATTTTCTCTTTTCATAGATTCCATTACAATGTATACCTCCTTCCTATCTTTCTCTTCTTAAGCGATATTTTTGATAATGCAGAATATCTCTCAATAATGATTTTGCTGTATATACATTGATTTCATCTCGATCTTCTTCGATAATTTCATTTAAATACGCTTTAATTCCACTGAAGCAATTATTTTTTACTAATTCTGTTACATAATCCTTGTTGTAGCCTGGATAGATTTCACAAGCTTCATACTCATATGGATCCACATTGTAAATATATCGATCAATTGTTTGAATCAATCTTTCTTCTTTTGTTTTTTTGTTGTATCTCATTGTTTTCCTCCACACTAAAAAAGGAAGTCATTATTTTGACTTCCCATGTTTTTTCTTAAATGATGTCATAATTAAGATAGCGCCCACTGAAAGCACACCCAATGCTTCAAAAAGTGTTCTATGATCTGAAACACCTGTATTAACATTAGGAATACATTCATCATACATCGCTACTTTTTGGATCACTTTACCATCATCTTCTACCGTGAATTTAATAGACTCAGCTTTTTTGTACCCATTCGGTGATGTTTCTTCCACTAATGTATATTCATCTCCTACAACCAGATTTTTCACAAGATGTTCTTGATTTGTTGATGTCCACTCATCTACAACTTCATTCTCTTTATTCAACACTTTTAATTTAGCGCCTGGCAGTTCTTTCTTGTTTGTTGCATCGTATTTTGTGATAGACACTGTAGCAGTTTTCAAATCAAGCATTTTAATAATTTGATTCTTTTGATCATCTTTTACCACAAAAGTAATATCATCTGCTTTACGATAGTTTTCAGGTACATCCACTTCTTTTAAAGTATATTGTTTTCCAACCTCTAAACCAGATGCCATATGATCTTTGTCTTGGGTTTTCCATTCATCAATAACTTCTCCATTTTCATCAACAATCTGTAATTTAGCATTCATTACATATTGATTTAATTGATCTTTCTTTGAAATAAGAACCTGCTTATCAATCATTTCAACTTTCTGAACTTTGCCAGTATTATCGATTTTAAATTCAATAGAAACAGCTTTCGTATACTTCACTGGCGCAATTGTTTCAGTTAATGTACCTGAATTATTCATGAAAAGATAATAAAAGAAGATTAGCCTTGTTGATGGATCCAAA
>NZ_QSPK01000068.1 GCF_003436425.1 Eubacterium sp. TM05-53
ACCCACAAGTGAGTATCACAACTGTCACATTGTTGTCCTCCTTATGGGTACCATTTTATTTTCCTATCTTTTGGTTACAGTATTTTTAGAAGGGCTATTATATGCATAAAACTACTACAAGACTATTGTTTGAAAATGTGTTTTATTAGCACTCTTTTTTGTTGATATCATCTTCTTGTAAGCTAAGCCTTTAATATGAAAATTAATTTTACTGTTTGATATTTAAAGGGTAGAAAGACTAAGATAATAGTAAAATATTAGTGATAGATATGGATACAATTTATGTTATTAAAAAATCTAGGAGTTAAGAAATAATGAGCAACCCAACATTGTATATCAATAAAATAAATGACAGCATCCTTTTTGATGAGAAGAACAAAGAATTTACAATATGTGATGGTAGTTTAGGGACTTACAAATTTTGTGATGTTGTTAGAAGTCAAATAGTTTATGAACATGCTAGATATAAAGGTAAATCACCATTGTTTTCTCATAGAGTGTTAATTAGTACGTTTAATACGAGTATTTTTATTGAATTAAAAAAAGTGTATGTAGGTGTTGAAATTGAATTATCAAATAAAGGTAAGGCATATGTATATATATCAAAAAATCCGGTCATTCAACATAACCTTCAATTTGAAGAAGATTATAAAATCGCAAAACAGATAGATAAAAAGTTAAAGAGAATGGCTCTTGAAAAAAACAGGTTGGATTAAGATATTAAAAGCAGTTAAGGTTGATTTATTCTTGTTTTTCTGTTTTTGTGTGTTTGTGTTAACACAATGGCTTGTAAAAAGGACTATGATATGCATAGAACTACTACAAGACTACTACTTGCAGATGTGTTCTGAAAACACTCCTCTCCGTCTAACTAACGGAGTCTTGGGTGTTTTTTTTATTTGCTAATTCAATTAAAATAGTATTGAAAAGAGGTGGTTTTGTGAAACAAACGAATGATAATTTGACTATAATAAATGACTTACAAAAAGAAATTCAATGCTTGAAGAACATTTTGGATCGAGAAGGAATTTCTTATCAGAAAGAATTGGATCAATTAAAGAATTCTACAAATACAGAACCTTTTGAAACGAATCAAGGCAGCCGTATTGTTTTTCCAAATGAAATCACAAAAGATATGGCAAATCGATTTTTTGCTCGTTTTTGGGGTCGTACAGACGTATATGCAAAAAGAGTAGAAAACAAGAAAACAAATAAAGCGGGATACTATCCACAATGTATTAATTTTTGGTCGGATGCTTGTGGCAAGAAATGGAATGCAGGATTTCGTTGCCAAGATTGTCATTACCAAAAGTATAAAGTTTTGACAATTGATAGTATTATGTCACATTTAAAAGGAAATGAAGTGATTGGTGTTTATCCATTGCATAAAGATAATACGTGTCGCTTTTTGGTTTTTGATTTTGATAATCATGAAAAAGATGCAGGAAACGATTTTGCGAATATAGATGAGAGTTGGAAAGAAGAAGTTGATGCGATGCGTGAGATTTGTCAATTAAATGGAATTGATCCATTGATTGAGCGTTCTAGATCTGGTAAAGGAGCACATATTTGGATTTTCTTTGATAAACCGATTTCATCTATTTTGGTAAGAAATTTTGGGAATGCTTTGTTGGATAAAGGGGCAGAACAAGTGAATTTAAAATCATTTAAATACTATGATCGTATGATACCAGCACAAGATAGTATGCCAAAAGGTGGTCTGGGAAATTTAATCGCATTGCCATTACAAGGACAAGCATTGAAAGATGGCAACAGTGCATTTATTGACGAAAACTGGAATGCTTATTCAAATCAATGGAATGCATTGTGGTCTAAGCCTAAGCTTTCACAGGCGTTTATTGAAGAAAAAATAAAAGAATGGCGTGGTAATCTAAATGATAAGCCATGGGATTCAATGAGTGAATTTGAAAAGAATGAAGTGAATGGAAAAATGCATATCACTTTATCGAATGGTATTTATGTGGATACTTCAAATTTAAGTGTATCTATTCAAAATAAAATTCGTAAATTGGCTAGAATTAGTAATCCTGTATATTATAAAAATCAAGGTATGGGAATTTCTACTTTTGGCATGTATAAATATATTTATCTTGGTGAAGATCACGATAGTGGATATATACAAATTCCAAGAGGTTGTTATGATGCTTTAATTTCGTATAATAAGAATGCTGAGATTCAAATGATGATTGATGATAAAAGACAACAAGGAAGAAGCATTGATGTTACTTTTAATGGTGAATTAAAGCCTGAACAAAACATTGCTCTAAATAAAATGATTGATCATGATAATGGTATTTTATTAGCAACTACAGCTTTTGGTAAGACTGTTCTTTGTGCAGATTTAATTGCGACAAAGAAAGTGAATACATTAATTTTGTTGGAAAGTTCATCTTTATTAGAACAATGGAAAGATAAGCTGCAGACATTTTTGAATATAAATGAAGAGTTACCTGAATATACGACACCTAAAGGTTTGATCAAAAAGAGAAAATCATTGATAGGTACTTTACAGGGATCTCATGATTCTATGACAGGTATAATTGATATCGCTATGGCTGGTTCTATATGTAAAAAGGGAAAATTTCATAAACTGTTGAATGAGTATGGCATGATCATTGTGGATGAATGTCATCATGCGGCTTCAAATACAGAAAGTGCTGTTTTAAAAGAAATTAAAGCTAAGTATGTGTATGGTGTTACAGCCGTTGATCGAACGGATCAATTGGATAAGATGAATTTTATGCTTATTGGTCCAATACGACATAAATATTCCGCAAAAGAACAAGCAAAACAACAAGGGATTCCTCGTTTGTTATATCCTCGGTTTACACATGTGGTTGCACCAAGAGGAATGATGAAAGATGAAAAGAATCCAAATGAAGCATACTCAATATTACGAGATAATGATTTGCGGGATCAAATGATTATTCAGGATATAAAAGATTGTATTCAAAAAAATCGTACGCCTGTGGTTTTGTCTAAATATGTAAATCATTGTAAGAAGCTATATAAACAATTAGAAGGTGTGGCAGATTCAGTTTTCTTGTTGATAGGTAGTCAATCAAAAAAAGAAAATAATCATATTGTTGAATTAATGAAAAGTGTGCCTGAAGACAAAACTATGATATTGGTTGCGACAGGATCACTCGTTGGAGAAGGATTTGACCTTGATAGGTTAGATACTTTGTTTCTAGCAATGCCTGTAGCTAGTAGTAGTGTTATAGAACAATTTACAGGAAGAATTCATCGACTATATGATAAAAAAGATACAATACTTGTATATGATTATGTAGATGTCCATATTCCGATGTTTGATCGAATGTACGGAAAAAGATTAAAGGCCTATAAAAAATCTGGCTATGAATTGATTTCGGATACGAATGATATAAAAAATGAATCGCAAATTTCCCAATCTATATTTGATGCAAGTAGTTATTACGACACATATAGTCAAGATTTATTGAGTGCTAATAAGAATATAGTTGTATCCAGTCCTTCATTATCTGGCGATAGAGTTGTAGAATTTACTAAATTGATTAAAGACAAGATGGAAGGTGGAGTTGAAGTAACCATAGTTTCTTGGATGCCGGATAAAATTAAGTTTGGAAGTTCAAATTATAGAATGCAGTTGTTAGAAGAAATGAGACAATCTGGTTTTTATCTAAAATCTGCAGAAGATAATTGTGAACATTTTGCGATTATTGATCAGGAAATTGTATGGTATGGAAATATAAATTTATTAGGTAAACAAGATGTAGAAGATCATATTATGCGGATTCAAAGTAAAGAAATCGCAAGTGAACTTATGGAAATGACTTTTGGGAATAACTTATATAATTGTTTATAGAGAATTTTAATTTGAGATGAGATTTTTAAAGGATAATTTTTGCAAACAGTAACAGCTATTTAAAAATCACTTTCCATCTCATTTGTATTGTAATGTTGATTGAGCTTGAAAGGTTTGCTATATTTTCTGTGGAGGTTATATGTATATGGAACTTCGTGTGTTAAATTATTTTTTGGCGATTGCAAGAGAAGAAAATTTTACAAAAGCTGCACAACAACTTCACATTACTCAGCCGACTTTATCAAGACAAATTGCTCAGCTTGAAGAAGAACTTGGTGTAGATTTGTTTGTGCGAAGCAATCACAATATCATTTTAACTGAGGATGGAATGATATTAAAACGCAGGGCACAAGAAATATTATCCTTGGCTGATAAAACAAAGCGAGATTTTCTTTATAAAGATGAAAATTTGGAGGGTGTTATCTCCATCGGGAGCGGTGAATTTTTATCCACCCGCTGTCTAACGGATTGTATCGCTCAGTTTCGTAAAAAGTACCCTCTTGTACGCTATGAGTTTTACAGCGGAAATGCTGGAAATATCCGTGATCAAATTGAACGAGGTCTTTTGGATGTAGGTCTGATGTCAGAACCAATCGACATACGGAAATATGAATTTATTAGTATGCCTATAAAAGAAGAATGGGGTGCTTTTGTAAGAGAGGATTCGCCGCTTATTGATAAAGATTTTGTTACGCCACAGGATTTGGTTGACATTCCTCTTGTTTTACCTTTGGGAGATTTTGCAGAAAGCAATATTGGAAAATGGTTTGGAGAATATATTTCAAATATTGATGTCATCGCTAAAGGGAATCTGTTATACAATGAGGCAATGATGGCTCAAAGTAATATCGGTGCGGTGATCGGTATCCGCTTAAATTCCAATTATGATCGACTGAAGTTTATATCGTTAAATCCATCTCTTAAAATTGATACTGCATTGGTTTGGAAAAAGGAACAGATTTTTTCTGCTGCTACTGCGGCATTTATTGAGTTCTCTAAGCAATACTTAAAAGGCATTTCTGATGATGAATTATAAGTATTAGATATAAAAAATATACAAAACTATAATAAAGGTGTTCCAAGAGGGGCACCTTTATTATTTACCATAGAAAGGAATTGAGAATGATAATACATGAGGCAAGTGAAAAATACAATATCCCCATTAAAATTTTGCAGGAATATGAAAGCTGGGGGTTATGTGGCGAAGTTAAAAAAGTAATGGGCTCATGGCATTATGATGAAAGTGATATTGAACGGTTAAGCACCATTATGACACTTCATGACATCGGGTTTACCAATGATGAGGTAGAAAAATATATGCGGCTGCTCTTAAAAGGAAAGTCAACCGAGAAAGAACGACTGAAAATGCTGAGTGAAAAAAGGCTGGGGACACTGGATGAAATTCATTTCAAGGAAAGACAATTGGATCGTCTGGATTATCTCAGGTTTGAAATTCAAAAAGGAAACAAAGAATAATCAATAAATTTTAGGAGGTTTCAAAATGAAGAAAAACATAGGAAAGAATTTAGCACTTTATCCCACACCACTTGTGGTGATAGGAACAATGGTTGATGGTAAACCGAATTATACTTTGGTAGGACATCTTGGTATCATCGGGCATGACCGTATTATGATAAGCATGGCAAATAACCATTACAGTAATCAAGGAATCAAAGAAAATCATTCTTTATCGGTTAATCTTGTGAGTGAGGATATCCTCAAAAAGGCGGATTATGTTGGTTGCGTAAGTGGGTATAAAGTCGACAAGTCAGAGATATTTTCCTATCATACCGCCCAAACAGGGTCACCGATTATTGAAGAATCACCTTTGGTTATGGATTGCACAGTTGATGATATTTATAAAACAGACGGATTCGAAAGCTTTATCTGCAAAATTTCTGCAGTTTATGCCGAAGAAAACATTATAAACAAGGACGGAAAAATCGACTACAGTGTACTTAAACCAGTATTGTTTGAAATGCCAACTTATCAATATATTCGCACTGGTGAAATTATAGGAAAGTGTATGCAGATGAACAAGTAAGGAGATTTTAACATTGAAAAAAAATTATGTCAATTCTTGTGATGTTTGCCCTGTTGCTTTGTTTTACAGCTTGCGCTAACAACAGCAAGGAAACGGACGGTTCATCCGATATTGCATCGAAAGAAACCGAGCTTAACAAATCAGAAGCAAAGGCATTGGTTGTTTACTTTTCCTGTACTGGAAATACAAAAGCGGTTGCCCAAAAGATTTCCAAACTGACAGGTGCAGATTTGTATGAGATTATTTCGACAGACCCGTACACTGATGAAGATTTGAATTATAACAATGATAATTGTCGTGCAAACAAAGAGATGAATGATCCTGATGCAAGACCTGCCATCGGAAGCAATGCTATTGATATTTCAAACTATGACATTGTTTTTATCGGATACCCGATTTGGTGGGGTACGATGCCAAGAATCATCAATACTTTTCTTGATACCTACGATTTATCTGATAAAACGGTAATGCCGTTTTGTACTTCGGGTGGAAGTGGTATTTCAAAATCCGTATCGGATATGAAGGCTCAAGAACTTGACGCCGATATTCGTGACGGGCTGAGAGCCAACGGTTCATCTGATAGCGGAATTAACGAATGGTTAAGCGATAACGGACTTATGCAAAAGGAAAATTAGCGATTAAGAAACGACTGGCTTGAACAGAATAATATTCAATAAAATAATTTGGAGGTAGTGCATTATGAATACAATAACACTAAACAACGGAGTGAAAATGCCGACTTTAGGCTTTGGCACATATCAAATTACCGGCGAGGAATGCGAAAAAGCTGTGATTAGTGCAATCAAAGTAGGGTATCGTTTAATCGATACCGCACAGGCTTATGGAAATGAAACAGCAATTGGAAAAGCAATCAAAAACTGCGGCGTTACAAGAGCTGACCTTTTCATCACTACAAAGGTCTGGTTTCACAATTATGAAACCGGAGACTGCAAAAAGAGTGTGTTAGAATCTATGGAAAAATTAGGAGTGACCTATCTTGATATGGTGCTACTTCATTGGCCTTTTGGCAATACCTACGCTGCTTGGCGCGATTTGGAAGAGCTTTATGAAGAAGGAAAGATTCGTGCAATCGGCATTTCCAATTTTGATCCCGACCGTATGATTGACTTTATAAAATTCAACAAAATTGCTCCCGCCCTCAATCAGATTGAAACACATCTGTTTTCTCAAAGAACAGAGGAACACAAATGGTTAGAGAAATACAAAGTTGCACATCAAGGCTATGCACCGCTTGGACAAGGCTTGGCAAACAAAATGTTCCAAATTGAGGCTGTGCAAAATGCAGCAGCATTTCATGGCAAAACACCGGCACAAATCATTCTACGCTTTCTTGTGCAAAGTGGTGTTTCTGTTATTCCAAAGTCTGTTCATACACAGCGTATGCAGGAGAATATCAATATTTTCGACTTTGAACTAACCGAAGAAGAAATGGCAGAACTTCGCACACTGGATACCGGTAAGCCAATGATCGGCAATGCCCAAAATCCAGAATTAGTTGAATTTGCGATGACTTGGTAGAAAGGAACAGAAATGAAATGAAATACTTAACTCATGAACAATTTGAAAAGGAAAATATATTTGGTTTGGGGAATCCCAATGAAGGTTTTGCCCAATATTTTACAGGAAATTCTTATTTGAACCCACTTACACATCCGCAGGAAACTATTTTTCTTGCCAACGTGACCTTTGAGCCGGGCTGTCGAAATAATTGGCACATTCATCATGCTACAAGCGGCGGTGGACAGCTTCTTATTTGTACGGCTGGCGAAGGCTGGTATCAGGAGGAAAACAAGGCACCTGTTTCTTTAACTGCTGGGATGGTTATCACAATTCCATCGGAGGTAAAGCACTGGCATGGTGCGAAAAAAGATAGTTGGTTTTCACATATTGCGGTGGAAGTACCAGGAGAAAACACTACCAATGAATGGTGTGAGCCTGTAACCGATGAAGAATATAACAAATTGGAGGAAAAATAAATGAGTAAAAAACTCGTAGCTTATTTTTCTGCAAGTGGCGTTACAAAAGCCGTCGCCGAACGCTTAGCAAAATCGGCAGGTGCAGACTTGTTTGAAATCAAACCCAAAACACCGTATTCAGAGGCGGACCTTGACTGGACAAATAAAAACAGCCGTAGTTTTGTTGAAACAAATAGCCCTGATTGCCGTCCCAAAATAGCCAATACGATTGCCAATATGGACGAATACAATACAATATTTCTTGGTTTTCCTATCTGGTGGTATGTTGCTCCTAAAATCATAAATACTTTTGTGGAAAGCTATGATTTTTCAGACAAGACAGTTATTCCGTTTGCGACTTCTGGTGGAAGCAAAATGGGAAAAACTTGTGAAGTGCTGAAAGATCTCTGCCCCAATGCGAATTGGGAAAAAGGCAAAATGATGAATCGTGTCTCAGACAAGGAGCTGAAAGATTGGCTTTCTCAATATTAAAGGTTTCAAAGGAAAATAACTTATGAAAAAAATTTTATTATTAGGTGCTACTGGCACAGCCGGAAGTGCTATAGCAAAAAAATTGTTGTCAGATACGGACTGTTATATCACCTAATTTGCAAGGCATGCAAAAGAAGTCTTTATTAGCAGTTTCCGAACCGATGTAATCAATGGTGATGCTGAAAAGATGGAAGATTTAAGAAAAGTTATGCCGGGACAAGATGTTGTATATTGTGCAATATCTGGAGATAGTCTGCCACAGATTTCAAAAAATATCGTTGTAGCAATGTCGGAATGTGGGGTAAAGATGAAAAACTATATTTAAAAGAAAGTGTGAGTATCACACGGGATGCAACAAAAAAGGAGATGAAATGATGGAATATACAAAATTGGGAAATTCTGACCTCAATATATCCCATATTTGCATGGGCTGTATGGGCTTTGGTCAGGCAGGAAACGGCCAACATAGCTGGACGATTGATGAAGAACATTCCCGTGAAATCATAAAGCAAGGATTAGAACTTGGTGTTAATTTTTTTGATACGGCAATTGCTTATCAAAGCGGCACAAGCGAACAGTATCTAGGTAGGGCAATCAAAGATTTTGCCAAGCGTGATGATGTAATCATTGCTACAAAATTTCTGCCTCGTACCAATGAGGAAATCGAACAGTGCATTTCGGGGCAAAAGCACATTGAAAGAATGTTGGATAAAAGCCTTGAAAATCTCGGTATGGATTATGTGGATTTATACATCTATCATATGTGGGATTACGCCACGCCTCTTTACGATATTATGGAGGGGCTGAACAAAGTCGTCAAATCGGGGAAAGCCCGCTATATCGGTATTTCTAATTGCTTTGCCTATCAGCTTGCAAAGGCGAATGCTCTTGCAGAAAAAGAAGGCTTTGCAAAATTCGTATCGGTACAGGGACACTATAACCTGATTTTCCGTGAAGAAGAACGTGAAATGATAAAGCTCTGCAGGGAAGAAAACATAGCCCTGACACCGTATAGCGCACTTGCAGGAGGACGGCTTGCAAAACGCCCTGGCGAAACCTCAAAGCGTTTAGAACAGGACAGTTATGCACATTTGAAATACGACGCTACCGCTGCACAGGATGCTATTATCATTGAGCGTGTAGCTCAGCTTGCCGACAAACACGGTGTATCTATGACGGAAATTTCCCTTGCATGGCTGCTAACAAAGGTTACTGCTCCTGTTGTGGGAGCTACAAAGCTCCATCATATTGAGGGTGCGGCAAAAGCTACAGGGCTTACTTTGACGGCTGATGAGCTTGCTTTCTTGGAAGAACCCTATGTTCCTCACAATTTGGTGGGCGTAATGGCACAAAATACCCCTGCTGCCGCAAAGGAAAAGCACGTGTGGACTACCGGTAGTCAAAAAATTTGAAAGGAGAAATAAAAATGGATTTGTATAGAACAGACCCCGAATTTGCAGAACGCTTTGAGCATTTTGTATTTGATGAAGTTATAAAGGAAGAAAACCAGCAGTTAGAATCCTCTATCCGCTATATGGCAATTTTGGCAACATTGATTGGCTGCGGAGGTGTGGAGGCATATAAAGAAATGCTATCTCAAGCGTTAGAAAACGGTATTACTCCGATAGTCGCAAAGGAGATTGTTTATCAAGCAACCGACTATTTGGGTTATGGCAGAATGTTACAATTTTTGAATGTTACCAATAAAATATTGACCGAGAAGGGAATAGAGCTTCCTCTTGACGGACAGGCAACCACTACCCTTGAAAACAGACTGGAAAAGGGGATTGAATTACAATCAGAAATCTTTGGCGAACACATGAAAGAGGCTTGGAAAGCAGGGCATATCAATCGTTGGTTGGCAGCAAACTGCTTCGGTGATTACTATACTCGAAAAGGTCTTGGTCTTTCCGAGCGTGAGCTTATTACTTTTTGCTTTCTTATGGCGCAAGGTGGTTATGAACCACAGCTTATCGCTCACGCAAAAGGAAATATGAATATGGGAAATGACAAGGACTTTTTGATTCGTGTTGTTTCGCAGTGCTTACCGTATATCGGCTACCCCCCGTAGCTTAAACGCCATTGCTTGCATCAACAAAGCGGTGGAGTAATGAAACCAAAATTAACAGTTGATGTTTTAATTACGCTGGCAATGCTTTCTTAATGGGCTATCATTTCGCAAAGAAATACTGCGCGAATGGGTGTGCTGGAATATATGAATGATAGATAGTTTCATAATTGAAGTATAGAATTAAATAGAGATGTAAATAAGACTTGGTAAATGAAAAGTGCCCATTTTAATCGTTTTATATGATTTGATGGGCTTTTCTTGTGATAAAGAGATAATTGTTTGTTGTTTTCTGTATAATATAATTATAAAGGTGTGAGGTGGTAATTTTGTTTCTATTACAAAAAATTGAAGAATTAATGATAAATTATCGAGATGCACGTTATTCTGTTGGGGAATTCGTATTGCACGAATGGTCGAACTTACATAAGTATACTATTAATCAAGTTGCTGAAAATAGCTATACATCTAAAGCAACCGTTGTTCGCTTCGCAAAAACATTGGGATTTGAAGGATGGAAAGAATTCATGAAAGCATACATTTCAGAAATGAAATATTTGGAGCAGCATCAGTGTGATGTTGATGCAAACTATCCTTTTAGTGCTAAAAGTAATACGAATGAAATAATAGAGAGTTTGAAAAAAGTGCAAATTGAAAGTATTCAAGATACTGCTGATCTGATGGAAACAGACATAATTGAAAAAGCAGTAGGTTTTCTTTTGAAGGCGAAGCACATCGTAGTTTTTGGATTAAGCCCAAATGTTTTTCTAGGTGAATTATTTCGAAGAAAAATGATTACAATTGGAAAAGCAATTGATGTTGCTAAATTGGGTGAAATGGGAATCATATCGCAAACTTTAACAGAAAATGACTGTGCAATCGTAATTTCATATTCAGGCAATAATGAATGTGCTGAACCGATGTGCTATCTTCCTGATTTAATAGAAAATAAAGTTTCAATCATTGGTATTACTAGTGGTGGAGATAATTATATGCGGCAAAAATTAGATTGTGTATTGACTATGTCTTCCAAGGAAAGGTTGTATACTAAAATTTCAAATTTTGCGACAGAAGAATCTCTACAATTCATATTAAATGTTTTGTTTTCTTGTTATTTTGCTAAGAACTATCAAGATAATAATAAGTTCAAATTACAAAATTCAAAGATATTAGAGAAACAGCGTTTAGCTGTATTGAGTAGCATGAAAGATGAAAAATAAAATTTAATCCATTTAAAATTACAGGGTATATAAAAAAATAGTGGTATTAGAAAGTATGTTTATACATATAATCTAGTACTACTTTTTTTAATTACAAAACCTCTTTAATTATTTAAAGGCATGGATAAATCCACGAAAATTTAATATGTCAAATTATTATGAATTATTTTTTTCTTGCACTTCATGCGTAAGAGTTTCATTCAGTTTCATGTTTTTATGCCTGAGAGAAACCATTTGTGAAACTTAATTTCGGATTCCGATAATTGCTTGAAAGCGCATTCTTAGCGTGTTAGATTAAGGTTGTTCAAAGGAAATGTAACTAAAGCTGAAATAGAAACAAGCAGATTAGTACCGGTTATGCAAATTTGCAGTTTGTATTGTTTCTCAGATGTTCACATTAAAATGGAGGATAGAACATGAGTAAAAAATATGAAGAACTGGCTCAACAAATTATTGAAGGAGTCGGGGGAAAAGCAAATGTCAGCGATGTATATCATTGTCAGACACGTTTACGTTTTAAATTGATTGATGAATCTAAAGCAGATAAAAAAGCTATAGAAAATTTAAAGGCTTAACTAGCAATTTGGTGACATGTCGATATATTCGACATTAATAGTGTCTATTTA
>NZ_QSPK01000069.1 GCF_003436425.1 Eubacterium sp. TM05-53
CGTATAAATGATAAAAACCAGAATTATAACAATGTCACCAAATTGCTAGTTAAGCCAAAAGTTTAAAGGTAGATTTATTATTTTGATTAATGAGTTTTTTCTCCCAATTTATTCTTTTTCTCCCAAAACCAGTGTATAATTGGGGAAAAGAATGTTCTCTTTGGGAGGAGAAGGAAATGCGGAATTTTGATTATAGTCATCTTAAAGATCGTACTTGGGATAATGAAATATTGTCTTATATTGCTAAAATTCATGAATTTAAGGGAAAACAAGAATTATATTTTCGACAAAAACCTGTAGAATTAGAGCGTTTGGTTGAAATAGCTAAAGTACAAAGTACAGAAAGTTCAAACCGTATTGAAGGAATTGTAACTACTAGATCCCGTCTTCAACAATTGGTTGAGGATAAGACAACGCCTAGAAATCGTGATGAAAAAGAAATCTTAGGATATCGGAATGTTTTAAATTTAATTCATGAAAATTATCAATACATTCCGTTAAAGTCAAATTATATATTACAGCTGCATCGAGATTTGCTTCAATATACAGAATTATCCTATGGTGGAAAATACAAAACGTCTCCAAATGAAATAGATGCTGTTTTGCCAAATGGTGAAAAAAGAATATTATTCAAACCATTAGAACCTTATGAAACACCGGATGCCATTGAACAAATTTGTAGTAGCTATCAACAAGCTTTAGATCATGAAATTGTAGATTCACTGATATTAATTCCATGTGTAATATTAGACTTTCTTTGTGTTCACCCTTTCAATGATGGAAATGGCAGAATGAGTCGATTATTAACGTTACTTCTTTTATATCGTAATGATTATGTAGTTGGAAAATATATCAGTATTGAAAAAGAAATAGCGGATACGAAAGAAGCCTATTATCAAGCTTTAGCGCAAGCAGATTTAGGTTGGCATGAAGGGACAAATGATCCAAAACCATTTATAAAATATATGCTTGGGATTATATTAAAATGTTACCGTGAATTTGAAGAAAGATTAACAATCAGTGGGAAAAGTGGAAAAAGAAGCAACTCTTATGACATTGTTAAAACATATGTAAATAGTACAATAGGTACCTTTACGAAAAGAGATGCTATGGAAAATTGTCCAAGTTTAGGCAGTTCTTCTGTGGAATCCGCACTAAAAAAATTAGTTGAAGATGGTACTATTATTCGTAAAGGTCAAGGCCGTGCATCCCATTATATTCGAAAAGACGCAATTGAATAATTACAACATACTAAAGAAATATGACGAGTGATTTATGCTCGTCATTTTTGTATGCAGTTCAACATTTTCTTAGATTCTTCTTCAGAATAAGATTCAGTACTTTTTATACCAATTTCTAATTCTTTCATGAGTTTAATTAAAGCTTTGGCTTTCATGTTTTCAGCATTATTTTCAGTTACAGAAAATGGAAAGCCTCCAGTATTTAATGCTTGTTGAAAAAATACATTAACCGCATCTGTTAAAGTTAAGCCATTTTTCGCGAAAACTTCTTCTAATTCATTCTTTATTTCTGAATTTATACGAATTCTAAATACATCATCTTTTTGATCATTGATTACGTTACGCATAATTAACACTTCCTGGTATTTATAGTATAGGGATATTTTAATAAAATAACAATAAATGTAGTAATGGTGTGTCCACATCCAATCCCTAAATATAAAAAGAGCCAGAAACTAGCTCTTTTCATCGTCTTTTACATACTCCAATATATTACCAGGTTGACAATCTAATACTTCGCAAATAGCTTCTAAAGTAGAGAAACGTATCGCAGAAATCTTACCCGTTTTCATCTTTGATAAGTTGACATTGCTGACGCCAACTTTCTCAGACAACTCTTTTAAACTCATTTTTCGATCGGCCATGACACGATCTAATCGCAATATGATCTTCCCCATAATTATAACGTCTCATCACTCAATTGTTGTAATTCTTGTCCATATCTAAATATATAAGATAGTAAGTAGATAAGTGCGGCAAAAACCAAGAAGCTTAATTCAAAACGAATATCGAACTTGATTTGTGTGACATATTTTGAATTGAAGAGTAGATCAAAGTTGATTATTTGCTTAAAATACATAACACGACATACTTCAAGAATATTAAAGACAATACCACTGACAAGAATATACTTGGCAAGGTTTTTAATATGATCGGCAACACGAACATCAAAAGGAGTATGATCCATCGTAATCGTACAAATAGATTCAATTGTTTGTACTGATTTATAAATGATGAATATAAGAATTGCAGTCAATAAGAAAAGGATTGGTAACCACATGGACATGGTATCTTTTTGTAAAGCAGTATCATCTTTAAACATCAATTGAAGAAAGTCAATTCTTATACTTCCAAATAAAGTATTATATGCATCTTTGTTGAAGGCATAGAATAGACTAAGTCCAATCAACAATGCAACAGAAATTAAACAAGCCCCTCGAACAATTTCTAAAACGAAACACATTTTCTTCAATAAATCTTTAGACTTATCATTCATGATATTACCTCCTAACATTAATAAATTAATGTTTAACGTTAATTTAATTATATATTACATAAATAATAAGTCAATATAAGTTTCAAATTTATTAGAAACTTTAGCTCAAAATGCTGGAGTTGAGGTTGTAAAAAAAGCAGCACTACTAGCTGAGGGTAATGCTGCAAATCGAGATGATATTGTCTTTCTAAAGAAACTTCCATTATTCACTAAAACAGATGATGGCTATAAAGAAATTGCGTCCTAATTATTAGAGCGGTTCTTACACTTGTATCATTATAACCTCAATAAAACAAATGAAGTGATTGTACATAGAAGATTGTTGAGGAATATGTCAAAGAAATAGAAAATAAAAGGTCTCAGTCAATTTGACTGAGAATTTTAAAATATAGATTTGTGTTTAGTTCCATTCCTTTTCTAGAAGAAAATCACGGATGTTACGATGCTTGATGCCATTTTGGCTCATATCAAACTCATCAAGAGAAACAACGTATTTTGGAAAGTTGTCTTTAATATTATCATAAGCACCAAATTCACGGTTAATTGTTTCTTGTGATGCCAATAGGTATGTAACTTGAACATACAGTTTTTCACCATGTTTGTTGCATACAAAATCAATTTCTTTAGTACCATTTTTACCGACAGTCACTTCAAATCCTCGACGCAGTAATTCTAGATATACAATATTTTCTAAAATAAGATTGATATCTCGCATATTACCGCCGAAAACAGCCTCGCGAATACCGTGATCGGCAATATAATACTTCTCATTAGAGGCAAGGATTTGTTTGCCCTGCAAATCTTCTCGCTTTACCTGATAAAACAAGTAAGCCTCACAACAGTATTTGATATAGTTCAGAATTGTTTCCGGAGCAACTGCTCGCTTTTCACTTTTTAAAAACTTAGACAGAGAGGATGCAGAAAAAGTAGTTCCCACATTCGCAATTACATAAGCAATGATTCGTTCGAGCAAATCAACATCTCGGATTTTATTTCGTTTCATGACGTCTTTTAGTTGAACCGAATTGAATAGATCTTGAAGATATTGCTTAGACGGAGCATCTTCATAACGAATGTTTGAAAGGTAGGGCATACCTCCGACTAAAAGGTATTTTTGAAAACATTGTTGAATGGATGCATCAGGAATAATCGAATGATACAGTTCTGTGAATTCATTGAAGGAAAATGGATAAATCACAAATTCCACATATCGACCACCTAAATAAGTGGCAAGCTCACCAGAGAGCAAGTTTGCGTTTGATCCAGTAATGTAAATGTCACAATCTAATGATACGCGCAAAGAGTTGATGCACTTTTCCCAGTCTTTGACTTCTTGTATCTCATCAAAGAATAGATAAACTTTGCCATCTATTTCTGAGGCTCTTGTACTGATTTCATCATGTAGAGCTTTAGCGGTTTGTAGGTGGGAATAGTTCATATCTTCAAAATTGATGGAGATAAACTGTGTTGGACTAATACCAGATTCTATAAGTTCTTGTTGAATTAGCTTTAACATGACGGACTTTCCACAACGACGAATACCGGTCATTACCTTGATTAAATCGGTTCCAATAAATGGACGAATGCGGTTCATATACAATTCACGTTTGATCATAAATCTTAGCCTCCTTTTGTAGTTAATATTAGTATATCACATTTATAACTGATAATTAGTGTTGAAAATGCAATTTTATCAGTTATAACTGATAAAAAATGAAAATTGATAAAATGTTTAAGTTACGAAATGAAAAATACCCATAAGAAATATGGGTATCAATTTAGATTTTTAATTGTGTTGTTTTGTTGATTCATTCCAGTTCACAGAACACTTTAAGATTTGATTTGGAATCTGTTCGTTGGTTCCTTTTAATGAATCAATCAAAATGGATGCAGCTTGATAGCCTTCATCATAGGCAGGCTGTACGATTGTTGTGACAGTTGGACTTGAGAAGTTAGTCCATTCTGTATTATCAAAGCCAATTAATCCAATTGTATCTGGCATTAGGTTACGGTAATCTTTTAATGCCAAATAAACACGTGGTAATAAGAAGCAATTGGCTACAAAGATGAGGGTGCGAACACCAAAACGCAATTCATTATAGAGTAGATCACGTAATGCATCACTTGTTACATCATCAGCTACGACGTGGGTTTTGCATGTTTTTCCTTTTGCTTCTAAAGCATGTAGAAAGCCAGTAGTACGCTCTAAACGAGTACTTAATACATGAGGATCTGCTGTAATCATAATGAATTCATCGTATCCATCATCGATTAGGTGTGTTCCTACATTTAATATGGATTCATAGTTGTTTGTCTTGACCCATTTTTCTTTATCCATAGATACTTGTGAATCAATGAATACAACATCTTTATTTTCTTGTTTGATTTTTGGAATTAATTCGGCAAAATGACTCGATGGCTGGATGATAAAACCATCCACTCCCATTGCCAACATGCGATTGACATATCCTTTTTCGTTTTCAAAATTATAATTACTGTTTCCAACAATCAACTGGTAACGATTATCTCTGGCAAAATCATCGATTCCTTTCACGATTTGATTCGCAAACGTGTTGGTGATATCTCCAATGATAACGCCAATTAAACGTGTTTCTTTTGCGTTTAAAGAGCGTGCTGCAATACTTGGACGATAGTTTGTCTCTTTGATGACTTGAGCAATTCTTGCTTGGGTTTCCTCTGACATTTTGTCAGTTTTACCATTTAGAAAAAAAGAAACTGTAGTTTTAGATGTCCCCGCTCTTTCGGCTATATCTCGAATGGTTATTTTTTCTTTCATAGTGGATCCTTTCAATACTTCTATTCTAACAGATATAAATTTTTCTAGCAAACGCGTTTACTAAAGGAAAAATTTATAACTATTATGCACGGACAATGTATGATTTTACTTTGTCTTTTTTCTTGTGTACGACAAATACTTTACAATGGAACGGTTCACCATCTAAGAATAATACTTTCTTTCCTTTGTATATTTCCTTATGGAAAATCGCAATACTATAAGATTCATCTTCTGAAAGTATAAATTTTCTAGTGTGTACAATCGCATCCTCTAGTTTTGTATCGTTGTTTTGAAGAACAAAATCGTCTTTTGCTTCAATCGCTTTATCTACAAAACAAATGCATTGTTCTAAATGATCTGTAAAGTCTTGTTCAAAATATAAAACGTCATGATCTAATTCTTCATTATAGCGAAGGGAACAGGACTCAACATGTTTTGTGTATGGAATATTTGATACGAGTTGTAGTCCTTTTAAATCACTAGCTTCTGGATCTAAATGGAAACGTGTAATCGCATGATGGTTACCATCTTCTTTTACTTCATCTACAATCATCCATACGCCTGCATCTAATACAACCATTTTTCTTGTCCATACCTGTAATGGCTCATGTCCTAATAGTGTTCCTTCATAGTAGTGAATACCATCTTTATGATATGAATAGTTCTTTAATGGAACACCAAAATCTTCATATCCCCAACTATCCTTAGGTACACAAGAGCAGTGTTCATCTACAATTACACCATTATGACTTGCCATGGATTTTAGCTTTACTCGTAGTGGATGATCTTCACGATATGTGAATCGTCCTGCATCAATACATACAGGATTTCCTTTATAGTAAATCGATACATGTAAGTTATCACTATGTCCATGCCCACTGCCTAATGATCCGTTAGTAAACATGGTAAAATTGGCATCTTCTTTCCAAGAATTTCTGGATGTATACATACCACTATCTTTTCCATCAAAGTTTAGTTCATTGGATTCCATAGCTTGCATATTTTGATATGTTCTGGCATTTTTAGCTCCTAATGTATATAAAGATTCAATGTCAAAAGAATGAAATGCGATCAACTTCCATGTGGGTTCATTAAATAAGAAACTAGCTCGTGTCATAACATCTTGAATGTTACTTCTGTCTGTATCACCGAATGTTTCAATTTCTTTATGAGGGGTAGCCTGTAAGAAGATGGCTTTTGCGAGTGCATGAATTTGTGGCAATGTTTGATTTGAATAATACATAGCTTTCATGCAGTAGTTTAAAACTTCAATATGATACATTGTCGATTGTTCCCAATGCATGCCATCCGGATAAACTTGTGCTTGAATCTGTCTTTTCCATTCATTCAATGCCCAAGTGTAGATGTCACTTTGTTCTTCAATCATAGGTAATACGCTAATCATAGCGCATGTTTGAATGCTTCCCCAGTTTGAAGTGATGTATTTTGGAATGTAATGTTCTTTTAAATATGCACACTGATCCAACATTGATTTTGAGATTGTTAGTATTTCTTCATCACTTAATAAATTGTTTGCGTATAAATAGGGTAGGGCTTCAAAGAAATTCATTAAACGAATGCCTGTATCCAATGTTCTTGTACTTGGTTCTGGCTGAATGGTTGGATGTGCTTTGATCCAATTCAATATAAGTGTTTTGGCATATTCAATATGATTTGATAAAACAAGATAGTTTAAGTAGTCCATACGATTCAGCATGAAGCACCATTCTTCATCATCATTCAATTGAATATTCCAGTCTAATGTTTCTAACTTGTAAGGAATCTGACAGCGTTCCATGTCCCACGGCTTATCAAAAGTAAAAATGTTTTGAATCAGTTCTTCTGCTTTTCTTTTTACTAGAACTTGATCTTCTTCTGTTAATAATTCTTTTACGTGTAATACATCTTTTTTATCTGCCAAAAATTGTAGTTGTTTTTTAATGTAGGTTAAATTCATAAAGTCTCCTTAAAAAAGAAAAGGAAGCAAACTTGCTTCCTTTATTTGTTAGGCTAAGATTCCTAAGCAACTTAATGCAACACCGATAACAACAGTGATTAATACTAACCAATAAGTTGTAACACCTTTTTTCTTGATTAAGTAATACATTAATGCTGTATATAATACTGGTAATAATGCAGGAGCAACTTTATCTAACATTGCCTGAATATCTACTGTAGATTGTTTAACACCTTCTTCAATAGCACCAGCTGAGAATGTGATTGCGACGTTCATTTTAACGAATGTAGCAGCTAAACCAGCGATAACAGTAACACCGATCATGCTTGCAGCTTCAGAAATAACACCCATCTTTTCTGATAATTTGTCAATCATGCTTGTTCCTAGACGACGTCCATATCCACCCATAACAAGTTTGATTGCTAATAATGTAACGTTTTCGCAGATTAAGAATAATAATGGAGCGATTGCTACACCATCCATAGCCATAGAAGCAAAGATAGTTGAGAACAATGGAGCAATACAGAATTGTGATAATGAGTCACCGATACCAGCTAAAGGACCCATCAATGCCATTTTGATACCACGGATTTCATCGTATTCCATTCCGTTTTCTGCCATTGCCAAGTGGATAGAAGTGATAAATGGTAAGAAGTTAGGGTTTGTGTTATAGAATTCACAGTTGTTTTCTAATTCTTCAGCCAATTTAGCTGGGTTATCACCATACAATTTTTTGAATGCAGGATACATTACTAAAGCGTATCCTAAACCTTGATAGTTACTATAGTTAAAACCATTTTGTAAGAAGTAAGCACGTAATGTAGTCTTAGTGTAATCCTTCTTTGTTAATTTAGATCCAGTCATCGTGTTCTACCTCCTCAGTTGCAGCTTGTGCGACAGCGACATTTCCAGCATCGTTATAGTGTTTTAATGCGAATACAGTTCCGACAATAGCAATACCGATTACTGGTACGCCTAAATAAGCGGCTAAGAAGTATCCTAATAATGCGAATGGAACAACTTCTTTCTTTAACATAACGCTCATGATCATAGCAAAACCGATAGCAGGTAACATACCACCAGCAACAGTTAATCCTTTTAATAACCAAGCTGGTACTAATGCTACTAATTTACTTAATGTATCCATACTATATGCACCTAAGAATCCTAATAAGAATCCAACAAGAGCAAATAACAAGATTGTTAAGTTAGAGTGTAAACGGAATTTTCCAAAGTCTTGTTTTTTCAATGCATTGTTTGCACTTTCTGGTGCACCTGCACGAACTGTATAAATAGCTGTTTGTAAGAATTGGATTGCGACTGCAAAAGGAATAGATAATGATAATGCACTTTCTGGTGTAACACCATCCATAGTGATTGCCATCAATGTACCAATGATACCAGGTCCGATTGGGTTAGGAGGAACAGTTCCACCGGCACCAACACCGAATCCCATAAATGCTAATTCAGCGATTGCTCCACATTGCAATGCTGTTTTTAAATCTCCACATACGACACCAACACCGAAACTTAAAACTAGAGCACGGTTAGTGAAAATACCCCATAACATTCCCGAGTAACAGAATGCTGTCCATAGACCGATGATTACGGCCTGTAACAATGTAATTTGCATATTTTTTATCTCCTATAAATAATTTTTAATATCTACTAATACACTTCCATCAGAACCACTTGGTGTAGTTTGTGTATTAAATTCAACGTTATACTTTTCAATCATTTCTTTTAATGCGGCCTTGTCTTCAGCACCTAAGAAAATAGAACGAGTTACTTTTTCTTTACCTTCACAGTTGTGAATGTTTCCAATGTTGATTTGTTTGATTGGAACGCCACCTTCAACTAGGCGTAGAGCATCTTTACAATCTTTTACAATTAAGAAGATTGTTTGAGCAGGATTTGCCTTGTGAATGATGTCGATAACTTTTTGTACTGAGTAAAAACGCATTGCGACATCCTTAGGAATAACAGTTTTCATTAATGTTTGTGCCATTGCATCTTGGCTAGCTTGATCGTTCGCAACGATGACTGTGTTAACGCCTAAAGATTTTACCCATAATTGACCTTGACCGTGAACTAAACGTTCATCAATACGTGTCATAACGATATTTGGTGTTGCCATTTTATCTCCTCCTTATTTTTACCAGTATGGATCCCATTGTTTGATTTGACGCATTAATGCTTCCATGTAGTAGTAGTCGCCCCAGATGTTTCCTTCATCTACGCCTTTACCACTGTGCCATGAATATACGCCATGATACAAGATTGGATCGCCTGGTTTGTGATCATTGTTTGTGTAGTTTTGAATCAATGAGCGAGTGATGTTGTCACAAGCTTTTTGATAAACCTTTTTACTTGGATCATCCTCTTTGATCCATTGATCCATTTCAAGCATTCCACATACTGCGATGGCAGCTGCACTTGAATCTCTTGATTGTTCTGGATCATTTGTGAAAATTAAATCCCAGTAACAAATATTGTCTTCTGGTAAACGATTTAAGAAATAGTTTGTCATTCCTTTATATAGATCAACATATTCAGTGTTTTTAGTGTAGCGAACATTTAATGGGATTCCATAAATACCCCATGCCTGTCCACGTGCCCAAGAACTATCATCTGAATATCCTTGACGTGTAGCACCATGACTAGGTCCTCCAGTTACTGGATCCATATAGAATGTGTGATATGCACTCGCATCATCACGAATTACATATTTACAGCTTGTTGTGAAGTGTTTTGTTGCGGCATCCGCATAGTGATTATCACCAGTAACTTCACTTGCCCAATATAATAATGGGATATTTAACATGCAGTCGATAATGAATCGATAGTGTTCAGGACTATCTTTAGGTCCCCATGCCTGCAAGAACTGTCCCTTTTCTTGCCAACGCTCCATCAATTTATCAGCCGCCAACAATGCAGCTTTTTTCGCATGTTCATTTTTTGTAAGCTTATAGCCACTTACGCAAGATAGCGAATATAAGAATCCAAGATCGTGGTGATCTAATTCAATTCGATTTTCAACACGGTACAAGAAGCTTTCGATATTTCGATCAGCTAACTCTTTATATTTCTCATCATTCGTATATTCATATGCCAACCACAACATTCCTGTCCAGAATCCATCTGTCCATTCGATATTGTCGATGATTGGATACTTCAAACCTTTAGTACATGAATATGGGAATCGATCTTTGAAATATTCCATATTTAAATCAACTTGTTTTAAACATTCTTCAAACGCATTTGTTAGTTCTTCTTTTGTAAGGGCGGGTGTTGCTAAAAACTCTTGTTCTTTAGTAATTGGTTCGATATTTACTGTACGTACCATACTCTCCATAACCTCCTCAAAAAGTAAACTGGTTTACTAGACAACACCATTATTGCACCTCAAAAATGGATTGTCAACACATTTTGTTTAAAATTTAACAAACTTTGGGAACGCTTTCCTATAATATATACAAAAAGATCAAAAACGAATAATTCTCATTTTTTAAGTTGACAAAACCGGTTTACTAAGATAGACTACAGGTGAACTGGTTTACTAAAGAGAAAAGTAAACGCGTACTAGACACACGCAAAAGTATAGAAAATGGAAGGTGGAACTATGGAATCGTATATGAATCGTATTTCCAACACAGGAATTGTACCTGTTGTTAAGATTCTAGAAAAAGAAGATGCATACCCATTAGCTAAGGCATTACTTAATGGTGGAATTGATGTTATCGAAGTTACATATCGTAGTGAACATGCAACAAGTGCAATTCAAACTATTTCTAAAGAATTACCCGATATGTTAGTCGGTGCTGGAACTGTATTATCTGTAGATCAGGCAAAAGAAGCTGTTGAAGCAGGAGCTAAATTTATTATTACACCTGGATTTAATACAAAAGTGGTTCAATGGTGTTTGGATCATGGCGTAGAAGTATATCCTGGTGTATCAACAGCTAGTGAAATTGAAATGGCTCTTTCAATGGGATTAACACAATTGAAGTTTTTCCCTGCTGAATCAAGTGGAGGCGCTAAAAAATTAAAAGATCTTAGTGCTCCGTATGCGAACGTTCACTTTATGCCAACAGGAGGCATTAACACAAAGAACATGCACGATTATCTTGCACTACCAAATGTAGAGGCAATCGGTGGAAGTTTTATGTTGCCAAACGATTTAGTTGTCGCAAAAGACTGGGATGGAATTGAAGTCTTATCAAGAGCAGCCATCAAGAGTTTGTTGGATTTTCAGTTAATTCATGTTGGAATCAACACAAACAGTCCTGAAGAATCGAAACAAGTGACAGATACATTATGTTCTTTGTTCCACTTTACACAATACACAAAGCCAAAATCAAATTTTGCCGGTGTAGGATTTGAGGTTTTACATAAAAAAGGCCGTGGAGAAAATGGTCACATTGGAATCTATACTCCATATCCTGAAAAAGCGATGTATCACCTTTCTAAACAGGGGGTGAAATTTGTCGAAGAAAGTATTACACGTAATAAAAAGACAAATCGAATCAACTTTGTTTATTTAGATTTAGAAATAGCTGGATTTGGTATCCATTTGATTAATCCAGATTTAAAGATGGAGATTTAATAAATATGAAACAAAAAGTCGTTACTTTTGGAGAGATTATGTTGCGTTTAGCACCAGAAGGATATTATCGCTTTGTACAAGCAGATACATTTGGTGCAACTTACGGTGGTGGAGAAGCCAATGTCGCTGTTTCTTTGGCAAA
>NZ_QSPK01000007.1 GCF_003436425.1 Eubacterium sp. TM05-53
TGATCAAAGCCAAGATAACATGTGTGGCAAAGAAGAGAACGTTCTACATTGTCTAAAATGCAAGGACGAGCTTTACCGGAAGCATCTAGTTTTCGAATGTAGTCAATATTATCGAAGAAGATATTCTTGATGGGGTGATTGAAATCGAAGTTTCGAACATCACAATCTAATAATGATAGAGTTTCAATTGGAATGTTTGAATGATAAGTGGTGTCCATAATTGAAGTATAGAATTAAATAGAGATGTAAACAAGACTTAGCAAATGAAAAGCGCCTATACAAATCATTTTATATGATTTGATGGGCTTTTTTTATTTCTTGTTGACAAATTATTCTTTATAGGGTATAACTTAAGTGGTTAGACGAAACTAACTGGCACTAAATGCAATTATGGAATCGCTCTTTTCACTTGTTTAATAATTTGATTTCATAAGATGAGGACATTTTAAAAATGTCCTTTTTTGTTTACAAATTTTAAAAGTAAGACTATACTAACTGTAAGTTAGAAGTAACTAATTCTAACTTACATTCATAGTTCCAAGGAGGATATATATTATGAAAGACGGATGGAAAAACAAAACAATGTGGACATTTATTGGAGGGGCAGCTACTGCATTGGCAGGGTCTAAATTCCTAAAAAGCAACACAGCACATGATTTAGCCGTTAAAGGCTTAGCTGGTGGAATGAAGCTTAAATCGGATACAACTTATAAGTATGAGACAATTAAGGAAGACGCAAAGGATTTATTAGAAGAAGCCAAAGTTCAAAACGAAGGCGAATAAAATGAGTAGTTTTACTATTGCCCATGACATTCCGGGTCGAATGCGAATTCGCTATGGAAAGAATACGTTTTCTAGTGTTCAGGGCGAAGTTTTAAAAGAGGATCTTTATGCATGGCCCATGATTGAGAGTGTGGAGGTCAACAATGTTACGGGTAGTGTTTTGATGTTGTATGACAAAGCACAAAAAGGCTTGTTACTGAATAAACTAAAGGATTTAGATATCCAATATCTTCAAAAAGCAGATACTTCTTCGATTGTAGTTCATTCACAATCACCAGAAGCTATTGCGATGAATCGAGAATATATGAATCGGTTCTTTAAGATTATTGGTAAACGTTATTTCATTAAATGGTTTTTGCCAATGGGACTTGGCAATGCGATTACGATTTATAAGTCCATTCAGTTTATTCGAGAAGGATTAAATTCACTTTTACAATGTAAAATCAACGTTCCTTTATTGGATGCCACAAGTATTGGTGTAAGTTTAATTCAAAAAAATTATACAATTGCTGGAAACATCATGATGTTACTAAATATTTCTGATTTGCTAGAAGATTACACACGTAAAAAAACAAAATTGGAATTATCCAATAGTTTATCGATTCAATTTGATAAAGTGTGGATTTTAGAAGATGGTGTAGAACAAGAGATTGCCATGTCTAAGCTTCAAAAAGGGGATGTAGTCATCTCACAAATGGGTTCTATGATTCCAATCGATGGAGAAGTCGTGGATGGAGAAGCAATGATCAATGAATCTAGCTTTACGGGAGAGCCTCTTTCTAAACATGTAAAGAAAAATGACACAGTATTTGCGGGTACTTTAGTTGAAGAAGGAAAACTGTTTATTCGTGTTCGTAATTTACAAGATGAAAGTCGCATTAGTAATATTGTTAAGATGATTGATACAAATGAATCATTAAAGGCAAGTATTCAAGCTAAGGCTGAGCATTTGGCAGATTCGATTGTTCCGTTTAGTTTTTTAGGTTTCTTTGGTGTTTTAGTTTTGACAAGAAATGTAACACGCGCAACATCAGTATTGATGGTGGACTATTCTTGTGCCATTCGATTATCGACTTCCATTGCGGTTATTAGTGCTATGTTAGAAGCTAGTAAACGAAATGTTTTAGTAAAAGGTGGTAAGTATTTAGAGGCGATCAAAGATGCGGATGTGATTGTCTTTGATAAGACGGGTACTTTGACAAACGCAAATCCAACCGTAAAGAAAGTAGTTCCTTTAAATGGGTATACGCGTGATGAAGTATTAAGGATTGCAGCTTGTCTTGAAGAGCATTTTCCTCATAGTGTAGCCAATGCGATTGTAAACCAGGCAAAAAAAGAAGGCTTAATTCATGATGAAGAGCATGCCAAGGTTGAATATATCATTGCGCATGGTATTGCGACAAGTCTTTATGGTAAGCGTGCCATTATTGGTAGCGATCATTTTGTGTTTGAAGATGAAGGTGTCGAAAGAACGAAAGATATAGATGATGTAATTCGTTCTTGTGAAAATGAAGGTGTAGGATCTATGATTTATCTTGCGATCGACAATCAAATCGCTGGAATTATCAGTATTTATGATCCTTTAAAGGTTGAGGCAAAACAAGCTATTCATAATTTAAAAACATTAGGAATGACTAAAGTTGTTATGTTGACAGGAGATTGTGATAGTGCCGCAAAAGCAGTGGCTCATGAATTGGATTTAGATGATTATCGTGCATCAGTTTTACCAGAAGATAAGGCTGCATATATTCAGATGTTGAAAGACCAAGGTCATACTGTCATTATGGTCGGAGATGGAATCAATGATACACCAGCTCTATCCACGGCAGATGTTTCTATTTCTATGCAGGATAGTTCAGATTTAGCTCGAGAACTCGCGGACATTACACTTGTTTCAAGCAATTTAAATGAACTTGTCATTCTTAAAAGGCTTGCGATGCACTTGTTTGATCGAATTCATGCGAATTATCGTTTTATCGTGGCCTTTAATTCAAGCTTGATTGGACTAGGTGCTTTAGGTTTGATGAGTCCAAACACCACAAGCTTATTGCATAACGGAAGTACGTTTGCGATTGCAGCATCGAGTACACGTAATTATTTATAAAAAAGCTGGATTTTGATCCAGTTTTTTTTCTATATAGCCTTTGAAATATATCCAACGTTAGATAAAGTATTGATTAATTCATCTGTTGAATGTTGTTGTTTAGATAATATAGTCACTGTATTATCTTCTGTGTTTACCTTGGCATAAAAGCCTTCTTGGCTATTGAACGCATTTTCAATAGTATGAACACAATTTTGACAATGAATGTCATATACTTTTAAAACTATTTTGTAAGGGTAATGTTCTTTGTTTTTATCTTTTACTCTTACTTTTTTTATGGTTTCACTTGAACCACAACATCCTGATGTGGCTCTTTTTTTCGTGGAACGAATTCCAATACAGATAATAATTACTAAAATGACACATATAATAATTGTTGGTAAGTTCATATATTTAATCTTCCAATGAAAAAATACACCAAATAGTTAGAATAGTCAAACTGAGTTAATCTTGTATAACTTTTTGTTGACATCGACTCTAAGTAAGAGTAAACTAACTGTGTTAGAAGAGTCTAACCAGGAGGGTTCGATATGCCATTATCTTTTGCAGATTTAAATTCAGTCAATACAATTAAAAAAATTGGTGGCTCTAAAGAACAACAACGACACTTAGAAAACTTAGGCTTTGTGCCTGGGACTGTGATTGTGGTTGTGAGTAAAACCAATGGAAATGTAATTGTGAATGTTAAAGAGGTTCGAATAGCCATTAGTGAAGAACTCGCAAGAAAGATCATGGTGTAGAAAGGAGTAATTATGACTTTAAATAAAGTTTCAATTGGTCAAACAGTTACTGTAAAAAAATTGTCTGGTCAAGGAGCAACAAAACGAAGAATTATGGATATGGGAATTACTAAAGGAGTAAGTGTAACTGTTCAAAAGGTAGCACCATTAGGAGATCCTATTGAATTAACGGTTCGTGGATATCAATTGTCGCTTCGTAAAGCAGACGCAGAAATGGTTGAAGTAGAGTAAAGTTTAATTAAGGAGGGAATTATGTCAATTCAAGTCGCATTAGCAGGTAATCCTAACTGTGGTAAAACTACATTGTTTAATGGCTTAACAGGTGCTACACAATATGTAGGTAACTGGCCAGGGGTTACAGTTGAGAAAAAAGAAGGAAAGTATAAGGAAGATAAAGATATTAAAATCACGGATTTACCAGGTATTTATTCATTATCACCATACACTTTGGAAGAAGTTGTATCTCGTGAATTCTTATTAAATGGAAATGTCGATGTTGTTTTAAATATCATTGATGGTTCTAACTTAGAAAGAAATTTATTTTTAACAACACAACTTTTGGAATTGGGTATTCCAACCGTTGTTGCAATCAACATGTTGGATGTCATCGAAAAAAGAAAAGATACAATTGACTATAAAAAGTTATCCGAAGAATTAGGTTGTCCTGTATTACCAATTTCCGCATTGAAAAATACAGGAATCAAAGAATTGATGGCTGAGGTAAAAATGGCAGCGAATACTCAATTTGCAGCTAAAAATATTTATGCAGGAAAAGTATTAAATGCATTGAATACAATTGAAACAAGTTTGCCTTCAAGTATTGAAGCAAGTCGTCGTTTCTTCTATGCTATTAAATTATTTGAAAGAGATGATAAAATTGAAGCAGCTATCAAGGCAAAGGCAGATGCTAGTGTGATTGAAGCTGTTGAAAAGTCAATGGATGATGATAGTGAATCAATTATTACAGATGCACGTTATACATATATTACAAGTGTAATCAAGGATTGCTACAAAAAGGGATCAAAAGAAGTATTAACAACTTCGGATAAGATTGACCGTATTGTCACAAACCGTGTTTTGGCACTTCCAATCTTTGCCCTTGTTATGTGGTTTGTATATTATATTTCTGTAACTACAGTAGGAACTATTGTAACAGATTGGACAAATGATGTATTGTTTGGTGAAATTATTCCACCTGCAGTGGATAGTTTCTTAGATGCGATTCAATGTGCAGATTGGTTACATGGATTAATTGTGGATGGTATTATTGGTGGTGTAGGAGCTGTTATTGGCTTTGTACCACAGATGTTAGTATTATTCTTCTTCCTAGCTATCTTGGAAGATTGTGGATATATGGCACGTGTTGCCTTTATCATGGACCGTATTTTCCGTAAGTTTGGATTATCTGGAAAATCATTTATCCCTATGTTGATTGGTACAGGTTGTGGTGTGCCTGCTGTTATGGCAAGTCGTACCATTGAAAGTGATCGTGATCGTAAGATGACAATCATGACAACAACATTCATTCCATGTGGTGCAAAAATGCCAATCATTGGTTTAATTGCCGGTGCTATTTTCCATGGTGCTAGCTGGGTAGCTCCAAGTGCTTACTTTGTAGGTATGGCAGCTGTTATTATTTCTGGTATTATGTTGAAGAAGACAAAATTATTTGCCGGAGATCCTGCACCATTTGTCATGGAAATGCCAGCATACCATATGCCTCGTGTAGTAAACGTATTGAGAAGTATGTGGGAGCGTGGTTCAAGCTTTATTAAAAAGGCTGGAACAATTATCTTGTTATCTACAATCGTATTGTGGTTCTTACAAGGATTTGGATGGGAAAAAGGTGCGTTTGGCATGGTTGATGATATTGATCATTCAATTCTATCTTCAATTGGACAAACATTTGCATGGATCTTCTCACCGCTTGGTTGGGGTGATTGGAAAGCTGCAGTTGCTAGTGTAACAGGTTTAATTGCCAAAGAAAATGTTGTCGCAACATTTGGACAATTATATGGATTTGCTGAAGTCGCTGAAGAAGGAAATGAATTCTGGGGACAATTATCTGCAAGCTTTACACCATTAGCTGCCTATTCATTCATGGTATTTAACTTGTTGTGTGCTCCATGTTTTGCAGCAATGGGAGCTATCAAACGTGAAATGAATAACACAAAATGGTTCTGGATTGCCATTGGATATCAATGTGGATTCGCTTATGTATGTTCACTGATCGTTTATCAATTAGGTAGTTTATTCAATGGTGGATCTTTTGGATTTGGAACGATTGTAGGATTTATCTTATTGATTGGTTTAATTTATTTATTGGTTCGTCCATCAAAAGAAAGTGATACTGCTGAAGTTGAATTTGCAGTAAAATAATGTAAAAGGAGGGGTTTCCATGAATCTATCAACATTTCTAGTTCTATTGGTTGTATGTGCATGTGCAGGTTTAGCTTGTCGAAGCATTTATAAAGATAAAAAGAGTGGAAAATCAAGCTGTGGTGGTAGCTGTGGACATTGCGGCTCTCATTCGATGTGTGAAAATCCCAAGGCATTTTTTGATCAAATAAAAAAAGAACAATTTAGTAAATAAGAGCATCGAAAGGTGCTCTTTCTTTTGGTATAATAGGTGCAAGAATCGAGGAAAATAAAATGAATTTAAAAGAAAAATATGCAGACTTAATTGTTCGTTCAGGATTGAATGTTCAAAAAGATCAAATAGTAGTTATTCGTGCTAATGTAGAAATGAATGAATTTGTTCGTTTGATTGTGAAATCATGTTTTGAGGTGGGCGCAAAAGATGTAATTGTTCGCTATAGTGATGATGAAATCAATCGTTTACGCTATCAAACGGATAATCGTATGCCTTATGATTATGAAGCTTTATTCCATAATGAAACAGCTGAAAAAGGAGCTTGTTATTTGAGCTTAGTTGGTGAAGATCCTGATGGAATGAAGGGGGTAGAGCCAAAATTAATGGCAAATTATCGAAAGGCATTAAGAGGAATGACACAGCCATATCGTGATAAATTGGATTATATGCATGCAGCATGGTGTGTGGCCAGTGTTCCAACTATGGCTTGGGCTAAAAAGGTATATCCAGAATCAAAAGATGCATTATCTGATTTGTGGAATGCTGTATTAAAGATTAGTCGTGTAGACGAAAAGGATGCCAACGAAAACTGGAATGAGCATCGTGCATCTTTTGATAAGCGAGTCAATATTTTGAATCATTTAGACATTGAAAGTGTTCATTATACAAATTCTTTAGGAACGGATTTAGTGGTTGAACTTCCAGAAGGTTATGTATTTGCGGGTGGAGGATCCTTTTTAGATAATGGGAACTACTATTTCCCAAATATTCCTACAGAAGAAATTTTCTCTGCACCTAAAAAGACGGGTGTAAATGGTAAATTATATAGTGCTTTACCTTTAGCTTACAATGGTGCCATCGTAAAAGATTTCTGGTTTGAATTTAAGAATGGACAAGTTGTGGATTATGATGCCAAAGAAGGAAAAGAAGTTTTGACAAGTATTTTAGAAACAGATGAAGGTTCAAAATATCTTGGAGAAATTGCCTTGGTTCCTTATGGTTCACCTATTAGTGCATTAGATACTTTGTTCTATGAAACGTTAATTGATGAAAATGCTTCTTGTCATTTTGCCTTAGGTGCAAGCTATAATGAATGCATTGAAAAGGGTTTAGAAATGAGTGAAGAAGAATTGTTGGAACATGGTATGAATCAATCGTTTACGCATGTAGATTTCATGGTAGGAACCAGTGATTTATCGATTGAAGCTACATTAAAAAATGGTAAAAAGATCCATATTTTCAAGAATGGTAAATACACAAGTGAATTTGACGAATATACATTAAATTAGTACAATATTATAATTGGAGGGATATTTATGGCAAATGAAAATGAAAAGAATCCCAGTGCTTTAGAAGAGCTTAGACGTCTAAAAAGAACGGATCGAATTAAATCTTTAGATATACATGAACCAGAATTACATGATTTTAATGCTGAAAACATTTTCCATATTGATGAAGAGCCAGAAAAGAAAACCATCTTTGGAAAACGAAGTGCAAGAACACATGTAAAAATCAATGAGAATATTTTTGACGATGAAGTTGCAGAGTCAGTAGATATCACGCCTAGTACTTCAATTGAAGAAGTAGAGGCACCTATTGAAAAGCATGTTGTGGAAGAGCTAAAAGTAGTAGTTGATGAACCGGTAATTGAAGAAGAACCAAAAGTAGTTGATGAACCAGTAATTGAAGAAGAACCAAAAATAGTGGTTGAAGAGCCTAAAAAGATTGTCGTTGAAAACTTAGATGTAGATGATGAACCTAAAAAAATTGTTGTTGAAAAATTGGATGTGGATGATGATTTTACAACAGAGTCAATTGAAAATGAATTAAAGGCTTTTAACGAAAAACCAATTGAAGAAGAACAACCTATTCAAGAAGTATTGGATGATGAAGAGGATTTTGAGGACGAATATGTGGATGACGATGAAGGTGAAGATGAAGATCTTTATGAGGAAAGAAAGAAATTCTTATATGCGGAATATCCAAAAATAGAACAATATCTTCAAGATAAATCGAGTGAAGGATATCATTTTGTACGTCAAGAAGGAAAGAAATATTTCTTTAGAAAAGGGCAGCCCAAAACGTATTATTATTCAATGAACTATTTTGTGGATGAACCAGATGCAGATCAATGGCGCGAATGGGAATCGGATGGATGGAAATTGGTTTCTAAAGCGGATGGTAAAAAGAAAAGTGATGCGGGATGGTTTACTTTTAGAAACGAAGAAGAAGATGGAGAATATCGTAAAGAAATTGATAATGATTCAGAAAAATTCCGTTTCTTTAAGAAGTATTCAAGTTCATGTCGTTCAACAATGTTTTTAGTATTCATCTGTATGGCATGTTGCGTTGTGACAGGACTATTACAAGTTTATTTCCAAGGCTATTTAGCAGGAATCGCATTATGTGCGGGACTATTCTTGATTTCATTTATTGTATTCTGTATGTATGGTAGAATGCTTAGAAAATCAAAGAAGAGAGCTCGTGAATTGAAATCTAAATTAAGAATTCGTGAAAGTCGTGCAATCGAAGAAAGTAAAGATTTCTATGATACTTCTGAAAGTGAAGAAGAATTAGATACAGATTGGAATACTTTAGAACAGCATACGGGTAAAGAGAAGAAACATCTATTTAGACGTGTTGATCGTGAAGGCGATGAGGATGAAGAGTAAAAAGGGGGCAAAATTTGCCTCCTTTTAAACTGTCATAATTTGTACATATTGTTTGTAATGTGATAAAACCTCATCATCAATGGTGTTGTCGGTAATTAAAGTGTCAAAGTTAAATAGATCATAATAAATATAGAAGTCGGCACGGTTGAATTTCTTGTTGTCAGCTAATAGATATTTATTTTTAGAATTATCTAATGCGATCTGTTGCGATTCACCTTCCTCTAATGAATAGGTTGTGATGGATGAATTGTAGATTCCGTTACAACTGATAAAGGCTTTATTATATTTTAATTTACCCAATACTAAATTTGTGATAGGACCCACAAATGTATTTGTGTTATCTCTGTAATCACCGCCAGTTAGTATGACTTCAGTAGGAGCGTGATTCACTAATATATTAAATACGGCAAGGCTATTTGTGATAACACGAATATTTCTTCCGGTTAATTGCTCGGCTAGAAATTGAATGGTTGTTCCTGGACCTAAAAAGATAGATTCACCTTCATTTATGAGAGTTGCGGCTTTATGGGCAATTCTCTTTTTTTCTTCGATTTGCACCGATGATTTTTCAATGTGACTTAATTCGTGGTCCATTGAAAAAGAAAGACTTTGGGCTCCACCATGAACTCTAAGTAATTTTCCGGATTTTTCTAATTCATCCAAATCTCTTCTTGCGGTCATATCCGACACACCTAATTCATCCATGATTTCTTGAATGGTAATGATTCCATTTTGATTTACTTTATGTGCAATTTTTACTAAACGTTCTTTTTTTAACATATTGACATCCTCTTCTATTTATAAAGATATCATTCATATATTATTTAGTCAACACAAAACAAACAAAATCAAACACTTTTTATTAAAATATCACTTAATTGTTACATAAATGTTTTAAAATGATTGAAAAAGTGTTAAAAAGTGTTTGAATGTGTTGACAAATGATTGGAAAACGCTTACACTAATGGTGTAAACGATAAGGCCACATCGTAAAAGGAGAAAAGAAAATGACTAAAGAAGAATTAAGCATGGTTGGATTTGAAATTGTAGCATATTCAGGAGATGCAAGAAGTACATTATTATCATTGTTGAAAGAAATGCGTGCTGGTAACTTTGAACATGTTGAGGAGAAATTAAAGGAAGCCGATGAAAATATTAATTTGGCACACCAGTCTCAAACAAAGATCTTACAACAAGAAGCTAGAGGAGAAGATATGGAAATGGGATTCATTTTCATTCATGGTCAAGATCACTTGATGACAACAATTTTATTGCGTGATATTGTAGATGATTTTATTAACTTATATGAAGAAAGAGGAAACAAATAATGTTAGACGGAATTATTAAACAAATTGAAAAAGGAAAACCTTTCTTCGATAAGATTGCACAAAATATTTATTTAGGAGCTGTTCGTGATGGTTTCTTAACTGCCATGCCAGCAATTCTATTCTCAAGTGTATTTATTCTAGCTGCATCGATTCCAGAAATCTTTGGAATTGTATTACCAGCTACAGTTTCTGATTGGCTATGGAAAGTATATAACTATTCAATGGGAGTTGTTGGCTTGTTGGTTGCGGCTACTACAGCTCGTTGTTTAGCTGAAAGTATGAACCGTAGAATGCCTAAAAACAAAGTCATTAATACAACAAGTGTTATGTTGGCAAGTATTGTTGGATTTATGTTGTTAGCTGTTTCAAATGTAGATGGTGGTATTTCAACTACATATTTGGGAACAAAAGGTTTATTAGCTTCATTCATTTCTGCATTCATTACAGTCAATATGTATAAATTCTGTGTTATTAAAGATGTTACAATTCACATGCCAAAAGAAGTTCCAGGAACCATTTCTCAAATGTTTAGAGATGTATTCCCATTCTCATTCTCAGTATTAGTATGTGTATTGATCGATGTGGCATGTAGAACTGCATTTAACTATACATTTGCCGAAGCTATTATCACATTACTTCAACCATTATTTACAGCTGCCGATGGATACTTAGGAATTTGTATTATCTGGGGTGCTATGGCATTATTCTGGTTTGTAGGTGTACACGGACCAAGTATTGTAGAACCAGCTATTGCAGCTATTATTTATGCCAATGTAGATGCCAACTTAGCATTATTCAAAGCGGGTGAACAAGCATCGAACGTATTAACTGTAGGACTAGGAAACTTCGTAGGAACAATGGGAGGAACTGGAGCTACACTTGTAGTACCATTCTTATTCATGTTGTTCGCAAAATCAAAACAATTAAAAGCCGTTGGAAAAACAACGTTTGTTCCGGTATGCTTTGCGGTAAATGAACCATTGTTATTCGCTACACCAATTGTATTGAACCCATATTTCTTCATTCCATTCTTGATTACGCCAATGATCAATGTATCTTTATTTAAATTCTTTGTGGATGTATTAAAAATGAATTCATTCATTTATGTATTGCCATGGGCTACACCAGCTCCAATTGGATTGATCTTAGGTACAGGAATTAGTTTATTAGCGGTAGTATTAGCTGTTGTATTAATAGTTGTTGATGGAATTGTTTACTTACCATTTATTAAAGCTTATGATGCAACTTTATTAGAAGAAGAAAAAGAAAAAGAAGCATTAGATGCTTTAGAAGAACAAGTTGAAAAAGAAGAGGCTAAAGAAGTTCAACCTCTAAGCTTAAATAAAAATATCAATGTTTTAGTATTATGTGTTGGTGCAGGAACATCTGCCATGTTTGCCAATGCTGTTAAAGAAGGGGCTGAAATTGAAAACTTACCAATTGATGCAACCGCAAGTGCATATGGATCACACTATGATATCTTGAAAGATTATGATATCGTCGTTCTATCACCACAAGTACAATCGCATTTAGAAGAAGTACAACAAGATGCTTCTAAGTATGGTACTAAAGTTGTCGCAACAAAAGGTGCACAATATATTAAATTAACTCGTGATCCAAAAGGAGCTGTCGAATTTATTTGTGAACAAGTAAAGGAAGGATAAAAGTATGAAATTTTCGGATGATTTTATTTTCGGAGGTGCTACTGCCGCATATCAATGCGAAGGTAGCACTCTAGAATACGGTAAAGGAAAAGTATCTTGGGATGATTTTCTTGCCAAACAAGGACGTTTTAAAGCCGATCCAGCCAGTGATTTCTATCATCAATATGGACAAGATCTAAAACTATGTAACATGTTTGGTGTCAATGGAATTCGTATCTCTATTTCGTGGGCTAGAATCTTTCCGGAAGGAACTGGAAAAATCAACCAGGAAGGGGTTGATTTCTACCATAGAGTATTTCAAGAATGTCATAAAAATCATGTAGAACCATTTGTGACATTACACCATTTCGATACGCCAGATACGCTTTACCAAAAAGGCGATTTTTTAAATCGAGATACGATCCAGGCATTTGTAGAATTTTCAAAATATTGTTTTGAAGAATATAAAGATGAAATAACTTATTGGTTTACTTTCAATGAAATTTGGGCGGTTGCCACAAATACATATATTGAGGGAACTTTCCCAAATGGTGAAAAGTATAATATGACGAAGGCTTTCCAGATCATGCACAATATGATGGTGGCACATGCCTTAGCTGTATTGGAATACAAAAAGGCAGGATATAATGGAAAGATTGGTGTCGTACAGTCTTTAGAATATAAATATCCATTTGATGAAAATAATTTGGATGATATTCAAGCGGCTAAAAATGAAGATGTACTTCAAAATCAATTCTTATTGGATGCGACATTTAAAGGATATTATTCCACAGAAACAATGGAAGTTGTGAATCGTTTAGTCAGTATCAATAATGGTTCTTTAGAATTGTTAGATGAAGATTTTGAAGCATTGAAACAAGCTGCACTATTAAATGACTATATGGGTATGAATTATTATCAGTCTCGTTTTATTCAGCATTACCAAGGAGAAAATGATATTCATCATAATGGAACAGGAGAGAAGGGAACTTCTAGATTCTGTTTGAAAAATGTAGGACGAAGAATGGAAAAGGAAGGCATTCCTCGTACGGATTGGGATTGGCTGATTCATCCAGAAAGTATGTTTGATATGTTGGTACGTATTCGCCAACAATATCCAAACTATAAAGCCATCTATATCACAGAAAATGGTATGGGATATAAAGATGATTTTGTAGATGGAATCATTGATGATGAACCACGTATTGATTTTATTCGAAGACATTTAGAATTCACATTAAAGGCCATTGAAGCCGGAGTCAATGTAAAAGGATATTTTGTCTGGTCTTTAATGGACATGTTCTCATGGACAAACGGCTATAATAAGCGTTATGGCTTGTTCTATGTAGATTATGAAACACAAAAACGTTATCCAAAGGCAAGTGCATATTGGTACAAGCGTGTTTCTGAAACTAAAGAGGTTTAGTAATGAATAAGTATAAAGGTGTAATATTTGATTTTAATGGCACATTATTTTTTGACAATCCAAAACATATTTTGGCATGGTCAAAAATATCACAGGATATTCGTCATCATGGAATTGATGAAGAAGAACTACATGAACATATCAATGGAGTGCCTAACAATAAGGTTGTTGAATATATGTTTGGTGGAAAATGTGATCCATCCGAAATGGAAAAGTATTCACAATTAAAAGAAGAATATTATCGCCAATTTTGTAAAGAAGATCAGGCAACGTTTCATTTAGTGAAGGGAGCTGAAGAGTATTTTGATTCTTTAAAAGAATCGAATATCCCATTTACGATCGCATCTGCATCCATCAAGCCGAACATTGATTTCTTTGTTGAATCGTTTCATCTAGACAAATGGATTGAGCCATCTATGATTGTCTATGATGATGGAACCTATGAAAACAAAGTCGCAATGTTTAAAAAGGCAGCTCATAATATTGGAGTTAAGATTCAAGATTGTTTGATTATCGAAGATAGTGTTAGTGGGATTACAAATGCTTATAAAGCAGGATGTCAAAATATAGTCGTTGTGGATTCTGCCAATAAAAAAGAAGAATACGAAAAGCTTCCTGGAGTTATACAAGTGATTGATTCTTTTGAGAATTTTAAATAAGAGCCATTCATACCAGAATGGCTTTTTGTATAAATAAAACATCAAATAAACAAAAACAAACAAATAATCATTATTTGAAACCTAAATTCAACATCTATGTTTAAATTGTTGTTTGAATATGTTGACACGGATAAAGAAAACGCTTACACTAAAATCAAATGAGCAAATCTTAAATTTATAACCATATCTGCATAATATTGATGATGAGCCGTATATAAATAAATGAATAATTGATCATTATTTTTGTGGATAGTGTAGCAGAAAAAGGGATTTGGCTGTAATAAAAATGATTGATTTTGTTTATATGGAAGGAGAACAAATGAATACAAAAATTAACCAGTTATTAGAGTATGCTTTAAAGAATGGAATGATCGAGAAATACGATTATGATTATTCTGCAAATTTATTGATTGATCTATTTGGCATCCAAGAATTTAAAAGAGAAGAAGTAGAAGACTGTTCTATCTATGAGATTTTAGATTTCATGTTAGATTATGCGGTTGAAAAAGGTATGATTCATAATACTGTAACTGAAAAAGATTTATTAGATACTCGCATTATGAATTGTGTAATGCCTAGACCTAGTGAAGTCGTGCATACTTTTAAGAGTCTATATTCTTTGAATCCTAAAGATGCAACAGATTACTTCTATAAGTTGAGTATCGATTCAAACTATATTCGTAAATCAAGAATTGATAAGAATATCAGTTTTGCACATTTCTGTAAATATGGCGATATTCAAATTACGATTAACTTGTCAAAACCTGAGAAGGATCCTAAGGAAATCGCAAAGGCTAAAAATGTCGTTAGTACTTCGTATCCTGCATGTTTATTGTGTAAAGAAAATGTTGGATTTGCCGGAAACTTAAACCATCCAGCAAGACAAACACATCGTATTATTCCATTAGATTTAAATGGACATACATACAATTTACAATATTCCCCATATGTGTACTACAATGAGCACTGTATTGTATTTAACAATGAACACACTCCAATGAAGATGAATCGTACTACATTTGAGAATTTATTCGCATTTATTGATAAATTCCCACACTATATGATTGGAAGCAATGCGGATTTACCGATTGTTGGTGGATCCATCTTAAGTCATGACCACTACCAAGGTGGAAGACATCATTTCCCAATGGAAGACGCGAAGGTTGTTAAGAGTTATACATATAAGGATGTACAAGTAGATATGCTTTACTGGCCATTATCTACACTTCGATTAACATCTGAATCGAAAGAAAACGTATTGGATCTAGCTACTAAAATCTTTGAAACATGGTGTACATACAGTGATGAAGGTTTAGATATCATCGCTAATGAAGATGGTGTTCGTCATAATACAGTCACACCAATTGTTAGAAAGAAAGATGGCAAATATCAAATGGATGTAGTTTTACGAAATAATCGTACGACAGAAGAATATCCATTAGGAATCTTCCATCCACATGCTGAGCATCATCACATTAAAAAAGAAAATATTGGTTTGATCGAGGTTATGGGATTGGCTATTTTACCCGCACGATTAAAAACAGAGTTAGAACAAATTAAATTATGTTTATCTGGAAAAGCAGATTTTGATTCATTTGCGGAACTAGAAAAACATAAAGACTGGTATGAATACTTAAAGACATGCTCTTATACAAATATTGATACATTCATGGAAATGGAAGTCACAAAGAAATTTGTATGTGTATTAGAGAATGCGGGTGTATTTAAAATGGACGATGAAGGAATGAACGGCTTTAGCCGATTTGTGGAGACATTATGGTAGAAGTAAAAGAAAGATTAGAGAATGCAATTGATGTATTATCAATTTCCAATTCACACTTAACTGTAGAAGTCACAAACTTTGGTTGTACTTTATTAAAAATCGTAACGAAAGATAAGAATGATCAAGATTGTGACTGCATCTTAGGATTTGAACATGTTGAAGATTATCAAAAACGAGATGGAACCTATTTAAATGCCTTAGTTGGACGAGTATGTAATCGTATTGAAAAAGGAACATTCACAATTAATGGCACAGAATATCATGTACCTATCAATAATGGTCCTAACTCACTACATGGAGGCATTGAGGGATTCTCTTATAAAGTATTTGATTATTCTTTGATTGAAGATGGCGTTAAATTCCACTATGTATCAAAAGATGGAGAAGAAGGCTATCCAGGAACTTTAGATTTCTATGCGATCTATTGGTTGGATGGAGCAAGTCTTCATATTCAATATAGTGGAGTTAGCGACAAGGATACGTTGATCAATATCACAAACCATGGCTATTTCAATTTAAATGGACATGCATCGAATATTGATGATCATACGTTACAAATTTCAGCATCTAAATTTGGCTGTTTAGATCCAGATGGATTATATACAGGTGAATTAAGAGATGTTAAAGAGACTGCATTTGATTTTAATACAGAAAAAAGAATTGGAGATTCTATTCATGCAGATGATGAACAATTAATTATCGCAAGAGGATATGATCATCCATATGTATTTGATACTAAAGAAAATCAAGTGTGTTTATACAGTCCATTAAGTGGTATTGAACTAAAAGTATCCACAACATATCCAACGGCACAAATCTATAGTGCCAACTATTTAGATGGACAGGCAGATAAATATGGTAAGATCATGCATCCACAAAATGGATTGTGTATTGAAACAAGCTATATCGCCGATTCGATTCATAAAGAAGAGAATCCAAAAGTTTTATTAAAAGCAGGACAAGTATTTAAAGAAGAAACAACATATACATTCGAGGTAAGAAAATGAAAACAACAGAAATTAAAGAACAAGTAGTATCCGGTAAATATGATGCATTAATTGAAGATCTATATGCAGATCCAAGTTTATTGGACTATCAAAAACAACGTTATGTCGCTGCACTAGATAAATACCAAACATTATTTGGAGATGATGAAGTGAGTATTTATAGTGCTGCTGGAAGAAGTGAAATTTCAGGAAATCATACAGACCACCAACATGGTTGTGTGCTTGCAGGATCAATCAATTTAGATGCGATTGGAATTGTATCTAAACAAGATCATGTAATCAAAGTGATTTCTGATGACTTTGACATCAAACCAATTGATTTGAATGATTTAGATAAAAAAGAAAATGAAATCGGAACAAGTGAAGCCTTGATTCGTGGTGTAGTTTCTAAATTAAAAGAATTAGGTTATAACGTAGGTGGATTCAAAGCTTTCATTACAAGTGATGTATTAATGGGGGCTGGACTATCAAGCTCTGCAGCATTCGAATCTATTATTGGTACAATTATTGATGGATTATACAATGATATGAAGATCGATATGGTAACGATTGCCAAAGTGGGTCAATATGCAGAAAACGTATATTTTGGAAAACCATGTGGATTGATGGATCAATGTGCATGTGCTGTTGGTGGATTGATTTCCATTGACTTTAAAGATACTTCAAATCCAATTGTAAATAGTGTGAATGTTGATTTCTCAAAATATGATCACAGTTTATGTATTGTAGATACAAAGGGAAGTCATGCCGATTTAACAGATGCCTATGGTGCAGTACCTACAGAAATGAAAGAGGTAGCTCACTATTTTGGTAAGGAGGTTCTTCGTGAAGTGGATGAAGATGAGTTCTACTCAAATATCGCAAACTTAAGAACAGCTTTAAATAATGATCGTGCTATTTTAAGAGCTATCCATTTCTTCAATGAAAATAGACGTGTTAATACAATCGTTGAACGATTGAATAAGGATGATTTTGAAGGCTTTAAAACATTGATTCAAGAATCAGGAAATTCAAGCTACAAGTTCCTTCAAAACGTATATGCAGACTTTGACTATAAGAACCAGGCTGTATCTTTAGGTTTAGCTATGTCTGAAATGATTTTAAAAGATCATGGCGTGTGTCGTGTTCATGGTGGAGGTTTTGCCGGAACGATTCAAGCCTTTGTTGAAAATGGCTATGTAGAAACATATAAAGAAGAAATTGAAAAAGTATTTGGAAAGGGAAGCTGCCACATCTTAAAAGTAAGAAAACTAGGTGGCTGCAAGGTTATTGACTAATGAATATTTTAGTAACAGGTGGAACCGGATATATTGGAAGTCATATATGTGTTGAATTATTAGAAAGTGGTTATGATGTTGTAGTAATTGATGATTTCTCGAATTCAAAACCTGATGTATTGGATTCAATTTATAAAATCACAGGAAAACATGTTAAGTTTTATGAATTTAATGTGTTAGATGAAGAAAAAACAGAGTCTGTATTTGCAGAAAATAAATTGGATGCGGTCATTCATTGTGCTGCTTTTAAAGCGGTTGGTGAAAGTGTTCAAAAGCCAATTGAGTATTATACAAATAACTTGATGACAACTTTAGTGGTTGCCAAGATGATGAAAAAATATCATGTGCCAAGTATTGTATTTAGCTCAAGTGCAACTGTTTATGGAGATTCTGAAGTGGTTCCTTTAACAGAGGATTGTAAGCTTAAAGAAACAACAAATCCTTATGGAGCTACAAAGGCGATGATGGAAAGAATTTTAACGGATGTGCAATTCGCAAATCCAGACATGAGTGTAACTTTACTTCGTTATTTCAATCCAATTGGAGCTCATGAATCAGGATTGATTGGTGAAAATCCAAAGGGAATTCCAAATAACTTGATGCCATATATTATGAAGGTGGCAACAGGTGAACTTCCAGAACTTGGTGTATTTGGGGATGATTATGATACACCGGATGGAACGGGTGTTCGTGACTATATTCATGTAGTGGATTTAGCGAAGGGTCATGTATTGGCAATTGAAAAATACAATACGCCTGGTGTTCATATTTGTAACTTGGGAACAGGAAAAGGCTATAGTGTATTAGATATTGTACATGCCTTTGAAAGAGTGAATGGAATCAAGATTCCATATGTCATCAAACCTAGACGTGCAGGTGATATTGCGACATGCTACGCAGATCCAACACGTGCTAAAGAACAACTTGGTTGGGTAGCTGAAAAGAATCTAGATGATATGTGTAGAGATACATGGAATTTCGCAAAACAATTTATTAATAAATAAAAGAAAACAGGCAGCCATTGATTTGGCTGCCTTAATTAATGAAGCATTGATATTGATTTAAGAAAGTTTCTACATTAATTCGTACTACTTTATATGTGACTTTCTTATCAATTGTTAGAATGATATACGATCCATGCCAGTCATCTCTAGGAAGTGTGATGGATCCTGGGTTTAGAATCAGACAATTGTTGTAGATTTGTTCTTTGACTAAATGCGTATGTCCATAAAGATAGATATCGGGATGATGTTGATCGATATCTCTTTTTATTTCATCTAAACCTTCATCTCCATGTGAGAAATGGATGCGTTTGTCTAAAATAGTTAATCTTTGGCGTATTGGCAAATCTAGTGTATCATTGTTTCCTTTGACACATATAAAGCCGTTTAAATCATTGATATTTGTGGTTTGCGAATCTCCTAAATGAATAAATTTCACATCTTCTTTATAGAGTGAAGAATAGATGTGATAAAGAATTTTTAGGATATCCGGATTGCCGTGGTTATCCGAAACAATTACGATTCGCATGTGTAGGTATCAAAATAATCTTCATAAACTTGAAGATTATCTTCACTATGAGCTAGAGCTGCAAAATAAGTAGAGTCATGGATTGCGTCTAATTCCACATTTTCCATTGGCTTTTGAAGTTTGTATTCACCATCTTTTCCGGTTGCCCAAATATTTTCATTATGATGATCTACATTTGAGAATTTATGTAACATTGTTGCGATAGCCATTTCTTCTGGATATAAACACATTTTAAATGTATTTGAACAATAGGCTAGATTATCGGCCAAAACTTCTGCACTTTCATGTGTAAGTACAAACCAAGGATAGCTGATATAGATCGTATCTTCAATTTCACGTTTTTTAAAGGAATGAACAAGACTGGATGTCATTTTGTTCATAGCACGAATGGTTTTTGATTTTTGGAAATCATAAGAGTTTGTAAAGAAGGCATAGTTTTCAAATCTTTTCTTTACTTCTTCATTATTCTCTGAATTATCTACTTCATAATAGATATCTTCATCTTCATGTGCTTCTAAATATTCGATAAGTTTTGCTTTAGATTTTGTTGGGATCATACCATCTGTCATTGTGATAAAACGATCATAAGTAAAGGATCCATCTTCTTTTTCATATTCTAAAGCATCTTTCATCAATACGATAAAGCCTCTAGGTAGTGACATATCGGCTGGAAGTGCCGTTTGTTGGTGATGGGCGACATGTAAATTTGGTGTATCGCAATAAGATAGAATCAAATCATCACGTAGATCATCGTCGTTTACCATGATATAAACGTCGTCTCCTTGATTGATCAATATATCTATATTTTCAGTTATTTCTTCAAAATTATTTTTCATATAGTGCATTAAATAAGCAATTTTCATGTAAATTCACCTCATGAAATATTATAACATTTTAGCATCGTATGATAAAATACAATTATGGAAAAAGCAATATTGATTGGTGTACAAACATACACAAGCCATTCTTTTGAAGAAAGAATGGAAGAAATGAAAGAATTAGCTCTAGCGTGTGATATTGAAATTTGCATGAGTATATCACAGAATTTGGAGCATCCTCATAAAAAGTATTATATGAATCCTGGTAAGATCGAAGAGGTCAAACTCATTCTTGAAGATCAAGAATGTAGTATGGTTCTTGTATTGGAGGCGATTTCACCTTCTGTACAAAGAAATTTGTCGGACTTTTTTGATTGTGAAGTCATGGATAAGAGTGCTTTGATTCTAGAAATCTTTGCGTCTCGTGCAAAGACAAAGGAGAGTATGCTTCAGGTGGAGTGTGCAAGACTAAAGTATTTATTACCTAGACTTCAAGGAAGCTATAAACATATGGATAGACAGCGTGGTGGTTCTAGAAACAAGGGAACAGGAGAAAAGAAGATTGAACTGGATGCACGAAGAATTGAGGGTAAGATTCATTTTGTCGAAAAAGAATTGGATAAGATCCATACGCAAAGAAGTGTGCAGCGTAATCAGCGTAAAAAAGGTATGGTTAAAAGTGTAGCACTTACAGGGTATACGAATGCTGGTAAATCGAGTATTATGAATGGGTTTGTGAATGAAGAAAAGTCGGTGTTTGAAAAGGATATGTTGTTTGCGACTTTGACAACTTCAACACGTCAAATTGAAACAGAGAATCATAATGTATTTACTTTAAGTGATACAGTTGGATTTATTAGTGATTTACCACATAGTTTAGTGCAGGCCTTTCATTCTACACTTGAAGAAGCGGTGGTTTCGGATTTGATTTTAAAAGTCGTGGATGTTTCAAATGAACATAAGGACAGCAAACTTCAGGTGTGTGAAGAAACATTAAAAGAGATTGGTTGTGAGAAAGTTCCATATTTGTATGTCTACAATAAGTGTGATCAGACAAATATTGAATATCCAAAACGAGTAGAGGATCGTATTTATATTTGTGCTAAGGAAAAGTCGAGTATTGAATTTTTAAAGCAGGAAATTGAAAAAGAATTATTTCATATGGAAACTTTGCATGTTGTGATTCCCTATGAAAAGGTCGGTGTACTTGATTATATTCATACCAATGGTAAGGTGCATAAACAGGAATATAAAGAGGATGGTGTTGAGGTTGATTTTAGTATTCAACAAGATTTGATTCATCGAGTAGACAGGTTATTACGAATATAAGAAAAGAGGAAGAATCCTATAATAGGTGTTCTTCCTCCATTGTTTTTTCTAGAGCTTTTGCCGCTAATAAACAAGTGTTCATACATTTGATGTTTGGATCTGTACTATGATGTACAGGTTTGATGTGTGCACAATCTAAATTGCCTAATAGTTCTTTAAAGTTACGTGTATGTTTTTGAATCAATGGTCTTAATTCTGGTAACATTTCATGTGCTTTTGTCTTACAAACCATTTTTGATAGGGCCGCAATCGATCCAACTAATGCACCGCATGTACTTCCAATAAACATGCCGCCACCAAATCCAGCCATCATTTTCATGTCTTCTTCTGAAATATCTAATTGATACGTTTCATTGCAGGCATGAAGTAGTGTTTCTGAACAGTTGTATCCGCTTTGGTAATATTTTTTAACGTTTTCCTCAAGTATAGTCATAAATAGCCTCCTATAGACTATTCTAACTTTTCTTCCATCCAAAATCCATTAAAATTTCATTTACGTCTTCTTCAAATGTCGTAAAATGAATTCCACAAGATTCTAACTTAGAACTATCTAAACGATAATCTCTGAATCGATCTTGGTAGCGTTCGTTGTTTGGTAAAATGATTTCTTCAATGAGTTCATCACTTGCACCTAAGGCTTTAGCTACATATTTTGCGGATTCATATGTGGTCATCGTGTTCTTTGATGCCACATGATAAATGCCTGGTTCAAGTTCTGTGATCTTATCAAATTGAGTAGCTAGATGCTTGGCATAGGTCATACCGCGTTTTTCATTCACAGTAAATAATGTTGGAGTATGGCTAATTAGAGCATTCATGACATTTTTAATAATGCTTGGACTTGCCTTAATACCTGGATAGCTTAGTCCCATCATCCATGTAAAGCGTAAGATGATCGCATCATCCAATTGATTTTGAATCAATTCTTCACATTCAATTTTATTTTGTCCATATACAGTCACAGCACTTAATGGTTCGTCTTCTTTAAAGGGACCACGGTTTTCTTTTCCGTTGAAGGCTTGTTCAGTGGAACAGAAAATCAATTTAGCGCCTTTTTCTTTACAACAATCAATGATTGCTTGTGTACTTTCGACATTGATTTTATGAACTAAATCGGGATGTTCATTACAGAATGCAGTTGTCGCATTGGCGGCTGTGTGAAAACAAATGTCAAAATCTTGAGATGCTACAAATCTTTTTACGTCTTCAGGATTTGTAAGGTCTGCATCCTTTCTTGTCATGCAGATCCAGTTGAAGTTATCTTTTTGATGAGCTCTTACTAAACTTGCGATATAGCCGTTGGCTCCAGTAACTAAAATGGTTTTCATAATTAGTCCTTTCTAGGATTTGACACTAATAGGTGTGCTCCTTGTTTGATTGTGATTTTCTTAGATGCGAATGGTACAAATAAACTGTCATATTGTGGTAATACGATTTCTTCGTTGTTCCATACGATCGTACAATCTGCATCAATATTGGATAGAATCATGTAGTGTTCTTCACATGTTAAATCGATGTCTGTATCGGCATATACTTCATCCACTGTAAAGTTAGGACAATCTCCAATTCGGTGTGTTTCGTGTTTTTGTGGAACGAAAGTAGGTTTTAAATTGAAGTCTGTGACATCAAATGATTCTTTGACATGCAAAGGACGTGTTTTTCCATCTTTTCCCTTACGGTTGTAGTCATAGAAACGATAGGTTGTGTTCGAGTTTGTACCAACTTCTAAAGCTAAGATGTCTTTTCCTAAGGCATGAAGCATACCGCTAGGAATAATGATGTAGTCTCCTTTATGAACTTCGACTTTATTTAGATATTTTTCAACATCATTGTTCATTAATGCGTTTTTGATTTCGTCGGCATCATTGATTGTGGTTCCGGCAACTAGAGTAGCGCCTGGTTTGGCATCTAGAATATACCAACTTTCATATTTTCCGTAATCATTCGAGTGTTCTAGGGCATAGTCATCTTCGGGATGAACTTGAATGCTTAAAGCATCCTTTGTATCTAGATAAGCCAATCGTAATGTTTCATGGAGTGTGTAGCCTTTACCTAATATTTCATCAGAGTTTTCTTGGATAACGTCCATCAGTGTTTTATCAGTTCCGACAATTTTATTGGAACCATAAGGGTGGGCACTGACTTCCCACCAAGTTCCATAATCTTCATCGATGCCTCTAGCTTTAGAGATATGATTGGTTCCCCAAATTGTATAATCAGGAATAGGTTCTAAAAGAAAAGGTTTCATGTTATTTTGCCTCGGCTTCAAATTCTTCTAAGATTTTTAATGATGAGCTTGTTCCAATTCTTTGTGCACCTGCATCGATCATGGCTTTGCATGTTGCCCAATCACGAATGCCTCCTGCAGCTTTGACTTTTACTTGTCCTTCTACGGTTTCAACCATTAATTTAACGTCTTCTAAAGTGGCTCCACCAGCTCCAAAGCCTGTGCTAGTTTTAATGAAGTCTGGTTTTACTTCTTTGGCAATCAAAGCGACTTGTTTGATTTCGTCTTTTTCTAAGTAGCAGTTTTCAAAGATGACTTTAGAAATGACGTTGTGTTCTCTACAAATCGAAACAATGCTTTCCATTTCTTCTTTGATGTAGTCCCAATGGTGCATTTTAGCTTGTCCAATATCAATGACATAATCGATTTCGTCAGCTCCATCTTCAATCGCAATCTTTGTTTCGGCAATTTTAGATGCTAGACCAGCTTGTCCTAAAGGAAAGCTGATGGCAGCTCCTACATGTACGTTTGTTCCTTTTAATTGTTCTTTACAGAATTTAGTCCAAGTTGTATTGATCGCAACCATAGCGGCTCCGATTTCTTTTGCCTCATTACATAATTTAGTAAGATCTGCTTCAGTGGCATAAGGTTTTAAAAATGTGTGGTCAAAATAATTTGCGAGTTGTGTTTTGTTCATAATTGTTTACCTCTCTTTTACGGTTTCATTCTAGAACTAAAAAAAAGAGAAGTCAAGCAAATGTTATAACATTTAAAAAGAAATTGTTATATCATTTAAAATGTACTGCATTATGATATACTTATCTTAGAAATGGAGAATGACATGACAGTATTAGATACAAGTATTCCTTATGAAAAAGTGTTGATGGTAATGGCTAGAAAGACCATTCGTAAAGAGATTGAATTAAATCAAGAATTTCATTATGTTGAGTTTGATGAATCATTAAAAGAAGCTTGGTGCAAGCTACAAACTGAAGTTTGTTTATTTGAAAATCTAGAAGAGGCAAGGAAGAAATGGGATAGTATGCTTACTAGAGATAGGGATTTCTTTTCTAAACATTTCTTGTTTGTCGCAAATGAACAAGATGAATTAGTTGGCAGTGCAGGGCTTTGGTATGGTAATGATTTTGAAGAAAGTAGACTTCGCGTACATTATGTGGCGGTAAGTTTATCGGCTCAACATAAAAAAATTGCGCAGGCCATGCTTACAAAACTTTGTATGATGTACGATACAATTCCAGGTAAGTATCCATTGTATTTGGCAACCCAATCGCAAAGTTATGGAGCTATCAAGTTATATTCAAGACTTGGTTTTACACCGTATTTAGGGGCTTATAAGGGTTGTACAGAACAAAAGAGTAAGAATGCGTGGCAAAATGTCACAGAAATTTTGCGTTGTAAAGCTTAATTGATAAATCAGAAGGGATTACATATGAGTGAATTGATTAAGTTAGACAATGAATATAGAGAGTGGATTGCCGGGATATCCACTGATTTTAAAAGAAGCCAAATCAGGGCTTCTATGAAAATAAATGATGAGATGCTAAGATTTTATTGGAAGCTTGGTAAAGATATTTCGTCTATGAGTGAACAGTTCGGGTATGGAACAGGATTTTATAAAACCGTGAGTGATGATTTAAAATCCATTTTGCCAGATGTGAAATCATTTTCTCCAACTAATTTGAAATATATGAGATATTTTTACGAGATGTATCCTGATGCGTTGATTTGTCCTCAGGTTGAGGATAAATTGATTACAGATGCAAATTGTCCCCAAGTTGGGGATGAATTACAAATCATTTTTAGAATACCATGGGGACATAACAAAGTAATACTTGATAAATGCAAGGGGAATTTTGCAAAGGCAGTGTTTTATGTTAGAAAGACTATTGAAAACAATTGGTCAAGAGATGTTTTACTAAACTTTTTAGGAACGGATTTGTATGAACGCCAGGGTAAAGCAATAACTAACTTTTCGAATACACTTCCAATCGAACAGAGTGATTTAGCACAAGCAATTACGAAGGACCCATATAATTTTGATTTTTTGACTTTACGTGAAAGGTATGATGAAAAAGAACTCAAGAATGCACTTATAGATAAAGTTAACAATTTTCTTATGGAGTTAGGTACTGGTTTTGCTTATATGGGCAAAGAAGTGAGAATTGAGGTAGGAGATACTGAAAAATTCATAGACATGCTATTTTACAATACTCAAAGACATTGCTATGTTGTTGTAGAAATAAAGACAGGGAAATTTGATTCTTCTTATGCAGGTCAATTGGGAACTTATGTTGTGGCTGTTAATCATCAGATGAAAACAGAAGCTGATAATCCTACATTGGGACTTTTAATTTGTAAAGATATGGATAAAGTAGAAGCCCAATACGCATTAGAATCGACTAGCCAGCCACTTGGTATTTCTAGTTATGAATTGTCCAAACTTATACCAGAAGAGTTCAGAGGTAGTATACCTACCATTGAAGAAATTGAAGCTGAATTAAATGAATAACTTTTAGTTAATAAATTAAAGGTATTAGTATAAGTTCTTTATAAAAAAAGATTGCGCAGGCAATACTTTCAAAATTATGTATGATGTATGACTTGATTCCTAGTAAGTATCCATTGTACTTGGCAACCCAATCCCAAAGTTATGGTGCTATCAAGTTATATTCAAGACTTGGTTTTACACCGTATTTAGGGGCTTATAAGGGTTGTACAGAACAAAAGAGTAAGAATGCGTGGCAAAATGTCACAGAGATTTTGAGGAGTAAGAAATGAAAAGATTGATTAGTGCAAATGCATCCGAAATTTTAAGGATGAATGCGCAAGAATTGAAACAGAGTATTAAGGCAAGTGAGGGGCGTGTCATCTTGTCTGAAAATGTTGCGCCAAGAGAAAGTTTTATTGGAGATATCACTAATGCAGAGATTGCCAGAGCTTTTGGGGCGGATATGATTTTGTTGAATTGTTTAGATGTTTTAAATCCATACATCTTTGGCTTGAAACATGATAAAGATAACTTTGTAGATGAACTACATCGTCTAGTAGGACGCCCAATTGGGGTGAACTTAGAACCGGTTGATTTAGAAGCTGAAATGTTAGAGGATCGACTTGATATTGCGAAGGGTCGTCAATTAAATTTGGAAACAGTCAAAAGATTAGATGAAGTTGGTTTTGATTTTGTATGTCTTACTGGAAATCCAGGTACGGGCGTGACAAATGAACAAATTGAAAAGGCCATCTCATTCGCAAAAGAAAATTTCTCTGGATTGATCATTGCAGGAAAAATGCATGGTGCTGGATCGGATGAGCCAGTGGCAGATCTTGAAATCGCAAAACGCTTTGTGAAGGCAGGGGCAGATGTTATCTTAGTACCTGCTGTAGGTACGGTTCCAGGATTTGATATGGATGATTTAAAGGCAGTATGTAAAGAAGTGCATTCTTGTGGTAGTTTAGTTCTTTCTGCGATTGGAACGAGTCAAGAAGGATCGGATACAGATACAATTAAGGATATCGCAATCATGAATAAGATTTGTGGTGTTGATATTCAGCATATTGGAGATGCAGGATATGGTGGAGTGGCACCTGTTGAAAATATTATGGCAATTAGTAAAGCTGTAAGAGGAGTACGTCATACCGTATCTATGATGGCTCGTTCAATTAATCGTTAATATGGAACAAAAAGTAATTCTGTTAGCTTGTGCTGCAGGCATGAGTACAAGTCTTTTAGTAACGAAAATGCAGGAAGTATCAAAAAAAGATAAGATTTTTGCGATTCCTGTATCGAAAGTAGATCAAAAAGTAAATGAAGAGTCTATTGATGTCATTTTAATTGGTCCTCAGATCCGCTACATGGAAAAAAGAATCAAAGAAAAAATGGCAGTAAAACACATTCCTGTTGGTGTCATACCAATGGAAGATTATGGTCGTATGGATGGTGCTAAAGTATTAGAGTATGCATATTCATTGATGAACAAGGGCTGAGGAATCAGTCCTTTTGTATAATTTAATGGTATACTATGCGTATTAGATAAATTAAGTTTGTAGGAGATCAATCATTATGATTAGAGAATTACAAAAAGCAGATATAAATAAAGTTACAGATATATGGTTAGATACGAATGTGACAGCACATTCTTTTATTTCTTCGCAATATTGGCAAAATAATTTTGAATTAGTGAAGGAATTGCTGCTGCAGGCAACTGTCTATGTCTATGAGCAAAATCAAGAAATACAGGGGTTCATAGGGCTAAATGATGAATATATTGAGGGCATTTTTGTTTCTAATGAAATGCAATCGCATGGTATAGGAAAAGCTCTTCTAAATTATGCAAAAAATAAACGAAATAAATTATTTTTGAATGTATATCAAAAGAATGTACGGGCAATAGCCTTTTATCAAAGAGAAGGATTTGAGATTCAGCATAGCGGCTTCGATGAAGCTACCAAAGAAAAAGAATATGTAATGAAATGGCAACAGAAATAGAATTAGGGATTTATGGAGAAAATTGTTATGTGCAAAAATATTCAGATTAAAGAGGAGAGAATTTCTAAAATTGAATATATTGAATTTTTAAAGCGTACGGATCTAGGATCACAGTATCCGAAGGAACGATTCGAAGAAAGAATAGCAAAGCTGGTTGATCATGTATCAATCAGTCTTGTTGCAAGAAACAAGGATAATCAAATTGTCGGCGTCTTATTTGGATTGACCGACTATGCCTATTGGCTTTATATAACCGATTTAGGTGTGGACAGAAACTATTTACATCAAGGAATTGGTACGGAACTGATAAAAACAGCACATTCTTTAGCAGGTGGTAAAAATGATATTGCGGTATATTTGGTTGCGAATGAAAATGCCATTGCATTTTACGAAAAATTAGGGATGAAAAAAGCAAATGATGTGATGGAATATAATCACATAGAATGGACACATTTCACTGTAAAGTAATCAACGTAATGCAATAGATAAATTCTAATTTGAAAACCACATTTTTATAAGTGGTTATTAACCCTCACAGGGTTTTAATAAAATCCTCCGAAAGCCTTGAAAATAAAGGGTTTATCGCAAAATGCTCACCTTAACTTATTATACGATTTCACTTACGTTTATTCTTCCCTTGGAAGCTGATAAGGGCAAACACAAGGGCAAGAAAATCTGATAACAAGATATAAGAGAATGTGGCAATCGGAGAACTGTGACGTATGTGCGAATATATTATACTGGAGGATTTATTATATGGACAAGTACATTTTTGATGAAAGCAACGGTTTATGGTATGAATTGCAGGGAGATTATTATATCCCTTGTCTGATACTTTCCGAAGAAGAAACACAGCCTATCGGTTTGTGGGGACAGCGCCACAAGCAGTATCTAAAGGAGCATAAGCAGTTCCTCTATACCACAATGCTGATTGAGGGTACACTAAACTCCTACCTTGCAGATATTGACAGACAGGCACAGGAGCGTTTGCTCCTGCTGACAAAGCAAATTGCAGAGCAGGAAAATGTGACCGAGAAACTGAAAGCAGATAATGCTATGCTGTGGGTACAGAAAATGAATGAAATTCAGTCCAGAGTTAGAGAAATCATTTACAGCGATATCTACGCATAACAGAATGAGTGATTGGGGCGGTAAGCCAGCTTTTGGCTTACTGCCCTTGTCTGCTCATAAGCAAAATAAAGAAATACCGTCAATGGCAGTGCTTGCACTGTTCATCGAGACCATTGACGGTATTGCGTATTTTGCTATCGCTGTCCGTGGCTTTTTTCAATTTTAAACGTTGCTTAAAACAACTTATTGTGTTAAAATATATGCTGATACAAATAAGAGTTTAGGAGGAACCGAAACTATGACAGCCTCAATGCGTTTAAGATAAGCTGGCAATAAAAAAAGCAGAATCTATCCCCGATGATAGGCTTTTTTGTTGTGCTTATTTATACGATATTGAGCATTCATTAGTTACGGTGAGATATAAGTTATTTAACTATACCTTTATTTAACTATGTCTTTAATATGAATGTTTCCAAATTGTATGTATGCAGACCAAAAGCCACATTGTGGATTTTGGCCTGCATTTTTTATTGCCTAGAATGCTGTTCAAAATAGAAATTCAAGCAAAATAATATGCAGGAGATAATATAAATGGAAAAATACAACAATTGGAAACTTAAGTTTTATACAATATGGGCAGGGCAGGCAGTATCATTAATCACTAGTGCCATCCTGCAAATGGCGATCATTTTTTACCTTACAGAGAAAACAGGATCTGCGATGGTCTTGTCTATGGCTTCACTAGTAGGTTTTTTACCCTATGCGGTCTTTGGACCAGCTATTGGTGTATTAGTGGATCGTCATGATAGGAAGAAGATAATGATTGGTGCTGATTTAATTATCGCAGCAGCTGGGGCAGTGCTTGCTATTGTTGCATTGTATATGGAGCTACCTATCTGGATGGTTATGGTAGTATTGTTTATCCGTAGCATTGGAACGGCTTTTCACACCCCGGCTCTCAATGCGGTTACGCCACTTTTAGTACCAGAAGAACAGCTTACGAAATGTGCAGGCTATAGTCAGTCTTTGCAGTCTATAAGCTATATTGTTAGTCCGGCGGTTGCAGCACTCTTATACTCCGTTTGGGAACTAAATGCTATTATTGCCATCGATGTATGGGGTGCTGTGATTGCATCTATTACGGTAGCAATTGTACGTATTCCTAAACTGGGTGATCAAGTGCAAAGTTTGAAACCAAATTTCATACGAGAAATGAAAGAAGGAATGGCTGTACTACGGCAAAATAAAGGATTATTTGCTTTATTACTCGTTGGAACATTATATATGTTTGTTTATATGCCCATAAATGCTTTATATCCTTTAATCACTATGGAATATTTTAATGGTACACCGATGTATATTTCTATTACGGAGATTGCTTATGCCTCTGGTATGTTGATAGGGGGTCTATTATTAGGGTTATTTGGGAATTACCAAAAGCGAATCTTATTAATAACGGCATCCATTTTTATGATGGGGATAAGCTTAACCATTTCAGGATTACTTCCCCAAAGTGGATTTTTCATATTTGTAGTCTGCTGTGCAATAATGGGGCTTTCGGTTCCGTTTTACAGCGGTGTACAAACAGCTCTTTTTCAGGAGAAAATAAAGCCTGAATATTTAGGACGTGTATTTTCTTTAACTGGAAGTATCATGTCTCTTGCTATGCCAATTGGGTTAATTCTTTCTGGATTCTTTGCTGATAGAATCGGTGTAAATCATTGGTTTTTACTATCAGGTATTTTAATTATTTGCATTGCAATAGTTTGCCCAATGATAACTGAGATTAGAAAATTTGATTTAAAATAAACAATATTGGAGGGATATTTATGTATCTTATTTTCATGTAATTCTTCCTGCTTAAATCGCAGGGTTTTCCCTGCGTACAAGCAAATGAAAACATGCGATTATAGACAGGAGGAAAATGTTATGGAATTGATATTAAAAGCAAAAGACATTCGTGTGGAATTTAAAGGACGCGATGTTTTAGATATAGATAATTTAGAAATATATGATTATGACCGTATTGGTTTAGTAGGAGCAAATGGTGCAGGAAAAAGCACTTTATTCAAGGTGCTTTTAGGCGAATTAACTCCTCTAGGATGTAAAATGAATCGTCTGGGTGAACTTGCCTATATCCCTCAGTTGGACGAAGTAACCTTGCAGGAGGAAAAAGATTTTGCACTTGTTGGCAAGCTTGGTGTTAAGCAATTAGATATACAAACCTTGAGCGGCGGTGAAGAAACAAGGCTTAAAATAGCACAAGCTTTATCGGCACAGGTTCATGGTATTTTAGCGGATGAACCTACGAGTCATTTAGACCGTGAAGGAATTGATTTTCTAGTCGGACAGCTAAAATATTTTACAGGTGCACTGTTAGTTATTAGCCATGACCGCTATTTTCTTGATGAGGTAGTAGATAAAATATGGGAACTGAAAGATGGCAAAATCACTGAGTATTGGGGAAACTATTCTGATTATCTTCGTCAGAAAGAGGAAGAACGCAAGAACCAGGTTGCAGAATACGAGCAATTTGTTACCGAACGTGCCCGATTGGAAAGGGCTGCGGAGGAAAAGCGAAAACAGGCTCGTAAAATAGAACAGAAGGCAAAAGGTGCTTCAAAGAAAAAAAGTACGGAACGTGGAGGGCGTTTGGCTCATCAGAAATCAATGGGAAGTAAGGAAAAAAAGATGCATAATGCCGCTAAATCTCTAGAGCATCGGATTGCGGCCTTAGGAAATGTAGAAGCTCCGGAAGACATTCGCAGAATTCGTTTCAGGCAAAGTAAAGCATTGGAGCTCCATAATCCATATCCTATTGTCGGTACGGATATTACTAAAATATTTGGAGATAAGGTATTGTTTGAAGATGCATCTTTTCAAATTCCGCTTGGAGCAAAAGTGGCTCTAACTGGTGGGAATGGAACAGGAAAAACAACTTTAATCCAAATGATCTTAAACTATGAAGATGGAATTTCTATTTCACCTAAGGCAAAAATAGGATACTTTGCACAAAATGGTTACAAGTACAACAGTAATCAGAAAGTCCTGGAGTTTATGAAGGAGGATTGTGATTACAATGTTTCAGAAATTCGTTCCGTGCTTGCATCCATGGGGTTTAAACAGAACGATATTGGAAAAAGCTTATCTATTTTAAGCGGTGGCGAAATTATGAAATTATTGCTAGCTAAAATGCTTATGGGTAGATATAACATCCTACTAATGGATGAACCGAGCAACTTCCTTGACATACCAAGCCTGGAGGCCTTGGAAATACTAATGAAGGAATATGCAGGAACGATCATGTTTATCACCCATGACAAACGGTTACTTGAAAATGTGGCTGATGTAATTTATGAAATTAAAGATAAGAAATTAAACTTAGTCCGATAATTATTTTACTTTTCGTATTTGACAGATCGTAAGTAGGCCGTGAAAGAGGTTATTGATTTTAACTAAACGTTAAGTAGGTTAGACCTCTAATCAGAAAAAATAAGGCCTTCAAGATGAATTTTGAAGGCCCCCTTTCCATAGAAATATACGTAAAGCATAAGGAACACATGGCAAAAAAGGCGTTTCTCAGCATGGGATATATGCCGCAAAAAGATTTTGAAAAGCTGCAATTTATCTAATTGACAGTATGATACAAAAAAGAAACCTGCCCCCTTTTAAATTGTGGAAAGGTTTCTTTTTTCTATCCCTTTAACTTAATGACATTGACTGAAATAGTTCCCCGTTTCGTTCATTTTTCGTTAACAAATTCCACCCAAAATAGAAAAGCGATGCGTAGAAAACTTTCAGGTTTCTGTTGAGTTTGGATTGCATAAGAAAACACCCTGCAAGACGAAAAAAATCTTGCAGGGTGTTTTCTTATGCTCTGATATATATGTAAGACCGCAAGGCAGGTTGCCCTGCGGTGTTGATTTCGTGTGCCGGGCATGGCATGAGTTCAGTTGGAGATAAACCAACCACAGGTAGTTACCGCCAAGTGTAGTGGACCACAAGCCGTTGACAGTGATGTCATGGGTGAAGGAAGTGGTGTAGCAATTCTTTTGAGCGCACGTACAGAAACTTGATTAGGCTAAATGGTGGATGAGATTGCTAATCAAATCGAAGTCCAAAAGGTAAACGTAAAACCAAGACAGTAAATCAAGACGTTGTGAAAGAAATAGGACTCATGTCTTACCCCGGGAGGTCTCATGGACAAGGAATTCTAGTATACTTTAAAATCAGTGATAGTACCCTTGTAGCGAAAAAGGTTTACCATGAGAATTCAGATGAAGTCATAGTAGGTAGCAATACTGAAGGACTGAAACGTTTATAGAGTGCAAATCTCTATTAGCAATATTTGGATAGTCCGAATATGAGAATAGCCTAGAACTATGGAACGTAACCATAGATGGTAAAGGTAATTGGGATGTTTCCAAATAAATTTACAAATAGAAGGAGGAGCAGCAAATGGAATTGATTGAAAAGATTTTATGTGAAGAAAATCTACAGAAAGCAATTCGAAAGATCAAGAAGAACAAAGGTGCACCAGGAGTGGATAAAATGACAGTGCAAGAGGTTGAGGAATGGTTTAATCAATATAAGGAAGAACTTATTTCCAAAATTTTGAATAAACAATACAAACCTATGCCCGTCAAAAGAGTCTATATTCCTAAACCTAATGGTAAACAAAGACCATTAGGAATACCAACCGTTGTCGACCGAGTAATCCAACAAGCTATGTTACAAGTGCTAAATGAAATCTATGAACCAGTATTTAGTGAACACAGTTATGGTTTTAGACCAAATCGTAGTGCACATATGGCAATGGAGGAAGTGCTTGGATATTTAAATGACGGATATGAATGGATTGTTGACCTGGATATTGAGAAATTCTTCGACACAGTAAATCATGATAAATTAATTTCAATCTTAAGAGAGCGTGTCAATGATAGTAGAACATTACATTTGATACGAGCTTATCTGCAAGCAGGAGTTTTGGATAAAGGACTTGTAAGAAGTTCAACCATTGGAACCCCACAAGGAGGTCCGATTAGTGTAATCCTTTCAAACATCTATTTAGACAAGTTTGATAAAGAATTAGAATCTAGAAATCTTCGCTTCGCTAGGTATGCCGACGACTGTATCATTTTCGTTAAAAGCGAAATGAGTGCAAACCGTGTAATGAAATCAGTGACATCGTGGCTAGAAAGAAAACTATTCTTGAAGGTTAGTGCAACAAAAACTAAAGTAGTCAGACCAACTAAAGGGCAATTTCTTGGTTTTACATTTTATAAGGATAGCGGAGCATGGAAATGTACTCCTACTAAAGATAGGAAGAAACGTCTGTACTCAAATATCCAAAAATATATGGAAAGAAAACACGCGGTTTCAAGACCACTATCAGTTACATTTAAGAAATTGAATCAAATGATTAGAGGTTGGATACAATACTTTAAAATTTCAAGTATCAAAGTGTTCTTGGAAGAATTTGGTCAATGGTTACGCCATAAAGTGAGATGTATTATCATTAAACAATGGAAAAGACCAAGGACTATATACAAGAATCTTATGAAACTAAATATAGCATGTAGATGTAAATTCACGCATGATGACATATTTAAATGTGCTAACTCTAGACTTGGATGGTATAGGAGAAGTACTGGGAATATTGTGAATTTTCTTCTTTCTCCCACTGTTCTAGGCATAAAGAAAGGAGATAGGCCAGGTTTGGTCAATCCCCTTATTTACTATCTTGAGATTTTGTGATTCTTTATAGTTTCGATATAAATGTAGAGCCGTATACGAGACCCGTACGTACGGTTCAATGGGAGGGGCGATAATTTTATCCCTCTACCCTATTTATGTCGTGATTATCTGTCCCTGCCTTGGGATTTCTTTCTCTGCTTCGACTGAGAACTCTGTTTACTCTCTTCCTGAAGCTGTCTGAGCCTGTTACGCACACTTTGTCTTTCGGGCGGTCTGTGCTGTTTCTCGGCAGGTTTCTGTCCGTTCTTAACTGTCTGCTCCCATTCTGCAAGGTCTTGGTTATACTGTGTGATAATAGCCTCTGCTTTGCGGTAAGTTTTCATAAATGCCTGTACATCAGGATAACCGTCATCTTTTAGAATATCGGGGAGTTTATTTAGTTTTTCTTTAAGCTCGGATTCGGTCTGCTGTATCTGTTTTTCCAGAGCCTTGCGTTCCTTGCCCTTGAAGATACCCGTTGTTTCAGCAAGCTGCTGTCGCAGATTCGGGAGTGTGATCTCCTGTATCTTCTTGATTGCTTTCGCCTGCTTCTGTACCTTTAGCATAAGGGTCTGCATTGTGCGGAACTCGTCCATATCCATATCAAGGACTGGCTTGGGTGGCATATCCTTTTCACGGATGATGGCTTGCAGAAATTCCTTTGCCTTGCCTACGATACATCTGAATAGGTTTGGAAGCCAACCATTTTCACGGATGGACTGACCGGCTTTGTCGTGGATTTCGGTCTGCTTGATTTCCAGTATCTTTGCTTCTTCAATGCCCGATACAAGAGCCAAATCTGCTGTTCTGTTCCATTCCTGCCTTGCGGTGTTGTCCGCTTCGATTTCGGCAGCTTTGGGGTTGTTCTTGCCTATCTTTTTTGTGGGGAGATACACGCTGTTCTTATCAAACACTTTCAGTCGTTGCTCGGGATCTGAAATGTGGGAATTGATAAGTTCCGTGTAAACTTCTTTTGCTTCTGCTATGAACGCTTCACTTTTGAAACGCTCATCTTTGGTTTTGAATAAATGGCTTTCGTAAACATCCCCCTTTTTGATAACGGTACAGCCTTTTCGGATTTGACCGTTTTCGTCTGTGATTTCTTTCTTGGTTCGTACCCTTTTTCCTGTTTCGTCATAAAATACGCTTCTGGTGGCAATCTTGATGTCAGGTTCTGGAAGCAGTTTCCTTTCGCTGAATATGAGATGAATGTGGTAATTGGTCTTGCGTTTGTTGTGGTGCAGAGCCGATACACATTCCACTCCGTACTGCTGTCGGAACTTATCCGTAAATTCTTCAAGCACCTGCTGAGGGCCAAAGGTGGTGTAAATCTCCGGCAGGGCAATGATTAGCTCCCTTGCTTCGATACACTTTCCTGTTGTTCCGCTTCTCTGGAACTCCTGCTGACTTTCCCTGGCGAGATTTTTCCAAAAGGTATTGTCGGCGGTACGATAGGTGGCATAAAGGTTTTCCTGTTTGGCGTGGCTCGTGATATATGAGATTCTTCCCTTGACATTGGGCAGCTTCGACATCTGAATGAACGAATGTCTTGCCAACCTTTTGCTCCTTTCTTCGCTGAGAATACCGTACTCATTACGCAACCGACTTGTCGGGTGCGGCTGTCACAGCCATCGGTGATTGGTGGGACAGCAATGGAAATTGCGGTGCAATTTCCTCTGTATCATAGCTGAGGTGGTGGTGTCCGAAGCTGTGATACAGGCTCCCCGCAGGGGCGAAATACCCAGAGTACAAATCGCAGATTTGTGCGAGGGGTGTATTTCGCTCTCAAACGCCGAGGGCTTTGGAGAACGGTCATTCCACTTTTCGTACATCACTTGGATTGAGTAAGTTCCTGCCCTGATTGACCGTCATAAAACGCTCCAGCGTATCCCTGCGGATAATGGTCTTTCGTCCGACTTTCAAAACAGGCAGCTTGCCCCAGTCCACCAGTTTTCGCATTGTGTTCCTACCGATACCCGTACATTCCGCTGCTTCTTCGATAGTTAAACCCATTTTAATTGCTGTCATTGCACATCTCTCCTTTTAAAATACTCATTTTGCAACTTTGCAATTATCATTATACTTATTTTGCTATTTCTTGTCAACTCATTTTACAACCCATTAAAGATATTTTTTAATTTTTATCAGAAAAAGAGTTGCAAAATAGGTTTTGGTGTGGTATACTTGGTTTCGATAGGAGGTGTAAACCTTGAAAAAAGAAATTACATTCACCGCAAAACAGGTCGGTGAACGAGTGAAAGAACGTCGAACAGAATTGAATCTTACGATGCCGGAGCTTGGCAAGCGTATCGGAGTGAACAAGTCTACGATACAGAGATACGAAGCAGACGGCGTAGACCCAAAAAGAACAATGATTATCAATGGACTGGCAGAAGCACTGCTTACCACTCCTGAATGGCTCACAGGTCTTTCAGAGGATAAGGAATATGACAGCAGAACGCTCTGTGAAAAAGATTTGGAAGAACATATCAAGAAGTACATTGATACTGTGTCTACGGTTGTGAATGGCGAACCGCACCAACAGCTCCTTACCACATTTCTCGGAAAGATGATTGATTTATATTCCGTTCTCTGCTACCACTTCTCCGACGCTATGGCAGAGGTTGACCGTGTGGCAGAAGATGAAGGACTGAAACAGTCTCTCCGCAGATATGCGATTGAATCAGGAGCGATTACAGAGCGAGTTTACCATAAAGAGATGGAAGCACCGATTGAGGATATGAAACGATTCTTAGACGGAATTTTACATATCTACGATGAAGGACGCACCGCTGTAAAGATGGGTGACCTTTTCGGGATAGTAGCGGAAGCCGAAGCAAGGCTTGCCGAAAAAGAATAATTCCGTGGCTCTTTGACAATGAAAAAAGCCGATGAAACAATCGGCGGATGTGACACTATTTACTTTACGCACACCATACGTCACAGTTCCGGTTGCCACGGATAGAAAGGAGACTATTTATCAATGGCAAAAGGATCTGTAAGAAAAAAGGGCAAGAAATGGTACTACCGCTTCTATGTAGAAGATGAAAGCGGAAAGATGGTACAGCGTGAGTTTGCAGGCACAGAAAGCAAATCTGAAACAGAGAATCTGCTCCGCAAGGCAATGGAGGACTACGAAGCGAAGAAGTTCGTGGCAAAGCCTGAGAACACCACAGTAGGTATGCTGCTTGATATGTGGGTGGAGGAAGAACTGAAACCCGGCAATTTGAGCAACGGTACAGTGATGGCGTATATGGGAACAGTGAACAGGATAAAGAAATATCCTATCGGCGACAGAAAGCTGAAAACGGTCACTGCGGAACATTTACAGGCATTTATGGACTTCCTCACTTTCGGGGGACAAAACCCTGACGGAACGACAGCAAAGGCACTCAGCAAAGGGTATCTGAGGTTGTTCTCGGCGGTATTACAGGGGGCGTTCCGATTTGCGGTATTCCCGAAGAAACTGATTTCCTTTAACCCTATGCAGTATGTGGTATGGAGGGGAAAGAAAGAGGAATACGAACTGTTTGCAGACGAGGACGGCGAAGTTGACAATGCTCCTACCATTGACCATCAGCAGTTTCTGATGTTGGAGGACTTTCTGAAAAAGAAAGACAATCCTGCATTGCTCCCGATGCAGATAGCCTACTACACAGGACTTCGTATCGGAGAAGCGTGTGCATTGACTTGGCAGGACATCAACCTTGACGGTCAGTACCTCACAGTACGACGCAGTATGCGATACAACGGGCAAAGGCACAAGACAGAGATAGGTGCCACCAAACGCAAGAAAGTCCGCACCGTGGACTTCTGCGACACTCTGGCAGACATTCTCAGAAAGGCAAAGACGGAACAGCACAAGAACCGCTTCAAGTATGGCGAACTCTACCACCTCAACTACTACAAAGAGGTTAAAGAAAAAGACCGTACTTACTATGAAGTCTACAGCCTGCCGAGAACCGAGGAAGTACCCGACGGATACAAGGAAATATCCTTTGTCTGCCTGAGACCTGACGGAGCATACGAGTCACCGAGTACGGTTGGTGTTATGACAAGGTCGGCAAAAAAGAAACTGGAAGGATTTGAAGATTTCCATTTTCATATGCTGAGACACACATTCACCAGCAATCTGCTCTCCAACGGTGCAGCACCAAAGGATGTGCAGGAACTGCTCGGACACTCTGATGTAAGTACCACAATGAACATCTACGCTCACTCTAAGAGGGAAGCGAAACGAACTTCCGCAAGACTGCTTGATAAGGTGGTCGGGGAAGCCTAAACAAAAAGTTTCCCTTGTTTCGGCTCATAAGGGCAAAAACAAGGGAAAATACATAAGGAACGAGTATTAAAATGCCGATTTTCCTTGAAAATACAAGGGTTTCGGAGGATTGATTAGATAAATCGGAATTTGTAGAGGATCAAACATGATAAAGAATACTATGATTTTTATTTTTTTTAACATGATATACCTACTTATTTGGCATGCAACAAACAAAATAAGAAGCACTAAAGTTGGTAAAGAACTAGACAATGGGTTTGAATTTTACAATAGTTTAAACACTAGTGATAAAGAAAATTATTGGAAAGAAGATACTAAAATTCTAAATCTTTTCTTTGTACTTTTCATAATAGCTATGGATATTTCCGTTATTCTTCTTTTTAATGAAAATAATCTTTGGATATTTTTATTAGTTGCAGGATTAATTATTTCATCAGTTGTTGCAATAATATTGAGTATTAATCTTAAGAAGAAATACAAATAAGTGAATAAATTATAGTTTATGATCGTATAGATTAAGACAAAGCGTTTTTATAAATGAAAGGCTGAGAGATCAGTCTTTTTGTATAGTTTTCATATTTAATGGTATACTTTAAAAAATAGATAAAACCAAATTTAAGGAGTAATTATGGCTTTTGATTTTAAGAAAGAATATAAAGAATTTTATATGCCTAAAAATAAACCTGTGATTGTAAATGTTCCTGAAGCAAATTACATTGCGGTCAGAGGTGAGGGCAATCCAAATGAAGAAGGTGGATCATATCAGCAGGCAATTGGCGTATTGTATGCGATTGCTTATACTTTGAGAATGAGTTATAAGACGGATTATAAAATTGAAGGATTCTTTGAATATGTAGTTCCACCACTAGAAGGATTCTGGTGGCAGGATGATATAGATGGTGTGAATTATGCAGATAAAGATTCATTTCATTGGATTTCAGTCATTCGATTGCCTGATTTTGTGAATGAAAAAGATTTTGAATGGGCTGTTGAAATAGCAACTAAAAAGAAAAAAATAGATTGTTCATCGGCAGAGTTTTTGACGGTTGATGAAGGTTTGTGTGTTCAAATCATGCACTTAGGATCTTTTGATGATGAACCAGCTACAGTTGCACTTATGGATGAATATTTAAAACAAAATGGATATGCGAATGATATGAATAGTCAAAGACTACATCATGAAATATATTTGTCGGATGCAAGAAAGGTTGCACCGGAAAAATGGAAAACAGTCATTCGACATCCTATAAGAAAGATTTAGATAAATTGGAATTTGGAGGGAATAAATTCATGGCATTAAAATTAATGAAAGGCAGTTTGCAATACAAAAATCAAATTATAGAAATGATTAAAGAATGGAAATCGTATAACGATACCCATAACGCAAATACTTCGCCATGGGCTATATTTAAAAATGATTATGATGATTTTGAATATTATCTAAATAATTTAGAAATATCAACTGCGGATGATGGGTTTGTTCCTGATTCTACTTTCTTTTGCTTAGATGAAGACCGGGATACCATGGTTGGTGCTGTTAATATCAGACATTACTTAAACGAATATTTATTGAAATATGTTGGTCATATTGGAGATGGTATAAGACCAAGCGAAAGAAGAAAAGGTTACGCAACCAAAATGATCAGCTTGGCTTTAGAAGAATGCAAGAAACTTGGTATGGATAAAGTTTTATTGGTTTGTGATAAAGACAACATTGGTTCTGTCAAATCAATTATCAATAATGGCGGAGTATTAGAAAACGAAGTTTTAAAAGAGGGTAAGCTAATACAAAGATATTGGATCATGTTGTAAATGTAAATTCCTGTTTGCATACTTATGGCTGATATATTTTAAAGGCCGAATTCGCAAAGTTCGTTGTAAAAAGTGTGGTTTGATAGCGAAAGTTCGCTGCATTTTTTGTGATTCAGTGGTATGCTATTTTCGAATATTGTGAGATTTATCTTCGATAACTTCCAGTTATTGTAGATGGTTTTGAAAGGAAGTTTAGATATGGATTCTAAAGTTGCAGAAAATATAAATATACTCGCAAAGTTTTTGGGAACAAGAGATATTGATGCGTTGAATCAAGAAGAATTGTTTAATCGATATGGAATTCATCAGGTGGATGTGATGGTTCTATTTGGTGGAAGTATTCTTGAAGGTGGCGATGTTTTAGCTAGTGGAATTAAAAACTTTGTTGCGAAAAAATATATTATTGTTGGTGGTGCAGGACATACAACAGATACACTGCGTCAGGTTGTTCATTTGGAATATTCGGATATTGAGACAACAGATTTATCAGAAGCAGAAATATTTCAAAAGTATATTAAACATGTATATGGATGTAAGGCGGACTATCTAGAAACAAAGTCTACAAATTGTGGCAATAATATTACGTATCTTTTGGATTTGTTGAAAGATAACAATATTTCTTTTAATAGTATCATTCTAAGTCAGGATGCTTCTATGCAAAGGCGTATGGCGGCAGGATTGAAAAAATATGTCAAGGATGATGTGACAATCATTAATTATGCCACTTATTGTGCTAAAGTATTGAATCAGAATGATGAATTAGTTTATGAAGAAAATATACATGGCATGTGGACGATAGAAAGATATGTGAATTTGTTGATGGGAGAAATTCCTAGGCTTTCAGATGATGAGAACGGTTATGGTCCGAATGGAAAGAATTATATTGCGCATGTGGATATTCCCGAAAATGTGAAAATAGCTTTTGAAGAATTGAAGATGGTTTTTGGAAGTGAAACAAGAGAAGCCAATCCATTGTATGCTACAAATATGAATAAAAAATAGTTAACAGTATTATTTGAAAAGTGGGTAAAGAAGCTAAGAATTCGTTTAGTCGAATTCTTTTTTTTGCGTTTAGCACACAGATGTTGACACTGCTAAAAAGGTGTTGTATAGTATTAGCAGGCAAAATATTAGAGTGCTAATGAAGGAGTGGTATTATGGCTAAGAAAAAACAGTTTAAAGCGGAGTCAAAACGTTTATTGGATTTGATGATCAATTCCATTTATACACACAAGGAAATCTTCTTACGTGAACTTGTATCGAATGCGAGTGATGCGATTGATAAATATTATTATGAAAGTCAAGGTCATGCGGATGCAAGTCAATTTGAGATTCGTATTGAACCAAATAAGGAAGCTCGTACTTTAACAATTTCGGACACTGGTATTGGTATGTCAAAGGAAGAGTTAGAGGAAAACTTGGGTACAATTGCGAAGAGTGGTTCTTTGGCTTTTAAAGAAGAAATGAAGAAAAAAGAAGAAAACAACGATGAAGATGTCGATATCATTGGTCAATTTGGTGTTGGATTCTATTCTGCATTTATGGTCGCAAAAGATGTTCGTGTTATTACGAAAAAAGCAGGTAGTGATGAAGCTTATGAATGGGTAAGTGCTGGTGAAGATGGTTATGAAATCACACCTTGTACAAAGGAAACAAATGGTACAACAATTGTTTTAACTTTAAAAGAAGATACAGATGAAGAAAACTATTCTAAATATTTGGAAACTTATGAATTAAAAGAATTAATTAAAAAATATTCAGATTATATTCGTTATCCAATCAAGATGAATGTAGAAACTCAAAAAATGAAAGAGGGTACGGAGGAAAGTGAAAAGCCTGAATATGAAACTGTGGTGGAAGATCAGACTTTAAACTCAATGGTTCCTTTGTGGAAACGTCAAAAATCGAAGATTACAGACGAAGAATACAATCAATTCTACAAAGATCATTTCTATGATTATCAAGATCCTCAAAAAGTGATTCATTTTAGTGTAGAGGGAAATACAAGCTTTACAGCCTTACTTTATATTCCATCACACTTACCTCAAGGATTCTATTCTCAAGACTACAAGAAAGGCCTTCAATTATATTGTAGAGGCGTATTCATTATGGATCATGCCGAAGAATTGTTGCCAGACTCATTGCGTTTTGTGAAAGGTCTAGTGGATTCTCAAGATTTATCTTTAAATATTTCTCGTGAAATGCTTCAACATGATCATCAATTAAAATTGATTGCGGGTCGTATTGAAAAGAAAGTATTGAATGAACTTGGAAATATGCTTGCCAAAGATCGTGAAGCATATGAAAAATTCTTTGAAGAATTTGGTGTAAACTTGAAGTTTGGTGTCTATAACAACTATGGTATGGATAAAGAAAAATTCCAAGATTTATTGTTGTTCTACTCTTCAAGAGAAAAGAAATATGTTACTTTAAGTGAATATGTTTCTCGTATGAAAGAGGATCAAAAAGATATTTACTTTGTATCTGGTAAAGATGTTGAATTGATTGACAAGATGCCAGTTGTTCAAACATTGAAGAATAAAGAATTTGAAGTTCTTTATTTAACAGATGAAGTGGATGAATTTGTGATGCAGACATTGATGAACTACAAAGAAAAGACGTTCAGAAATGCGGCTCAAGGAGATTTAGATTTAGATACTGAGGAAGAAAAGGAAGCTTTAAATAAATCAAAAGAAGAAAATAAAGATTTATTGACATTTATGAAAGAAGCTTTAGGCGATGAGGTTGCTGAAGTTAAATTGTCAAATAAATTGACAGAGGATCCAGTATGTTTAACAGCTGGCGAAGGTATCTCTTTTGAGATGGAAAAGGTCTTCGCAAATATGCCTAACCAAAGTCCAATGCCTATGAAGGCAACGCGTATTTTGGAAATCAATCCAAATCATCCTATCTTTGAGACATTGAAGACTTTATATTCTTCGGATAAAGATAAAGTTAAAGAAGTTGCTGAAGTATTATATGATCAGGCTTGTTTAATTGAAGGCTTCGCAATCAAAGATCCAATCGCATATTCAAAGAAGATCTGTGAGTTGTTAGTGAAATAATTCTAGGCACAAACTTTCGAGTTTGTGCTTTTTTTTTCATTCGTGATACATTTAGTTTAGGTGAAGATTATGAAGTATCAAAAATTAGTGAAAGAAGTAGAAGGTGTTGGAAAACTAAAGTTAAGTGAGCAGGAAAACTTTTATCGTGATGTATTAAATGAAAGTTCAAATGATTTAGAAGTTATGGTTGCGGCCACTTTACAAATTCGAAAAAAAGATAAAAAGATTCCAATCCTTGCGATGAGTGCCAATGCGTATATGCAGGATATACAGAAATGTTACAAGGCTGGTATGAATGGGCATATCAGTAAACCTTTATATTTAGAAGATTTAAAAAATCGAATTATTCAAATAGTATAAAAGCCAGGTTTTTCCTGGCTTTATTAAATGATGATACCGTTACAGTGATCAATTTCATGTTGAATGATTTGGGCTACAAAACCAGAATAGGATTGTTTACACTTTTTAAAAGATTCATCTTGATATTCAACAGTAATATTTTCATAACGAGTTGTATTTCTTTCACCCTCTAGGGATAAGCAACCTTCTTTGACTTTGTAAGGTCTAGATTTCTTTGTGATTTTTGGATTATACATCACAATTTGTGCAGGTCCAATCGCAAAGATAATAATATTTTTAGAAACACCAATCATATTGGCAGCCATGCCTACGCATCGATCACTATAAGCTTGTAATGTATCTTTTAAATCTTGAGCCACTTGTGTATCCATTTTTGTAGCGGGAGATGATTTAATAGCTAAGAAAGCTTCATCTTTCATTATTGGTTTAATCATAACATACCTCTTTTCTTAAAAAATCATATTTGTTTTAGATGTTTTTTTCAAGTATAATTGGCATATGCTGAAAAATATAGTATTTGATTTAGGAAATGTATTGGTTAAATTTGATTCAAATGAATTGATTTATAGCTTCTTTAATGAAAGACAAGAGGAAGTGAAATCATTCTATTTTGATTCTTTATGGAATGAGTATGATCAAGGACTCTATTCAGTGGAAGAAATGATTGAAAAGGGAGTAAAACAATTTCCTGAATTAGAGTTAAATATTAAAGAATTGATGTATCATTGGACAGAATTTGTGATTCCACTAAAAGATAATGTTGCGTATATTAAAGAACTAAAAACTTTAGGATACAATGTATATATTCTTTCAAATATTCCAGAAGATGATACAAAGTATTTGAGAAGTTGTGGTGTGTTTGATAATATAGATGGCGGTGTTTTTTCTTATGAATATAAGAAGATTAAACCGGATCCAGAAATATTTCATATATTATTAAAAGAATATAATCTTAAGGCATCTGAATGTTTATTTTTAGATGATCGAAAAGAGAATGTAGTTGCAGCAAGTAATTTGGGATTTGAAACAATTGAAGTTAAAGATTCAAGTAAGGTTATTGACTTAATAAAGGAGAAAATTAGTGAAGTGTAAAGTAGAAAAAATATGCGGTGGATGTTCACTTTTAAAACTGAAGCCGAGTATGCAGGCAGATAAAAAGAAAAAAGATGTGGAAGAATTGGTTGAAAAAGCACATTTAAAGGTTCGTGTTGGCGATGTGCATATGGCAAAGAATGATACACATTATCGTAATAAAGTGATTGTTGGTTTTGCGAAAGATAAAGGAAAAGTATATTCAGGTTTATATGCGCCTCATTCGCATCGTGTTGTGAAGACTGAAAATTGTATAATGCAGCCAAAACTTGTCAATGAAATTATCAACAAGATAACAGAACTTGTTGGCTCTATGAAATTAGAATTGTACAACGAAAGAACAGGGACTGGTTTATTGCGTCATGTATTGATTCGTTGGGGACATAAGACAGATGAAGTGATGGTTGTATTTGTGACAAGTCAGAAAATTTTTCCTTCAAGAAAAAATATGGTGCGTGTATTAACGAGTGAATTTCCACAAATTAAAACAATTGTACAAAATATCAATCCTAGAAAGACAAGCATTGTTTTGCAGGATGAAGCTATTGTTTTATATGGGGATGGTATGATTCATGATGAGTTATGTGGTTTAGACATCGCGTTTTCACACAATTCGTTCTATCAGATTCATTCTGAACAATGTGAAGTATTGTATGGCTTAGCTAAGAAAATGTTAGATTTAAAAGAAACAGATACAGTACTAGATACATATTGTGGTGTTGGTACAATTGGTTTAACGATGACAGATTCTTGTAAGAAAGTCATGGGTGTAGAAGTCAATCCGGATGCGATTGAAAACGCAAAATACAATGCGAAACAAAATAAAATCAAAAATATTGAATTTGTTGCGATGGATTCAACCGAGTTTATGCGCCAGGCAAGAAAATATCACAATCATTATGATGCGATCATTTTAGATCCACCTCGTGCAGGTACGACAAAAGATTTTATTGAGTGCGCAACCGCTTTAAATCCAAGAAAGATTCTGTACATTTCTTGCGATCCAAGAACACAGGTTCGTGATTTAAATCAATTTAGAAAACAAGGTTATGTCACAAATAAATTAGAATTAGTGGATTTATTCCCTTATACAGATCATATTGAAAGTGTTTGCGTATTAGAAAAGAAACAATTCAACGCAAAGCCTACAAAAAAGGCCCAAAGACAAGCACAATTCAGATCAAGTAAAATGAGTAAGAAAAAACGTTAGGAAGCAAGTATACTTCCTTTTGTGCATATGGGTATGTTTAAATTGTTTGGAATGCTATAATTTGTGTAACAGAACGGAGAATATATATGTTAGAAATTGGAATTCAAGCACCTGATTTTGAACTGCCTGATCAAGATGGTGTGATGCATAAATTAAGTGATTATAAAGGTAAAAAGGTTATCTTATATTTTTATCCAAAGGATAATACGGCTGGGTGTACAAAACAGGCTTGTGGTTTTTCTGAAAGATATCCACAATTCTTAGAAAAAGGAGCTGTCATTTTAGGGGTCAGTAAAGATACAGTGGCTTCTCATAAGAAGTTTCAAGAAAAGTATGGTCTTGCCTTTACTTTGTTGGCAGATCCAGAAAGAAAAGTGATTGAAGCTTATGATGTATGGAAAGAAAAGAAGAATTATGGAAAGGTATCTATGGGCGTGGTTCGTACAACATATCTAATAGATGAATCAGGAATTATAGTTCGTGCTAATGATAAAGTAAAAGCGGCAAATGATGCTGAAAATATGTTGGAAGTAGTTTAGACACTGCTTCCTTTTTGTATTTGTATTAAAGGATTATGAGGTATAATATTTCATTTGGGTGATACTATGTGGATTATATATGCGATAGGTTCTGCCTTTTTTGCAGGAATCACTTCCATACTCGCAAAATGTGGAATTTCAAAAACAGATTCAGATGTGGCAACCGCCATACGTACCGTTGTGGTTTTAGTTTTTTCGTGGATTCTTGTTCTTTTAACTGGAACTATATCCGGTATTACGGATATCGGTGGAAAAACTTTGTTGTTTCTAGTTTTGTCTGGAATCGCAACAGGAGCTAGCTGGCTATGTTATTTTAAAGCTCTACAAAACGGGGATGTGAATAAAGTTGTACCTATTGATAAATCGAGTACGATTTTAACGATTCTTTTGGCTTTGATTTTTTTTCATGAAGGATTGTCTTTAGCTAAAATTGGCTGTGTATGCATGATCGGTGTAGGTACAATGTTGATGATCAATCGAAAAGATGAATCTGAATCTAATTCTTCAGATAAAAGCTGGTTGATGTATGCGATTTTGTCAGCTATATTTGCGAGCCTTACATCCATTTTAGGTAAGATTGGTATTTCTGGAATTGATTCTAATTTAGGTACGGCCATTCGTACAAGTGTTGTCTTAGTCATGGCTTGGCTAATGGTATTTGTGAAAAATAAGCAGTCTGAAATAAAATCTATTGATCGAAAAGAACTCTTGTTTATCATTTTATCTGGTTTTGCGACAGGAGGATCTTGGCTATGTTTCTATCGTGCTTTACAGGATGGACCTGCAAGTGTGGTTGTGCCCATTGATAAATTGAGTATACTTGTAACAATTGGTTTTTCTCGTGTTGTATTTCATAAAAAGCTATCTAAGAAGGCATTGTTAGGTTTAATTTTGATTACAGTGGGTACTGTAACTATGACGATGATATAGGAGATTTTATGTGTAGATATAAGAAGATTGATTTAGAAAATTGGTGTCGTAAAGAGCATTATTTGTATTATACAAACAGTTTAAATGTTGAAGTGAATATGACGGCCAATATTGATGTGAGTGAGTTATTAACTTTTTGTCATACAAATGGATATAAATTTTATCCAACGTTGATTTATTGTGTGACTAAAGTGTTAAATCGAATTGAGAACTTTAAAATGTTTAAAGATAAAAATGGAGATTTATGTGTGTGGGATTCTTTAGTTCCAAATTATACGATTTTCCATGAAGAAGATCATACATTTTCGGATTGTTGGACGGATTTTACAGACGATTTTGGTTCTTTCTACAAGAATATTACTTCTGATATGGAATTAGGTAAAACAAAAAGGGGCATTAAGGTAAAATCGGGCCAACCTGCAAACTTTTATTGTGTTTCATGCATGCCATGGACAACATTTACAGCGGTTTCAAGTCGTGTGGTCAATGGAGGTGCAGCATTCTTTCCTATTATCACAGCCGGAAAATATGATGAGACTAAACAGATGCCGGTAAATATCACAATTGCGCATGCCGTAGCGGATGGGTATCATATTGGCTTGTTCTTTGAATATTTACAAGAGGAAGTAAGTGCAAAATGTTTATTGTCAAACCTTAAATAAAGGCGTCGTATTTACTTTTTAGGCAAATTGTTATAAAATTTTTTATGTAGGTATAAATTGAAAAGGAGATATAAAAATGAATCAATCACCACTTCAAAAAGCTAGATACCAATACAGTCCAAAATTGCCTGGAATGTTAAGAAATGGTATTTCAGAAATCTGTGTTAAGGAAGGAAACGCAACTCAAAGTGTTGCAGACCAAGAAAAAATCGCGGCTTTATTCCCTAACACTTATGGAAAAAAAGAAATTACATTCGAAAAAGGAGAAAATACTTCTGCAGCTAAAAAACAAGTTGTAGGTGTAATCTTATCTGGTGGACAAGCACCTGGTGGACACAATGTTATTTGTGGTCTATACGATGCATTAAAAGCTACTAGTAAAGAAAACGTTCTTTACGGATTTAAAAATGGTCCTATTGGATTATTAGAAGACAACTATGTAGAATTCGATGATGCTTATATCGATGCATACAGAAATACTGGTGGATTTGATATTATCGGATCTGGACGTACAAAATTAGAAACTGAAGAACAATTCGCAGTTGCTGCAAAAGTTTGTGAAAAACACGGAATCACTGCTATCGTAATTATCGGTGGTGATGACTCAAATACAAACGCTGCTGTATTAGCTGAATACTTTGCTGCTCACAATACAGGTGTTCAAGTTATCGGTTGTCCAAAAACTATCGATGGTGACTTGAAAAACGAAGACATCGAATGTTCATTTGGATTCGATACTGCAACTAAAACATATAGCGAATTAATCGGAAACATCGAACGTGATGCAAACTCTGCTAAAAAATACTGGCACTTTGTAAAAGTTATGGGACGTAGTGCAAGTCACGTAGCTTTGGAATGTGCTTTAGAAACTCAACCAAACATTTGCTTAATTTCAGAAGAAGTTGCTGCTAAAAAACAATCTTTATCTGAAATCGCTGACTACATTGCAGATGCTGTTGAAAAACGTTCTGCAAATGGAAACAACTTCGGTGTTGCAATCATCCCTGAAGGTGTAGTTGAATTTGTTCCAGAATTTAAAGCATTGATTGCTGAAATCAACGAATTATTAGCTGGAAACAAAACAGAAGAATTTAACGCATTAGGTAGCTGGGAAGAAAAATATGCATTCATTGAAAAAGGTTTAACTGCTGAATCAATGGCTGTATTCGCAATCTTACCTCAAACTATCCAACAACAATTATTCTTAGAAAGAGATCCACACGGAAACGTACAGGTATCTTTAATTGAATCAGAAAAATTGTTCTCAGCTTTAGTTAAAGATAAATTAACTGAAAGAGGATTTACAGGTAAATTCAATGCATTACACCACTTCTTTGGATACGAAGGACGTTGTGCATTCCCATCAAACTTTGATGCTGACTATTGCTACTCATTAGGATACAACGCATTCATGTTGATCCAATATGGATATAATGGATATTTATCAAAAGTATCTAACTTATCTAAACCAGCTGAAGAATGGGTTGCTGGTGGTATGCCAATCACTAAGATGATGAATATCGAACGTCGTAATGGTGAAGATAAACCAGTTATCAAAAAAGCATTGGTTGAATTAGATGGAAAACCATTCAAATATTTCGAAGCAAACCGTGATACATGGGCTGTTGAAACTGCATATACTTATCCAGGAGCTATCCAATACTATGGACCAACTGAAGTATGTGATTTAACAACTCGTACATTAGCTTTAGAAAAAGGTGAATAATAAATAAAAGAATGCTTCGGCATTCTTTTTTCTTAAAGGGGAGTGAAATTTAATGAAGTATATGATCGCAAGTGACATCCATGGTTCAAGTTATTATTGTCAAAAACTAATGGATGCTTACAAATACGAAAAACCAGATCGATTGATTTTATTGGGGGATATTTTATATCATGGCCCTAGAAATGATTTACCAAAAGATTATGCACCTAAAAAAGTGATTGAGATGTTGAATTCCATATCAGACTCGATTTTATGTGTTCGTGGAAATTGTGATTGTGAAGTCGATCAAATGGTATTGGATTTTCCATGTTTAGCAGATTATTCTGTGTTAGATATAAACGGACTTTTTATCTATTGTACACATGGACATTTAGAACCTGTTAAATTAAAAATGGGGGATATATTACTATGTGGACATACCCATGTTCCTACCCTTGAAGATCGAGATGGTATTATTTATATGAATCCAGGATCTGTTTCGATTCCAAAAGAAAACAGCCCTCATAGTTATATGATACTAGAGGACTGTGTATTTACTTGGAAAGATTTAGAAACGCTTAGCCAATACCGTTATAAAGAATTCCCAAAATCAAAATAATGATGGCAAGAAATACATATACATATTTGCCTAAGAATTTAAAAGTCGGTCCTACCGGCTTTTTTTTCCTTTATCTAATTCTTGTTTTAAAGCGTTCCAGCCTAAAATATAGTAAATGGTAATGGCTCCAAGTAGTGCTGCAAAAGGAATAATGTAGATTGTGACAACATCCATCCATTTACCTACAATATCACCATTTTCAATACATACAGATATGGCGAATGTGATAATGCCACAAAGTAAAACAGCATTCTTTCTCGAAATGTGAAAGCGGTGTTGCCAAGACTCACACACAGCTTCAAGCATGTTGATTAAACTTGTGATTCCGGCGAAAGCTACTGAAATAAAGAAGAATAGGGCAAAGAGATTGCCGAGTGGCATTTGTTTAAATACTTCAGGAAGGGTTAAAAACATTAAACTAGGACCGCTAACGGGATCAATGCCAAAAGAAAATACGGCAGGCATAATGGCAAGTGCTGCTAGCATCGCAGCAATTGTATCAAATACAGCCGTCTGCACACTTGCCTTTGGAATATCCACATCATCCTTTAAATATGCTCCATATACAATCATTCCAGAACCAGTAATGGATAAGGAGAAAAAAGCTTGTCCCATGGCCATGATCCATGTTTCTTTGTTGAGTAAACATTCCCATTTAGGAACAAACAAAAACTTATAACCTTCAATAGCACCGTCAAATAAGCTGACACGAATGGCAAGGAATATAAATAAAATAAAGAAGGCTGGCATCAATACTTTGTTGACTTTTTCAATGGCATTTGTGGCACTTGTGAATAACAATAAACAAGTCACAAACAAGACTAAAAAGTGACATGGTACATTTGAAAAAGATTGTGTCATATTCGTAAAGAAAGCTGGAATACTATTCGTGAGTAGTTCGTTTGTGACTACACCTTGAATGCTGCGAAATACCCATCCTAAAATGACACTGTATCCAATCGCAATTCCAAGAGATCCAAGTAGTGGAAGCCATCCAATATATTTACCAAATTTATTCTTCCAACAATATGTATAAGCACCTAACGTTCCGGTTTTTGCCATTCTTCCTAGCGCAAATTCAGCCGATAAACCAACAAGACCAAATAAGGCGATAAAAATTAAATATGGAATCAGAAAGGCAGCTCCTCCATATTGTCCTAAACGATATGGAAACATCCATATGTTTCCCATTCCTACGGCAGAACCTACACAGGCAAGCACAAATCCTACCGTACTTTTAAAATTTCCGTTTTTATTCATTTGTAGTACCTCGATGTTTCTTAGTATATCACAAAAATGATATAATATTTAAACAGGTGATGAGTATGTTTGTAGAAGAAAGACAAAATTTAATTTTAGAAGATTTACAAGAGAATGGTAAAGTGTTGGTAAAAGATTTAAGTACACGTTTTGGTGTAACACCCGATTTAATTCGTAAAGATTTAGCTTTTTTAGAATCGAAAGGGAAATGTAAAAAGATTTATGGTGGAGCGATTTTGAATCGTTTAAATGTTCATTTAGAGGATGCCAATTCTAGAAAGAATGTGAATAGTAAGGAGAAACAAAAAATAGCGCAAATGGCTTATGATTTGATTGAACCAAATATGACAGTCTTTTTGGATATTTCGACTACGAATATTGAATTAGCTAAATTATTAGTGTTAAGACCTATTTCAGGTATTACAGTCGTTACGAATATGTTGGATGTAATTCAGATTCTTTCTACAAGTCAAATTCATTCTATTTTCATTGGTGGAGAATTTGATTATGCAAGAAATGGTTTTGTGGGTAATATGTGCGATGAATTTCTTCAACGATTTCATTTTGATTTATCTTTTTTAGGTGTGGTTGGTATAGATTTAGAATCTGGAAGTGTTATGACCTATATGCCGAATGATGGTCAAACAAAGCGCATTGTATTAAATCAGTCTAAAAAAGCATATATGTTGGCGGATTCGGATAAGTTTTACCAAATGGGGAATTATGAGTATGCCAAGGTGGATGCGTTTTATGGAATTCTACAAACAATAAAAAATAATAAAAAGTAATAAGGAACTATTGATTTTGATCATAGTTCTTTTTATAATCTAATTGTAGATGGAGGACTTACTATGTTAAATCGTATTTCTATTTTGAAAGATAAAATGTTGTCTCAACCTCGCTTTGTAAGTATTGAGCAAGCTTTGATTATTACACGAACATATCAAGAAAATGAAGATAAATCGATTCCTTATAAGCGTGCACTTTCTTTGTATAACGCGTTAAATGAAATTGAAATTGGTATGGAACCTGAAGAGTTGATTGTGGGAAATCGAACAAAAGGTGTTCGTTATGGTGTTGTATTTCCAGAAAGTGGAATTTCTTGGGTGGATCGTGAATTTGAAACGATTCCAACACGTCCTCAAGATAAGTTTAATGTTCGTCCTGAAGACATTGAGACTTTTCGTAAAGTGATTGTTCCATATTGGAAAGGTAAAAGTTTAGAGGATGTTATTAAAAATCGTTTTGGAGAAGAAATCAGTGCCATTTCGAAAGTGGTTAAAGTCAATCAAACCGATCATGCACAAGGACATATTTGTCCGAATGTAAAGGAATGGTTAGAGCTTGGTCCACAGGGGTATATTGATTTAGCTAGTAGCCATTTAAAGACATGTTCTGATTCACAAAAAGAATTTTATGAATGTGTTATTTTAGTCATGCAAGGTGTGCAGAAATTTATGCTTCGCTATCATGATTTAGCTTTGGAAATGAATAAAAAAGATGTGGCTGAAATTTGTGAAAAACTTGCATATCATCCAGCTTCTACATTCCATGAAGCGTTACAATCCTTATGGTTTTTATTTGTCGTATTACACATGGAAAGCAACGCATCTAGTTTTTCTCCGGGTCGTTTAGATGAAACTTTATATTCTTACTATAAACAAGATGTAGATTCGGGTATGTTAAAGGAAAATGAAGCTTTAGAATTGATTGAATGTTTATGGTTGAAATTCAATGAAATCGTATATTTAAGAAATGCACATAGCGCTAAATATTTTGCGGGTTTTCCAATTGGATTTAATATTTGTGTGGGTGGACAAGATCAAAATGGAAATGATTTTAGTAATGAATTGAGTCATTTGTTTTTAAAGGCCCAAGAAGATATTGGTCTTCCTCAACCAAACTTATCTGTTCGACTTCATGAACATACCAATGATGAACTGTTAAAACATGCGATTCGTGTTGTTTCAAAAGGAAGTGGAATGCCACAATTTTTCAATGATAAGGCAATTATCAAGGCTATGGAAGATTTAGGTATATCCCATGAAGATGCCATGGATTATGCGATTGTTGGCTGTGTGGAGCTTACAACACAGGGAAATAACTTAGGTTGGTCCGATTCAGGTATGTTTAATATGAATAAAGTCTTAGAACTGACTTTGAATCATGGCCGTTGTTTACTAACAGGGAAACAGATGGGCCCTGACTATGGATCGTTAAGTACCTATACTTCATTTTCTGAATTGGAATCGGCATTTGAAAAAATGATGGATTATTTTATCGATAAAATGATTCCATGTTTAGAAGAAGTGGAAAAAGCACACATTGATATTTTACCAACGGCCTTTTTATCAAGTGTCATTGATGATTGTATGGAAAAAGGCATGGATGTAACGCGTGGTGGTGCACATTATAATTTATCAGGTATTCAAATGATTCAGGTGGCAAACCTTGCGGATAGTTTAGCGGCTTTAAAGAAGCTTGTATATGATGAAAGAAAAATTGGTGCAGATGATTTAGAGAATGCATTACAATCAAATTTTGTAAATAATGAAGTTATGCGTCAAATGTTACTGAATCGTGCGCCTAAGTATGGAAATGATGTGGACTGGGTGGATGAGCTTGGTGCAAAATGGGCATTGAAGTTTAGAAATAAATTAAGAAAATATACAAATTACCGTAATGGAGAATATCATACAGGAATGTATACGGTAAGTGCACATGTTCCAATGGGAGAAAATGTAGGAGCTAGCTGCGATGGAAGACTTGCCAAAACGCCTTTAGCGGATGGTGGATTATCGGCAGTATATGGTCGTGATTTAAAGGGTCCTACGGCAGTATTAAAATCAGTATCGCATTTAGATAATTCTTGCACGACAAATGGTGGCTTATTAAATATGAAATTTTTACCAGAATTCTTTAAAACGGAATCAGGCATTGATAAGTTTGCGAACTTTATGCGTACATTTGTTGACTCAGAGATTCCACATATTCAATTTAATGTGGTCCGTAAAGAAGATTTATTGAATGCCAAAGCACATCCAGATCAATATCGTTCTTTGACGGTTCGTGTAGCAGGATATACTGCGTATTTTACAGAACTAGCTGGAGAATTACAGGATGAAATCATCGCAAGGACAAGTTATGACAACATCTAAGGGATATATATTTGATATTAAGCGTTTTGCGACGCACGATGGAAAAGGAATCCGTACAACGGTGTTCTTTAAGGGATGCCCCCTTCGTTGTAAGTGGTGCCAAAATCCGGAGGGATTATCGTATTTACCACAAGTCTTGTATATGGAATCCAAGTGTATGCATTGTCTTAGTTGTGTGCACGCATCAAAACATGGTGGAGTTAAATGTGTGGATGATAAAATTTGTATTTCAAGAAATGCAAATGAAGATTGGAATGCGATTTGTGATGTGTGTCCGACTCTAGCTTTGAGTATGGATGCCAAAAAGTATACTGTGGAGGAATGTGTTCATGAAATTTTAAAGGATGAAATATTCTTTAAAAGAGAAGGTGGCGTAACTTTTTCTGGGGGTGAGCCCTTTTTACAGAGTGATTTTTTGGTTGATGTATTAAAGGTATGTAAAGAAAAAGGAATTCATACGGCTATTGAAACAAGTTTGTATACGGATTTAGAAAATGTACAAAAGGCTTTGCCTTATTTGGATCAGATTTATTGTGATTGTAAGTTGTATGATGAGAATTTGCATAAACAATATACGGGTGTTTCAAATGAAAAAATATTAAAAAATATTGCGTATTTACTTCAGAGTAATAAAAAAGCGTACGTGATCGTTCGTACGCCTTTGATTCCGACAATGACTGCATCTTTTGAGAATATTTCTTCTATATCAAAGTTTTTAGTTTCTTGTTATGAAGATGTTCATTATGAAATTTTGAATTATAATCCTTTAGCACAATCTAAATATGCATATTTAGATATGGAGTATTGTTTTAAAGAAAATCCAAAAATGTATTCTAGTGAAAAGATGCAAGAGTTCTATGATTGTGCAAAACAAAATGGTATAAAGAACTTAATCATTGAGTAGGGAGGAGCTTAGGCTCCTTTTCTTAATGATTTGATGATATGTTGGAATAATCTTTTTTCTGGCTTTTTAGTTTCTTTTACCATTTGGATAGCTAGATTCATACATTGTTCTTGAGAGTTGAGCGGTGCTTCTTGGCTTTCAATTTGTTTGTAGTGACCATCATTACCGAGTTTTCTTGCCTTTACGTTGTCTTTCATTAATAAAGTGAAATATTCGAGAATTTGATGTTTTAGCTTTTCATCTTGAATAGGACATCCGATTTCAACACGCTTTTCGGTGTTTCGAGTCATACAATCTGCACTGGCAATATATATTTTTGTGTCTTTTTCATCGCCGAAACAATAGATTCTTGAATGTTCTAAATAGCGTCCAACGATTGAATGAATCGTTATATTGTCTGTTGTGTTTTTAATGCCTGGCAAAAGGCAACAAATTCCACGAATAACCATTTCAATTTTGACTCCAGCCATGCTTGCTTCATTGATTTTACGAATAATATCTAAATCGGTGAAAGAATTCATTTTGATTCGAATTCTTGCAGGTTGGTGTTGCTTGGCTAGATTGATTTGATTATCTATTTCTTTTAGAATGGAAGATTTTAGATTGCTAGGGGCTACCCATAAATGTTGATATTGTCCTTCAAGATTGGACATGGACATATTTTGAAAGAATGTAACGGCATCTTTTCCAATTTCTTTACGTGTTGTGATATAAGAAAGGTCAGTATACATGGTACTTGTTTTTTCGTTATAGTTACCTGTACCAATTTGTGTGATGTATTTGAATTCATTTTTATCTTTATATGTAATCAAACATATTTTGGAGTGTACTTTATAGTTTTCAAAACCATAAAGAATGTGGCATCCACTTTCTTCTAGTTCTTCAGCAGCAGAGATGTTATTTTGTTCATCAAAACGTGCTTTTAGTTCCATCAATACAGTCACGTCTTTACCATTTTCAGCAGCTCGACATAAGTAGCGAACAATTTTAGAATGTTTAGCTAATCGATAGATAGTGATTTTAATAGATACAACATGTTTATCTTCACTAGCTTCTTTTAATAGTTTTAAGAATCCATCCATAGATTGATATGGGTAGAAAAGTAATACATCATGATCCATGACTTGCTGAATACATGGAAGTTCCGGGTTTAATAATGGATTTATTTGCGGTGCAAATGGTTTATATAATAAAGGCGTTTTGTCAATTGTTGGAGCCAAATCAATCATTTTAAAGATGTGTGATAATTCCAAAGGAGCTTTCGAAATAAAGATTTGTTCCAACTTTAAATTTAAATGCTCACAAACATATTTTGCAGAATCGGAATCTATTTCTTTATAAACTTCCAATCGTATTGGGGCTAAACGGTTTCTTTTCTTTAAGATGTGTTTCATGTATTCACGATAATCATCGTCATCATCGATTTGATCTTCGTTTAAGTTGATATCGGCATTTCTTGTGATTCGAATGATTGTTTTATTTAATACTTTGCAGTTTTTAAATAATCGTTCTATGCAATGGAACATAATTTGTTCAATCAACATGTAACAATGCCCATAGTTTGGAATATAGACAATGCGGTTGGCAAAATCAGGGACGGGAATTAGCGCAAAGTGTTTGTTTCCATCTTCATTGATTTCTAAAAATAAATATTGAGCTTTATTGACTAAATGTGGAAATGGATGATGTGGATCTATGATTTGTGGAGATAATAAAGGTGCAATATCAGAATCAAAATAATTCTTCACAAATTTTTCTTGATCTTTAGATAGTGTCTTATAAGAAACACAAGATAGTTGTAGTGCATTTAGTGTTTGGTTGATATCTTTATATACATTATCCCTAAGAGTATATAATTCGCGAGTTTCGTTAAAAATCACATCAAGCTGTTGACTTGGAACCATTCCGCTTTTTTTATCAACTTTAGTGTCGTCAATTAAAGAAAGGTCATATAATGATCCGCATCGAATCATATAGAATTCATCAAGGTTACTTGTAAAGATAGATAAAAATTTGGCTCTTTCCAATAAAGGAACACGAGGATCAGCTGCTTCTTCAAGCACTCGTTTATTGAATTGTAACCATGACAATTCTCTATTTTGTGTTATTTTCATTTTTGGCCTCCTATATATTTTTGTATTAAATAGCCTTCGCGTACACCATTTGTACATATTTGAATGTTTTGAATCGAAAAATAATTGGTGATCGCATCTAATATTAATAAGCCGCAAAACATTGTATGTACTCGGTCAGGTTTGATTTTTAAAAATAGACGCATCGTTTTTGTCTTATTTTCACTTAATAGTGAAAGAAGTTCATGAATTTCTTTTGCAGAGAAAGTATATTCATCTTGATTCAATCGACCATAATGAATAAGCAAACTGCGGATTGCTCGCATATTACCACCCGTAACAGTTAGTGTAGAGGGGTTTGAAATTTCTTTGGGTGCCTTTATTTTTTCAATCTCTTTAAAAATTTGTCTTTGAATTTGTGAAGTTTCTTCTTTGGTTGGAATGATTTTACTCACAAATTTGTTGAATAAGTTTAAAGATCCTATATTTAGTGAAATGGTGTAAAGATTTTTAAAATTTTTGTAGAATACAAATTCAGTACTGGCTCCACCGCTATCAATATAAATTCCGGTAGGCTGTTGTATTTGGTGCATAGCTCCTAAAAAGGAGAGTTCACCTTCAGTTGTACCGGAAATAATTTCTATATGTATGTTTAAACTGTTTGAAATAATCGATAAGACTTCTTTTGAATTATCTAAATTTCGTAAGGATGCAGTCGCAAATGCATCCATAACATAAATGTCTAAGGCTTCAAGTGTTTTTTTAAATCGTAGTAAACAATTTTTTAATTTTGTAATACCTTCTAATGATAGGTTGTTTTTATATACATATGAAATTAAGCCAACATTTTCTTTTTTTGAAAAAAGTAAATGAAAAGATTTATTGTTTAATTCATATACATTAAGTCGAATTGTGTTCGAACCAATATCAATAATCCCTATATTCATAGTCTTTCATCCCTTTCAAATCAACATTATAGGACTTTGGTGTTAACGCAAGATTAAGTCATGGTTAAATTAAATTTACAAATTTCTCAAAAAAAGTCAAAAAAACATTTGACGAAAGAGGAATGATTTGGTAATATAGATGAGCAC
>NZ_QSPK01000070.1 GCF_003436425.1 Eubacterium sp. TM05-53
GTATAAATGATAAAAACCAGAATTATAACAATGTCACCAAATTGCTAGTTAAGCCTAACTTATTCTGTTTATTTCATATATTCCTATTTCTTGGTGAGTCAGAATAATAGACTCACCCTTTTTTTTGAACAAGAAAAAAAGAAAAGAACAAATCTTTTCTCTTAATGCGTTTCTCCAGTAACCACTTTAATATCCGTATCACTCTCTAACATAGCTTCTACAGACAATTCAATGGCTTTAGCAATATCTTTTAAATTCATTCCAGGAGTTCCTGCTGGCTGATTTACTGTTTGTTCAGTCGCAAAAGGTACATGCATAAAGCCACCTTTTACATCTTTAAATTCTGTATGACAATAATGCAATACAGAATACATTACATCGTTACAAACATAAGTACCTGCTGTATAACTAACACTTGCTGGAATTCCATTTTCCTTCATTTTTTCAACCATTCTAAATACAGGAAGCATTGTAAAATAAGCTTCTGGCCCATTTTCTACAACACTTGTCTGCAAAGGTTGATTGCCTTCATTATCGGCAATTCTGGCATTTCTAAAGTTAATACCCACCCATTCTGGTGTGACTTGACTTCTTCCTCCTGCTTGACCAATACACAATACAAAATTTGGCTGATTCTCTTGAATCGCTTCATAAACTGCATCTGGCCCTTTTTGAAATACTGTAGGAATTTCTTTCTTAACGATTTTTGCCCCACCAATTTCATCCGGCAATAATTTAACAGCTTCATAAGCTGGATTGATTTTTTCTCCTCCAAAAGGATCAAAACCTGTAATTAATACTTTTTTCATAACATTTCATCTCCTATGACATCATGATCATCATGACGATTTGTACCACTAACATTATTACGGCAACAAGCACCTGTTTTTTAATGACACCATTTTTATCTTTCATTTCTAAAATTGCGACAGGAACCATATTAAAGTTTGCTGCCATTGGCGTACATAGTGTACCACAATATCCACAAGTTAATGCTAATGAACCAATCACAACTGGATCTGCCCCATATTTAAGTACAAATGGTGCCCCAATCCCAACTGTCATTACGGTAATTGCCGCAAAAGCATTTCCCATGATCATGGTAAATACGGCCATACCAATCGCATAAACAATAATTCCAATTGTGACATTGCCTGCAGGAATAATATTCGATACTAAACCAGAAATCACATCACCTACGCCTGCAGCCGTAAAAACAGCCCCTAAAGCCGCAAGTAACATTGGAAGCATACTTAATGGACCAACCACATCCATCATTCTACGACAATCTTTCAAGAAAACACTAGGCGTATTTGCTTTTGAATAGATACGCAAAATAATCATGGCTACAAATACACCCACAGTCATACCAACTAATGGTGAAATCTTAGTAAAGAATGCAGCTAACAACGCAAATAAACCAATACATACTGCTGGAATAAATACTTTTGAACCGATTTTCTTGTTGTTTTGTTCCATTTCTTCAAGAGTAGGTTCAGGCTCATTACCAGGTGAAACTTTCTTTAAGATTGGAGGCAATACCAAGATGATCAATAAAATACCATCCGCTAAAGCTGGTAACCATTTACCTAACACAAACATAAGTCCTAAATCAAACCAGAAAATAAAAGAACCAACATTATTTTTATTTTCTTTATCTTTTAGATTTTTAAAGGCAACATAAATAGAAATCAATCCAATAAGACAATACATGATTTCTAATAGTTTTTCTGAAAGTGTAACATCCACACTTGTATAGAATTGAATTGGATTCATTATTTAGTCTCCCTTCTAGACAATTGTTTATCTTTAATATAGTAATACACGATTGCGACAGCTACGGCAATAATTGCCACTGGAATTTGTACTTTCATTAAATCGACCAATTCAACATTGTATCCTAAGCCAGCTAATGTAGATTGCACTAAGATCATTCCACTTGTTCCTACAAACAAAACTTGCCCAAAGAACCATGCGATATTTTCCATACCACTTGCCATTCCTTTTAAGTTTTCTTCATACTTTTCACTGATCTTTTTACCATTTTTCTTAGCTGCAGCAGTCGCCATAGGCAATACAATAGGACGAACAAATCCGGCAACGCCACCAAAGCTTACATTAAATGCCGCAAAGACTAGACGGAATACACCATAAATCGCAAGAACAACACCGGCTGATGCATTTTTAAATTTCTTCATTAAATTAGCTGCTGCTTGTTTTAAACCATTTCTTTCCAGAGTTCCCGTAACTACCATAACCATCACAAACACGCACATACTGCGATTAGCGACGAAGCTTGATCCAAGTGTTTCCAAGAAAGTAACTGGATCCATACCTGCAACAAGTGCAGTCACAATAGCGGCAATCATAATAATCAAAATCGAATCCAATTTTAATACAAATCCGATTACAACAATTAGAATGCCTAATAATTTCAATAATTCCATAATCTTTCATTCTCTCTTTCATATTTCTTACAGAAATTTACATCTGAAATTATATCATATTCTTCAACAAAAACAAAAAAAATGGATCAAACGATCCATTTACAACACTTCTTTATAAACTCTTAATACATTCTTATAGAAGATTTTTTCTACTTCTTCTTGTGTAAGCCCTGCCTTATATAAAGCTTCTTCTAATAGATTCATCATAGAAGCATCTTCAATTTCTAAAGGACATGAAATCCCATCAAAATCTGTACCTAATCCAATGACATCAATTCCTGCAAGATCTTTGATATATAGAATATGTTTCACCATATCTTCGACACAACTCTTGTGATCATCACGATCCGCTAAGAAACTGCCACAGAAATTAAGTCCCATGACACCACCACGTTTTGCCAATTGAAGAATCATATCATCACTCATATTACGTGCTACATTACATACACTTCTTGCGTTTGAATGTGATGCCACAAATGGTTTTGTCGTATATTTCAATACATCATAGAAACCAGCATCATTTAAGTGAGAAACATCAACGATCATGCCTAGTCTTTCCATTTCTTTTACATATGAAATTCCAAACTCTGTCAATCCTCTTTCTGTATCTACACTACGCTTATAGTTAGGTCGATTTCCATTCATATCTTTCATAGAAAGGTTTGGATAACCAATTCCATTCTCATAATTCCATGTTAGTGCAATCATTCTTACACCCATGCGATAGTAGTTTCTTAACATTGCTAAATCATTGAAGCAAACACCACCATCTTCTAAAGTTAATAAGCTTGATAATTTTCCTTCTTTATCATTCTTCTCAATATCACTAAACGTATATACAGGTGCAATATAATCTGCATACTTATCCATTTGTGTACAATATTCATCATACAAACGCATTGTCTGTTGCTCAGGAATAGCTAGTTCTTTTTGATCTGTAAACAACGCAAAATTCTGTAATAAATAATTACCCTTTTTCATTTTTTCCAAATCAATCGACAAATCATTTGAATACAAACTTGCCTCTTTCCCTTTTAAATCACGACTCAATAATTCTAGAATCGTATCACAATGCATATCGACTACTCTCATTTTTATAACTCCTTTAACCACTCTATACAGCCATCTTCATAACATGAAGGAACAATTTTTTTTGCGACTTTTTTACATGCTTCACAACCATTTTCAAGAGTAACACCAAGACCAGATGCTTCTAATACAGGCGCATCACTTGAACCATCTCCGATGGAACTGACATCTTTCCAAGAGATTTCAAGATTCTTCAACAAGCGGTTCACACTATTTAACTTTTCACAATCCTTATGAATAATGTCAATCATCGTATCTGTACTATGCACAACTTTTACATTACAATTTAATTCAATAATCGATTTCATTTCATCATAAATTGAATCAATTCGTGATTTTGAATCCGATATAGACACTTTCCACACAGAACCCTTTAAATATTTTTCCATGTGATTCGTTAAAATGTAATCCACATCACAATTATGCATGTCCAGTTCAAATCCATGTGTCATTTTATTTGCCACAAAATAATCGGGTTGACTATATCCAACGCCTAAATTATGCTTTTGAGCATATTGCCAAATAAATGAAACATCGTTATTTGAGATTACATACTCAAACATCGTCTTTTTCATTTTCACATCAAAACAATGGGCTCCATTACAACTAATGACATATCCACCAAAATCTTGCATCAAAATCTGCTTAGACAATGGATATACGCCTTGAAAGCATCGAGCTGAATTTAATACGACTAAGACATCTCTTTTTTCAACTTCAATCAATGCTTCTTTAACAGCTTCATTGACATAGATTCCACTACTCGGATTCATTAAAGATCCATCTAAATCACATACAATTGTCCTGACCATATAGCACTTCCTTTTACTTGTTTAATAGTAATACGAAACGCCACAAAAAAAAAGACCCCGAAGGGTCTTAATTAGCTAAAGTTCTTAGTGAAATACTACTTTTTGAATTCAACAGCTGGTAAGTTGTAGAAAGTCTTGTCTCCAAGGTATTCAGCAACGTTAACAGTTCCACGTTGGTTCAATTCGTCTTCAATACGCATTAAACGGTTGTATTTAGCAATACGGTCTGTACGGCTTAATGAACCAGTCTTGATTTGTCCTGCGTTCAATCCAACAGCGATGTCAGCGATTGTAGTGTCTTCAGTTTCTCCTGAACGGTGAGATACGATGCAAGTGTATCCGTGTTTCTTAGCCATTTCGATAGCGTCGAATGTTTCAGTTAAAGTACCGATTTGGTTAACTTTGATTAAGATCGCATTAGCGATTCCTTTTTCGATTCCTTCGTAAAGGATTGAAGGGTTAGTTACGAATAAGTCATCACCAACTAATTGTACTTTGTCTCCTAGACGGTCAGTTAATTTTTTCCATCCGTCCCAGTCGCTTTCTCCTAATCCATCTTCGATAGAGATGATTGGGTATTTAGCGATCCATTCTTCGTACATGTCGATCATTTCATCGCTAGTCTTAGTTCCTTGACCAGATTTTTTCAATTCATATAATCCAGTTTCAGTGTTGTGGAATTCAGAAGCAGCAACGTCCATTGCGATCTTCATATCTTTTCCTGGAACATATCCAGCAGCTTCCATAGCTTCAACTAATAATTCAAGAGGTTCTTCGTTTCCATCTTTACAGCTTGGAGCGAATCCACCTTCGTCACCAACGTTAGTGTTGTATCCTTTTTTCTTTAATACAGATTTTAAAGCGTGGAAAGTTTCAGCAGCCATACGAACAGCTTCTTTTTCACTCTTAGCACCAACTGGCATAATCATGAATTCTTGGAAATCTACTGTAGAGTCAGCGTGTGATCCACCGTTGATAACGTTGCACATAGGAACTGGCAATGTTTTTCCGTTGAATCCACCGAAGTATTTGTATAAAGGTTCTCCGTAGAAATCAGCAGCTGCTAAAGCACAAGCCATAGAAACACCTAAAGTAGCGTTAGCACCTAAATTTTTCTTGAATGGGTCTCCATCCAATTCTAACATTGTTTTGTCAATTAATACCTGGTCACGGCAATCCATACCGATAATTTTTGGAGCAATTTTAGTGTTTACGTTTTCAACAGCTTTAGTTGTTCCTTTTCCCAAGTAACGAGCTTTATCTCCATCACGTAATTCTAAAGCTTCACGAACACCAGTACTTGCACCACTTGGTACCATAGCACGTCCGTAAGCACCAGATTCTGTAGTTACTTCAACTTCAACAGTTGGATTTCCACGTGAATCTAGAACTTCACGAGCATATACATCAACAATAATAGGCATAATTAAAATATCCTCCTCTAAGCCTTAAGCTAATAAAATAATAGCACGCAAGCCATCTAAAATCAACGATTATAGGCTCTGAAAGCGGTTTTAACTTCCTCTTGGTTCTCATCAGTAAACACAAAGCGGAAATGTTTTATTCCATACGATTCATAATCTTTTCGATTTTCAATTTCATTCATAATATTCACATCATATAATCGCATGTGACAATCTTTATCTCCAAATAAAAAGACACGCTTTCCATCTAAGCCTTCAAGCTCATAACGATGATGATGGCACAAACCGCAATTCATTCTCTTACCATCTTTTAAAGCCGTATTTACAGGACAATGTTTCATCGTCATCAAGCGTCGTTTCTGATATAAAGTCTTATAGACTGGAGCATTAAAATGATAACGAGCCATAAATGCCTTCATCAACGCTTCAACTTGATATGTATCACATTCATCACTTAAAACACAACTTTCATATCCCATCTCTAAGATAGCAGCCACACTATATGAATTGGAAATATTTAATGAATCTACGATCTTTCCATCCCCTAAATGCGCATTGACTACACCATGGATTCCTGTAATATTCGACTTATTTAATACATTCTCATTATTCAACATTTCACTTACATAACAACTTGAATCATCCACCTTTTGATTCACTGCATTAATTTCAAATAAATCAAACGTTGTCTTACTTTCAGTTGGAACATAACTATATTCTTTTTCAACAATCATTCCTTGTTTTAAACATGCCTCTTTCGTTTTTTCTAGAGCATCCCTTCGAAGTTGGTTCATCACAGAAATTGGAAAATAAATATCTTTACCCAAATGATATTCAATCTGATCAAAACTTGCCCAACTATCTTTTGTCTTAGAAAACTGTTTATTCAATGTTTCTTCATCCGTTGCCCGCTTTAAAGCTTTAACACTATTAATATCCGTAGAAACATTAACTCTTGTCGAATCCTTATATACTTCCATCACCATAGGCATTCCAACTGCACTACAAGTCACAATCGCATTGACCTTGCTTTGACGATTGGATGTACGAATTCTTTCCTCGATTGTTTTATTCAACTCAGAATCCATCGTTTTACGAACAACACTGCCTACATGCACACCTGCAGGTCCTTCAATTAGTACAGTATTATTTTTTGACATAAAAGAAATCAACTTTTGTTTCTTATCATACATAAAATTTACGTTACAACCCAAGTTTTCTCTTTCAAAACGAATGCCATCATTTTGATGAAGGTCTTGACTCAATTGAATACAAATCTTATTTTTATTTACCTTAACAACTTTACCAATTTCAATTCCTTGATGATTACAAGTTTTACTATTCATTAATTCTTTGCCAGTCGCCTTATACATATGTCCTAAAGTATATTCACGATTGAATGTAACACGCAAGTTTTGTTCATCCAAATTACTTCGTTGAATATTCTCTAATACTTTTTTGACTTGTGAAACACTCTCATATACATAAGGAGCACTTTTCATTCGTCCTTCAATTTTTAAGGAACAAACACCCATATCCGCTAATGTATTGACTTCATCCATTAAAGATAAATCTTTAGGACTTAATACATAATCTCCATGCGTATCCACTTTATTTCCATCTTCATAAAGGTTATATTTCATACGACATGGCTGCGCACACATACCTCGATTTCCACTTCGTCCATAATGCACACTTGAAAAATAACATTGTCCCGAATAACAAATACATAAAGCTCCATGCACAAAAACTTCCACTTCAATTCCTGTATCTACACAGGCTTGAATTTCTTCTTTTGTACATTCTCTAGCTAAAACAACACGTTGAACACCTAATTTTTTTAGTTGTTCAATTTGATAAGGATTAGAAACTGAAAGCTGAGTAGAAGCATGTAGCACCAAATTGGGTAGTCTATGATGCAAAAGATGAATAAATCCTAAATCTTGAATGATCAAAGCATCTACACCAAAAGAATGAACCATCTTTGCCATATTGTAGGCATCCTCAATTTCATCCTCATATAATATAGTATTCATCGTAATATATACTTTTACGCCACACAAATGACATCTTTCAATGACTTCTTTTGTGGTTTTTAAATCAAAATTATTTGCGAATGCCCTAGCCCCAAAACTAGGCAATCCAAAATAAACGGCATCACACCCTGCCGCTAAGGCTGCATTTAATGCTTCCATACTTCCTACGGGTGCTAATATTTCTGGTCTCATTTTCCTTGCTCCTTTCAAAATAAAAGCTACAGATACAATCTATAGCTAGTCTTTATTATTTTGATAATACTTTTTAATTGCCTCAAAAGATTCTTGCGAAATCACATGTTCAATACGACAAGCATCTTCTGTCGCAATATTTTTAGGTACCCCAATATTTTGTAGCATTTCTGAAAAGAAAATATGACGCTCATATGTTTCTTCTGCGATTTTCTTTCCTTCTTCACTCAAAGTTAAAAATTTACTAACATCTAAAGCAATTAATCCTTGCTCAGACAATAATTTTACGGCATGTGAGACGCTAGGCTTAGAAAAACCCAAATAACTTGCGACATCAACGCTACGAACATGATCTAAACATTTTGATAAAACTAATATGGCTTCTAAATAATCTTCCATCGATTCGCCTAACTGCATATTCATTACTCCTCTAACTCTTTTTTTTAATTTTAAGCTAGTCCTCTTTTAAAGTCAATTGTCATGACATATAATAGTTGTATGAACGATACAAAACTAACGATCGCAAATGCGCTATTAATTCTATTAAAGACACAATCATTAAACAAGATTACAGTCACGCAGATCACAAAAGAAGCAAATCTAACAAGACAAACATTTTATCGTAATTTTGAAGATAAAGAAGATCTAGTGAATTGGTATTTTGAAAAGCTATGCCTAGACTCTTTTAAAGAAATGGCTGATCAAACCACTTTAAAAGAAGCTTTGATCAAAAAATTCACTTTTATCCAAAGCCAAAACACATTCTTTAAAGAAGATGACTACAATTCTTTGACAAACTATGACTATCGCTGTATCTATGATTTCTACAAAAAGAAAATCGAAACAAAAACAACAATTGATCCACAACTAGACTTTCTACTTCAAATGTATTGTCATGGATCTATTGAAATGACTAAGTCCTGGGTCGAAAAAAATATGTATCTAGATATAGAAACGCTAGTCAATATGTTGATTGAATCCATGCCCGAAAGATTGAAACAATATGTCAATCTTTAACTACAATACCTAAAAGTCTCACAAATTCAAGTGCCTGGGATGAATTCACGACAACACCTGTTAATTTATCACTCGACACAGCAATGTTTTCAATTTCACAGCTTGAGAAATCAAGCTCTTTTAATTTTGTGTTAAACCATTCCGTTGAATTTAATATACATTTATCAAATGAAGAATTTTTAAAATTACATTGAACAAATTCTGAACCCGTTAAATCATTGATGTCAAATGCACAATCTTTAAATGTACTGCCACCAAAGTCACAATAATGTCCTTTGCATAATTGAAATAATGTGTCTTGAACTAAGCTTTGTGAAAGTTCCATCCCACTGATTCGACAAGAAATGAAATGAACACGGCTTAAACTACATTGATTCAAGTGTACATTTACAAATTCACAGTGATCAAAAATAATATCCATACATTCAATAAAGCTAAAGCTACAATCATTAATTTGACACTTGCTAAATTTACACCCATCCATCGTGATATTATCTAAGTTTTCTTCAATACAAACATTCTCAAATATATAATCACTCACATACGATTCATATGTCCATTCATCCATTGGTTCTAAACAATTATTTATTTTTAGTTTTTTCATATATTTTTGATTTTTAATAATACTTCCTGATTAAACAAGACATCTTTTAATAATTGTAAATCTTCATAACTCACAAAATCATACTCTGCACGATTTAAAATAATATAGATTTGTTGAAGAGCATTTTTAAGTTCCATCCATCCTTCTGGCGTACCAAACGCTTCATCAAACAACTTATGAATGTTGTCCTCATTCATTAAAGGATATAAATAGGAATAGATGGTTGTCGTTGAAGGATTATTAAATCCATCAAAGAAATTCTTAAAGATAGGGTAGATATATTTTCGTAACATGTTCAAAGTGGCTTTCGCATAAAATAAGGCACTCGCACTAAAATCAACATCCTTTACATCTTCATAATAGACTTCCAAATCACTTCCTGCTTCGATTTGATCTAAGGCACTTCCCGGAAAATCTGCATAATCTTCTTCATTTATATTTAAAGCTTCATAAAAGTCCGTTTCTTCTTCAGACTCTTCGTTTTGTTTCATATTATTCATCATATTTTGAGCCATGTCATTTAACTTATTCTTTTCTTCATCGCTCATATTGTCCATCATTCTTGAAATGGCTGAAAAATCAATATCACTAAATTTCATGTTTATTACCTCATTTCTAACAAGTATTATACACAAAACATAAGTGGATTAACATAAACAAATATATTAAAATATATACATGAAATTATTAAATATACAAAAAGAAATCCCCGATATTCTTTTAGATATTCGCTATTGCACAACTTACAATTTCATCGGTGAAATCATTGATGGCTATATAGATCCGGTAGCGTTAGGAACAAAAGAATTGGTGAAGCAATTAAAAGTAATCAATTCAAAGGCAAGACAAATGGGATATCGATTAAAGATATGGGATGCCTATCGACCTCAAAGTGCCCTTGATCATTTCATGACTTGGAAAGATACTGAGGATGATAAAATGAAATCCATTTTCTATCCAAAATATTCCAAAAAATATCTTTTTGAGAATGACTTTATCATTGAAAAATCAGCGCACACCAGAGGTAGCACTGTCAATTTAACTTTAGTTGATGAAAAAACAGGAAAAGAATTAGATATGGGATCTTACTTTGATTATTTTGGCGATATTTCTAGTCCATTATACACAAAAGGATTAACGAATCATCAAATAAACAATCGCAAGACACTTAGAAATTTAATGTTAGACAATGGATTTATCCCTTTAGAATCCAAGTGGTGGCACTATACTTTAAAGGATGAACCCTATCCAGATACTTATTTTAATGTGGAGGTAAAATCTGATGGAAACTAAATTATGGTCCGCTTTAATTGGTCTTTCTAAAACCGTGGATTCTAATCCAAAAACAGAACATACAGACTCAATCATCATGGATTGTCTTCAACATTTAAAAAATCATACGGTAACACAAGATCTAATTGATTTAGTGCATAAAGAAAAAGACAAAATATCACCAGGATGTAAAACGTGTACGCATCCTTGTGGCAATACAAGTGATTATGACATGTCTTTGATTAATGATAAAAAAAGCCCATCAAATCATATAAAATGATTTGTATGGGCGCTTTTCATTTGCCAA
>NZ_QSPK01000071.1 GCF_003436425.1 Eubacterium sp. TM05-53
TATAAATGATAAAAACCAGAATTATAACAATGTCACCAAATTGCTAGTTAAGCCAATTTAAAAGGAGTTACAAAGGTACTAATTAATGCAGGAGTTTTCCAGGTTATAATTGGTACTCATGTTGCAGAGGTATTCGAAGAAATTGAAAAGTTAGTTGATATTAAATTAAATAAATCTGAACAGGAAAGCGAAAAGAAGGGAATTATAACAACGATTATTGAATTTGTAGCTGGTACTTTCCAACCTATCATTCCAGCTTTGTCAGGAGCTGGAATGGTAAAGGCAGTATTAGCGTTATTAGTCGTATTTAATGTAATTACTACTGGTTCACAAACATATTATTTACTAAACCTTTTTGCGGATGGAGTCTTCTTTTTCTTGCCTATGCTGTTGGCATTTACAGAAGCACAGAAATTAAAATGTAACCCAATCTTAGCAGTTGGCGTTGCAGCTATGATGATGCATCCAAATTGGACGGCATTGGTAACAGCAGGAGAACCTGTTCACTTCTTTGGGGTGATTCCATTCACGTTAGCTACTTATACATCAAGTGTAATTCCAATCATTTTGATTGTATTGGTGCAAGCGTATGTAGAGAAATTTTTGAATCGTTGGATACCAAAATCAGTAAACTTGGTATTTGTTCCAATGTGTACATTCTTAATTATGGGTACTTTGGCATTTTCTGTATTAGGTCCAATTGGAAGTGTGGCAGGAGGATATTTGGCAACGTTCTTTGAATTCTTAAGCACAAATGCAAGTTGGGCACCAGCTGTTCTAATCGGAGGCTTTCTTCCTATTATGGTCATGTTTGGTCTACACAACGGTGTTGCTCCACTAGGCGTAATGCAAATGTCTAACTTGGGATATGATAGTATTTTTGGACCAGGATGCGTATGTTCTAATATGGCTCAAGCTACAGCTGGATTAGTTGTTGCTTTGCGTACAAGAGATAAAAATACACGCCAAACTGCTGCTTCTGGTTCTATAACTGCTTACATGGGAATTACAGAGCCTATTTTATATGGTGTAAACTTGCCTAAAAAATATCCTTTAATTTCAGCAATGATCGGTGGTGGATTAGGTGGTTTGTATGCTGGATTGACACAGACGCATCGTTTTGCGACGGGATCTTCGGGTTTACCTGCTGTATTGCTATATATTGGTGATAATTCAATGACTTGTTTTGTTAATATTATCATTGCTATTGTTATCAGTATCATCGCAACGGCTATCATTACTTTTATATTAAGTCTACGTTTTGAAAAGAAAGTAAACGAACCTGTTGTCAATCCTGGAGCAATACAATCGAAGCAAGAAATTGTAATGGCACCAGTAGATGGTAGGGTTCTAAACTTAAGTGAGGCTGATGATGAAGCGTTTGCTTCAAAGGCTTTAGGAGATGGTGCAGTTATCGTACCAGCTAATGGGGTGATTGTAGCGCCATTTGATGGAATGGTTGCAACTCTGTTTCCAACAAAACACGCGATTGGATTGATTTCGCGAAATGGTGCAGAGGTGCTTATACATATTGGAATTAATACAGTGGAATTAAATGGAAAATATTTTGAGTCCTTTGTAAAACAGGGAGAACAAGTAAAAGCTGGGCAAAAATTGGTGACATTTGAACCAGAGAAAATTAAGGATGCGGGATATTCAACACAAGTTATGGTGGTAGTAACAAATAGTGCATCTTATCAAGAAATCAATAATCTTCATGAAGGTGATATTAAAATTGAAGAACAGTTATTGAATTTGAGAGCGTAATGGAGGATTACTTATGTTTTACAAAAAATTGAAATCATTCCCAAAAGGATTCTTATGGGGAGCATCAACATCCGCTTATCAGGTAGAAGGAGCTTTTAATGAAGATGGAAAAGGCTTGTCTGTTCAAGATTTACATGAGCCAAAAGATATTGCCGATTTTAAGGTTGCTAGTGATCATTATCATCATATGATAGAAGATGTTAAATTAATGGCTGAGATAGGAATGAAAGCATATCGATTCTCAATTGCTTGGACACGTATTATTCCGGATGGTGATGGAGAAGTGAATGAGAAAGGCATTCAGTTTTATAATGAATTGATTAATGAATTGGTGTCTAATGGAATTGAACCGGTTGTTACTATGTATCATTTCGATTTACCTTTAAAATTACACGAACAAGGTGGTTGGTGTAATCGAAAAACAATTGATGCTTTTGTGAAATATGCAAGAGTATTATTTGAGAATTATGGTGACAGAGTTAAATATTGGTTAACCATTAATGAACAAAATGTTATGATTAATCATCCAAACGCAATGAATCCAGGCCGTATTCCTACGAAAAAGGAATTATATCAACAGTGTCATAACATGTTTGTTGCAGCAGCCAAAGCAACTGATTTGTGTCATGAATTGGTAGTAGGTGGAAAAATTGGGCCTGCACCAAATATTACGGCAATTTATCCAGAAAAATGCAATCCAGCAGATGTAATTGCGGCAGATAACTGGGAAAGCATTCGTTGCTGGTTATATTTGGATGTTGCGGTTTATGGAAGATACAACACGATTGCTTGGTCCTATATGGAAGAAAAAGGATGTTTACCAGAAATAGAAAAAGGCGATATGGAAATAATTGCTAAGGCAAAACCAGACTTTTTAGGGGTTAACTACTATGCGACTGCAACTGTTTGCGAAGCCAAAAATGACGGAACAGATTGTCAACCTAGAAACGGGGATCAACAGGTTATGATTGGCGAAGAAGGTGTGTATCGTGCAGCTAAGAATAACTATCTAGAAGAAACAGAGTTTGGATGGAAGGTTGATTCTATCGGTATGCGTGTGACTTTGCGTCGCATCTATGATCGCTATCAATTACCTTTATTGATCACAGAAAATGGATTGGGTGCTAAAGATGAATTAACACAAGATGGAAGAGTTCATGATACATATCGTATTGACTACTTAAAAAGACATTTCTATCAAGCTCAGCTTGCTATTAGTGATGGCGTGGAGTTGATTGGATATTGCCCATGGTCTTTTATAGATCTTGTTAGTACTCATCAGGGGTATGGGAAACGATATGGTTTTGTATATGTGAATCGTGATGAAAAGAATCTTAAAGATATGTCACGTATTAAGAAAGATAGTTATTATTGGTATAAGGATGTTATAAATAATAATGGATTAACAGAGCAGTAATTGTAAAAATTACTGCTCTAAGCTTTTAAGGCACGAATGAGAATGAATCATAGGTATTAGACATTGTAATTTGATGTTTTTTTTCTGTTTGTAGATAGTTTTAGAAATCTTTTTGACTACCTTAATACAACAAAAACATTGTGAAATATATAGATATCACATAATTTTATAATGTGGGTAAGAAATGAATTGCACAGTGAATAAGTTATACATACGCATTTCATCTTCCATGAATCTATTTAAGATTATCGTACTTAAAATCTTGATATGACACAATTACTTTAATTGATATTTTATCATTGTTTGTTAATATGGAATGAAAGGGATAGCTAACTATATGCATAGAACTACTACAAGACTACTACTTGCAGATGTGTTCTGAAAACACTCCTCTCCGTCTAACTAACGGAGTCTTGGGTGTTTTTTTTATTTGTGATAAAATAATGGGCAGGTGATATTTGATGAGTGAAAAAAGAGAAGGTTACCAGTTTGTTGGTTGGTATATAGATAAAGAGTGTACAAAAAGATTAAATCCAGGTGGGGTTCTTCCTCATTCTGTGACTTTATATGATAAATGGATTCCTATTTGGTATCCCATTGAATATGATGTTGATGGCGGAGTTATGTCGCGTCGTAATCCAAGATATACATGCATTGAATCGGAAGAATTATTGTTGTATCCGGCATTTAAGAAGGGTGTTATGTTTGTAGGTTGGCAGTTGAATGGTGAAATTATAACAAGTTTACCAGCAGGCATTCATGAACCAGTCATATTAACAGCTATTTATAAAGAATGTCCAGTTATCCACTTTGAAACGTGTGGTGGAGCTAATTATATGGATGTATGTACGGATGAACATGGTTTATTGGGGGATTTAAAGCCGCCAGTTCGAGTTGGATATACCTTTGATGGATGGTTCTGGGATTGTGATTATCGTTGGCGTTATAACTTGGATGAACCCATTCATGAGTCTTGTACTTTATATGCTCATTGGCAAGTGAGTCAATATAAGATTACATATGATTTAAATGGGGGATTAAGTAGTCGAAGAAATCCAAAGTCATATACGTATTTTTCGGATACGATTCATTTATTGCCGGCTACAAAGCCAGGTTATGAATTTGTGGGTTGGTTTGATGAAAGAGGAAATGAGTTGAATGTGATTCGTGAGCATTCAATGGGAAATAAGCATTTAATTGCGCAGTTTAGAAAGAGGGAATTGAATTAGCATGCAAAATCCATTAGGGTATGAAAAAGAGTCATCATTATTAAAAAAGTTTGCGATACCAAGTATTATCTCAATGCTTGTATCGTCACTATATAACATTGTGGATCAAATCTTTATCGGTCAAGGTGTTGGTTTTCTAGGAAATGCTGCAACTAATGTGGCGTTTCCATTAACAACCATTGCGCTTGCGATTGCATTGTTGATTGGGATTGGTTCAGCAAGTTTATTTAGTTTATATCTAGGTGAAAAGAAGCCAGAACGATCAAGTAGTATTGCTGGTAATGGTATTAGTATGTCTTTACTTTGCTCAGTAATCTATGTTGTCTTAGTACTTGTATTTCTTGAACCACTATTAAAATCGTTCGGGGCTACAAGTACAATTATGCCTTTGGCACTTGAATATACACGAATTACAACTTTGGGTGTTCCGTTTTTGATTACGACAAATGTGATTAGTAACTTGATTCGTGCAGACGGATCACCAAACTATTCAATGACATGTATGGTTGTGGGAGCCATTGTGAATACAATATTAGATCCACTATTTATCTTTGTGTTTCATATGGGAGTAGCTGGGGCTGCCATTGCCACAGTAGCCGGTCAAGTGATTTCGTTTTTTATTGCCGCCTGGTATATTAAGAGTTTTCAACATATTGAATTTAATAAAAAGAGTTTACGTATTTCTTTGAAGGATACAAAGGAAATGGCAACCATTGGAATGAGTGCTTCATTAAATCAGATTGCGATTTTGTTTGTGCAAATCGTTTTAAATAACTCATTGACATATTATGGGCAATTCACTAAATTTGGCAGTGATATTCCTTTAGCTGCATGTGGCATTGTGATGAAAACCAATGCGATATTATTAGCTATCATCATTGGTATTTCGCAAGGTATGCAGCCAATCATTGGATTTAATTATGGAGCGCAAAAATATGAGCGTGTTAAAAAGACGTTCAAGCTTGCAATCAGTGCAAATTTGGTTGTTTCATTTATTGGTTGGGCCTTATTTCAATTCTGCACAAGTACTGTATTATCTATATTTGGATCAGGGGATGCGAACTATTTTGAATTTGCGACAATGTTTATGCAAATCTATCTAATGCTAGTATGTATTGATGGAGTACAGATGTTATCGTCTAGCTTCTTTGCATCTATTAAAAAAGCATATTTAGGAATGTTTTTGTCGATGACAAGACAGGTGTTGTTCTTGATTCCACTTGTTTTGATCTTGCCTAAATTTTTTGGATTGAATGGAATCTTATACGCGGCTCCCATTGCGGATTTTGTAGCCTTTGTAGTATCGGTTATTTGTATTTTAGCTGAATTCAAGAAGTTAAATGAATTAGAAAAAAGTAGGAAAACAAATTCTCTGTAAAAGGAGAGTTTTTTTCTTTAAACGACATTCTACGGATTCTGTATTTTAGAAATGCGTAGAATTGATTATTACCGATGTTTATGGTAGAATATTAATGTTTCGCATGGAGGTATAAGTGAACGCATATTATCATTCTTTAATCGAAGAAATAAAAAAAGAGATAGATGAAAAAAGTTATGCCCAGGCGTACGAATTGATTTGTCAGGAACTGAACATGCCTTATGTTCCAGAGGATGCATTGGAGTTATTGGAATATTATAAGTCAGAATGTAAACCTTATTTAGAACAAAAGAGTAAGAGTATGGATTTCAGCAAGTTACAGGATTATGTTCATGGTACTCTAGAACAAAAAATCTATGCGATTTCTATTTTAGAAAACATGAATTTAAGAATGTGTCATGATGAAGTTCAGGAATTACTAGATTCAGATTTACCTGATGAATATAAGGGTACATTGATTGAAGCTTTAATGGAGCAGAAAATTGATGATCCGTTTGATTTGATAAAATCCGGGTTGAACATTACGTTTATACCAAGTGCTATTTTACCTATGGAGCAAGATCAGTCAATCAATGAGGCTAGCTCATTATTCGAAAGTTGGTTTACAAATGAGAATCCTACTATGATTCAATTTTGTATGTCACTTTTGATGCAGTTAGTTTTATATGAAAGACCATTCGATCAAGAAGACAAAGATCCTTACCAGCTTGCGAAAGGTATTTGTAGACTTGTGTATGATGCCATGCAGAAATCCGATGAATGGCCTGGTTTTGTCAAAAAACAAGGTCTTGAAAGAATTGAGGATATTGAGTTATCCATTGAAAAGCGAGGAGAAAACAATGACTAGTACTTGGACTTTGAAAGAAAATTCTACTGGTGAATTAGAAGTAACAGTAGAAGGTGAAGCTTGGAAAAAAGCACAGAAAAAAGCATTAAACTATGCTAAATCTCACATGAATTTGAAAGGATTCCGTCAAGGACAAATTCCTGATGCTTTAGTTAAAAAACAACTTTCTTCAAAAGCATTATATGATATGGCTAGTGAAGAAGTAGCTAATGAAGCATTATCAGAAGGAATCAAAGAACACAACATCGATTTAGTAGCTCGTCCTACTTTAGATGTTAAAGAAGCTGATGATGAAAAAGCCGTATTAGTATTTACATGTACAGTACTTCCTGAAGTAACTTTAGGTGAATACAAAGGATTAGATATCAAAAAAGCGGATGTAGAAGTTACAGAAGAAGATGTTGAAAACGAAGTTAAACGTGTTCAAGATCGTTATGCTGACTGGGTTGTTCGTGAAGATGACGATGCTGCTCAATTAGGTGATCAAGTAGTTATCGATTTTGTTGGAACAAAAGATGGTGTAGCATTTGAAGGTGGATCTGGAGAAAACTATCCATTAGAACTTGGTTCAGGATCATTCATTCCAGGTTTTGAAGAACAATTAGTTGGAGTTAAGAAAGGTGAAGAAAAAGACGTTGAAGTTACTTTCCCTGAAAACTACCAAGCAGCTGAACTTGCTGGTCAACCTGCAACTTTCCACTGCACAGTTCACGAAGTAAAATATAAAGATCTTCCTGAATTAAATGATGAATTAATCAAAAAATTAAAAATTGAAAATGTTGAAACAGTAGATGCTTACAAAGAAAAAGTAAAAACTGATTTAACTGCTCAAAAAGAAAGAGAAGCTGAAGAAAACTTCACAAATGAATTGTTAGGAAAAGTTTGTGACAACGCTAATGTTGAAATCCCTGCAGTAATGATCGATGCTGAAGTTGATCGTATGTACAAAGAATTCGAAGGTCGTATGCAACAATCTGGATTTACTGCTAAACAATTCTTAGAAGCAACTCACCAAACTGAAGAAGCAATCCGTGCTCAAATGAGTCCAGAAGCTGCTGCTCGTGTTAAAACTCAATTAGTATTAGAAGCTATCGTTAAAGCAGAAAGCATTGAAGCTAGTGATGAAGATGTAGAAAAAGAATTTACTACAATGTCTGAAATGTACAACATGGAAGTTGAAAAAATCAAATCATTGATTTCTCCAGAAAGTATTAAAGCAGATTTAGCTAATCAAAAAGCATTAGACTTCATTAAAACTTCTGTAAAGTAGTATAATGTTAAAGAAAAAAGGCGCTTAGCGTCTTTTTCCATATTTAATATAAGGAGGTTTTCGTATGGAATTAAATACCTATCCTTTAGTTTGTACAAGAGGAGTCGTCCTATATCCAAATCAAGAAATTGTGATTGATGTAGGAAGGGGTGCTTCTGTACATGCTGTTGAAAATGCACAGGATAATTATGATAAAAAGATTTGTTTATTTTCTCAAAAAGAACTTGAACAAGAAAATCCTGGAAAAGAAGATATATATCCTGTAGGAACTTTATGTGAAGTTCGTCATATTCGTCGTTTTGATAACTTTTTACGTGTAAAGTTTCGTGGAATTAAGCGTGTTAAGCTAAACAATTGGATCAATGGAAGCCTAAGTGATTTAGCCGAAGTTGAAATTCTTGAAAGTGAAAAACAGGACGCTGTTGAAGAAGAAGCTTTGATTCGTATGATCGCAGATGAGCTTGATCGTATGCAAGGTCAAGATCGTTTTGTGACAAAAGAAATCGTTATGGAAATTTCAAAGGGTATGGGCGGTGAATTCTTAAGTGATAAAGCTGTTCAAGGATTGCCTTTAGATATTGAAAGAAAACAACAGTATCTTGAAACATTAGGGGTAAATGATCGTCTAATGATGTTGCTTCAAGATATGGCTAAAGAGAAAAAGATGAGTGAAGTTGAACAACAAATCAACGAAACTGTCAAAGAAAGAATTGATCAAGGACAAAAAGATTACTATCTTCGTGAAAAGATGAATGTCATTCGTGAAGAATTAGGGGATACAGTTGCCCAAGATGAAGATGCGGCTAAGATTCGTAAGCGTTTAGCTGAAAATCCATACCCAGACTACATTAAGAAAAAGGTATCGGATGAAGTGAGTCGTTATGAAATGCTACCTATGGCAAGTGGAGAGACAGGTGTCATTAAATCATATATTGATTGGTTGATGGATCTTCCTTGGTGGCAGGAAACAAAAGACAATGAAGATTTAAATGAAGCAGAAGCTATTTTAAATGCAGATCACTATGGTCTAGAAAAAGTAAAAGAACGTATTCTAGAGTATTTGGCTGTTAAACAAATGACAAATTCATTGAATGCGCCAATCATTTGTTTGGTAGGTCCTCCAGGAGTTGGTAAAACATCTTTGGCAAAAAGTGTTGCACGTGCTTTGGACCGTAAATTTGTGAAGATGTCACTTGGTGGTGTTCGTGATGAAGCAGAAATTCGTGGTCACAGAAGAACCTATTTAGGAGCTTTACCTGGTCGTATTATTCAAGGTATGAAAAAGGCTGGAGTTACAAATCCTGTGTTCTTGATTGATGAAATTGATAAGATGGCAAGTGATTATAAGGGAGATCCATCAAGTGCAATGCTTGAAGTATTGGATCCTGAACAAAACTCAGTATTCTCAGATCACTATATTGAAGAGCCTTATGACTTATCTAAAGTGTTATTCATCGCAACCGCAAACTATTTAGAAAACATTCCACCTGCATTAAGAGATCGTTTGGAAATTATTGAATTATCAAGCTATACAGATGCAGAAAAGGTACATATTGCCAAGGATCACTTGGTTCCTAAGCAATTAGAATTAAATGGTTTAAAAGCATCTCAATTAAAAATTGATGATGACATGTTACTATATTTAATTCGTTACTATACTCGTGAAGCGGGTGTTCGTTCTTTAGAGCGTACAATTGCGACAATTTGCCGTAAGACAGTACTTGCGATTTTGAAAAACAACAAACGCAGCATCAAGTTAACTAAGAAATTAGTTCATGAGTGGTTGGGTAATGAAAAAGTAGATTATGGTAAAAAAGAAAAGAAAGATCAAGTTGGAACTGTAACAGGACTTGCCTATACAAGTTTTGGTGGAGATATCCTTCAAATCGAGGCAACTCGCTTTACTGGTAAAGGAAGACTTGTTCTTACAGGACAATTAGGTGATGTCATGAAGGAAAGTGCTAGTATTGCGCTTGACTATGTTCGTACACATGCGAAAGAATTTAAAATTGATCCTAAATTGTTTGAAGAAAACGATGTACATATTCACGTACCAGAAGGTGCTGTACCAAAAGATGGACCAAGTGCTGGTGTTACAATGACAACAGCATTAGTATCTTGTTTCTCAAATATTCCGGTTAAGGCAAATTTAGCTATGACGGGTGAAGTCACACTAAGAGGAAATGTTCTTCCTATTGGTGGATTGAAAGAGAAATCATTGGCTGCGCATCGTTCTGGAATTGATACGATCTTGATACCAAAAGAAAATGTAAAAGATTTGGATGATGTTCCTCAAGAAGTAAAAGATGCAGTTACTTTTATTCCTTGTTCAAATGTTTCTCAAGTGTTACACAACGCATTGGTAAAATAGTATGATTAGTGAATTTGTGATTAGTGCTGTTGAAAAAGAACAATGGCCAGAATCTGATTTACCAGAAGTTGTAGTCGTTGGACGTAGTAATGTTGGAAAATCAAGCTTTATTAATGCATTGACAAATAAAAAAAGATTAGCCTATGTAGGAAATACACCAGGTAAAACACGTTTGATCAATTTCTTTAAGATTGATGATACTTGGATGTTAGTGGATGTTCCTGGATATGGTTATGCGAAAATGTCTAAACAAATGCTGATCAAGATGGGTAAAATGATGGATACATATTTTAACCAAAGAGAGCAGATTTGTTGCGTTGTACAACTTGTCGATGCAAGACATGGCGCCACGCATGATGATTTAGATATGATCGAAATGATTCAAACTCTTGGAATTCAAATTGTCATTGTAGCTACAAAAGTTGATAAGATTCCTAAGACAAAACGTGTTCGTGCATTGAAAGATATTTCTCAACAGCTTCAATTGCCAATGAAAAACATCTTTGGCATCAGTAGTACAGAAAAAACAGGTTTTGAACCTGTCTTAGAAAGAATCAATGAAATTGTAGAACAGGCTAAAAAATAGTCTGTTCTTTTAAAATGCTTTTACATTAGATTGCGAATGTATGTACAATGTCTTAAATTAACAAAAAGGAATTTATTATATGTCAAAAACATCAAATGTATACGCAAGAATTGAACCAGAAACAAAAGAACAAGCGGAAGCAATCTTATCAAAATTAGGAATACCATCTTCTGTCGCAATTAACATGTTCTACAATCAAATTATTTTAAAAAATGGTTTACCTTTGGCTTAACTAGCAATTTGGTGACATGTTGATATATTCGACATTAATAGTGTCTATT
>NZ_QSPK01000072.1 GCF_003436425.1 Eubacterium sp. TM05-53
GTCGTTCATAAGGTGTTTCCATCCTGTTGTATGCTTTTGGATTATTTCCATCTTTCCCAAGATTTCCATAGGAAAATGAATGAGGTACGTATCAAAGTCATGAAAGGATATAAAGATAATAAGGCTTCAGATGAATATTATCTTCTCAAAAAATTCAACTGGCTGTTATTTAAAAATCCAGAAGATGAAGATAAATATGGAAGACTGTTTGATGTAGAACGTGAGCGTAAATACAACTCTCATTTTAAAAGCTATATGAACTACTATGATTTAAGAAAGAAACTGCTTGAAATCAATAATGGCCTAACTATTTGTTACTCATTAAAACTAGAACTTGTAGACTTCTATTCAAAATCTACAATCGACAATGCGAAAGTAAATCTAGAAAATCTGATTCGCAGCTGCATTGATACAAACATTGAAGAAATGATCAAATTCTCCAATAATCTTATTAACTGGAAACAGGAAATCATCAATTCATTTACGATTGTAGGTACTGAATATAAAGTTGAAGCAGACAAAGGCCAGGTGGTGGTCTGCAATAAAAAAGTGAATAATGCGATCATTGAGAATCGAAACAAGATTATCAAGTGTATCAAGAACAACGCCAATGGCTACACCAACTGGTCTCGCTTCCGCAATCGTGTAATGTATGTACTCGACCCAAACGCTACATTTAGCCTGGAACCAAGGGAGAAATGATCATGGATGCACAAGACATTATTGAATTGATTGAATACTTCAGAAATCTTCAAAACAATGAAATGAAATTTGAAATTGAAGAACTACAAGGATACATTGACATAAGATTCGAAGAATTATATGACAAGTTAACTGAATACATTGATTTCAATCATTCAAATCACCCATTATAAAAGAGCAGAGATATTGAAATCTCTGCTCCCTAGTTAATAATCCTTTAAATACACATAGGGTTTTCGGCCCTACAATTTTTGAAGCCAACTTTTAGTCGACCCTATCTAATTGCGGATTACCGATATAAATTCATTTACAATATCAAGTACTTCTTTATTCCAAGATTCAGCACCACTATGTCCTGCATCTCGAATTTTATAAATCTGTACATCTTTTTTACATTCTATCAATTTATCATATAATAATACACTTTTATCCATATCTCCATGCAGAATCAAAACAGGAGGAATCATTTTATCTTTTTCAACATATTTCATCACTACTGTATCCAGACTATTTTCTCTTGTGACAACCTGTCCTAACAATAATCCTTCTGGACAGTCTTTTGTATAATGCTCTCCTAAAGAAGGTTGAAAACGCATTTCATAGACATCTGTAGGTCCAAAATAATCGATTATACATTTAAATTCAAATTCTTTTAATTCTTGAGTTTTAAATTGATCAAGCCCTTTTGTGAATGCTGTCATCAAAGCCGTATGAGCCCCTGAAGATGTACCCCACAAAATCAAGTTATTCGGGTCAACACAATATTCATCCTTGTGCTCAACCATATATTGAACTGCATATTTTACATCTATAATTTGTGCTGGAAATAATGCAACATCACTAGGACGATATTCTACTATCGCAACGACATAGCCAAGTTTTGCGATTCTTCCCAATTGCACAATTTCTCTTCCTAAGGTTTGTTTATGCCAGGCAGATCCTTGAACAAATATGATTGTTGGAAATTTTCTTGTTTCATCCTTATCTTGTGTAGGCAAAATTATGTGTAGATGTAATGTATAATTTTCAACTTTCCGATACACAACATCACAAATTGTCATACAGGAAGTTTCATCAATATGCGCTTGCAATGTCTTCATTCCATTTCTTTGAATCGTACTACGAGGAAAGTTGTCCTCTGTATATTTCATTTAGTACCTCCTCATTATTTCCATACCACAACCAATAAGATTCAAACATTGAATTGTTGCATTTATTAAATTGGATTGTGCATGATCCATAGCTTCCTTTAAATCACAACATTTTTGAACACATGAACCATATAATAAATTTTCTGTATTTTCCAAAACAACACTTCCACCAATAGAAAGTACTGGGATATCGTATTTAGCGCCCAATTTTTGCATACCCTCAATGACTTTTCCATATTGACTTTGTTCATCTATTTTCCCTTCGCCCGTAATAATTAAATCAAAATCATTCATTTCTTCTTCTTTTTCAATTTTTGAAAGCATATAATCCATGCCTGAACAAATTTTTGCATCTAAAAAAGTTACAAGTCCAAAGCCAAGTCCACCAGCTGCTCCTGCACCCTCAAAATCATTTAGCACATATCCATTTGATTTGCATAATTCAAAAAATTGTATATCCAGTTTTTCTAACAATTCAAATTCTTCTGCATTAGCACCTTTTTGTTCTCCATACATATGTGCACAACTATTCTGCCCTAATAAGGGGTTTTTAACATCTGATAGAACAATAAAGTTAGCGTCTTTGATTTTAGAATCAACATTTGTTGCATCTATTGTTTTCATTTTAAATGCATTATTAATATAAGGTAACACTTCGTTTCCTTGTGCATCTAAAAATCTATAGCCTAATGCAGCTGCGATTCCTATCCCGCAATCATTTGTACCACTGCCGCCAATACCAATCATTATATTTTTAAAGTCGAGTTCTAATGCCTTTTTTATCAATAACCCTGTTTTATAAGTATTTCTTCCTAATATATCCTTGTCAGAATCATCCATGATTCCATTTACACTTGCCATTTCAATAATGCAAGTATCCTCTTTTTCATTTACTCCAATTTCTACCGTTTTACCTTCACAATCTACAGTTATTTTATGCCCATAATTATATGTATAAGCATCTACAGTTCCTTCGCCACCATCCGCAACAGGAAAACATTCAACATTTGCGGATTTAAATACTGTCATTACACCTTTTTTTATGCATTCATTTGCCTGTACAGAAGTTAATGATCCTTTATAAGAATCACAAGCCACAAATACATTTAATTCCATGGTTTTCCCCTCTTTCTTAAATTAACAATAATGAACAGATAATAGGTATACTAAATAAACACATTACCGTTGTAATAAATACGCCTTCGCTTGCTAGTTCAATATCTTTATTGTATAAATTCGCAAACACAACTGTATTTGTAGCAGCTGGTAATCCAAATGTGATTGTTAATACAGCTATCAATATTGCATCATTGCAAATGAGTGATAAAAACAAATAACATAAGATAGGAAGCAAAAACATTTTAATTAAAATATTTATATAAAGACGAACATCTATTTTACGTACATCAATTTCACATGAGGCTAAACTACTTCCAATAATCACCATTCCTAAAGGAGTTGTTATGCTACCTAAATAAGAGCCACACTCAATAATTAAACTTGGTAAATGTATGTCTAATATGCATAGTGAGCACGCAATCAATGCAGCAACAATACATGGATTTAAAATACTTTTCAATGCTTCATTTTTATTAAATCCCATTCCACTCATCAAATAAATACCATATGTATAACATAATATATTACTTGGCAGTTGAAACACTGTTGCATAAATAAGGGCTTCCGGTCCAAAAATTGCATTAATAACTGGAAAGCCTATAAGCCCAGCATTAGGAAATACATACATAAAACGGTACACACTTGCTGTATTTCCAAAACGAAATAATTTTGTGACAACTAAAGCTAATATAATCACAAATATATGAATAATCGTACATACATAAAGTACATTAAAAATATCATAATTATTTTCGAAAAGATTTCCATTTGCCACAGAACTAATCAACAAACCTGGTATACCAATCGTCAATAATAGTTTAGATATGCATTTATTGTATTCTTTATTTAATATGCCTAGTTTATTAATCAAAAAGCCAATAGCCATTATAAAGAATAAAACCGTAAGCTGTTCTATAATTATTTTTAAATCCATAACTGTCTCCCTAAAAAAATAAGCTTATAGAAATCTATAAGCTTTTAATTATCTTACTTTACGCAAAGAACATAATTCTTGCTAATAACACATCAACGAATAAATATCCTGCCAATACTACGAAACTACCGGAAGTACCTTCCACAAATTTCTTGAAACTTAATGATTTCCAAGCACAATTAAATGGCTCATTATATGCATCGTGTAATTTGTATAGAATGAATACTAACAAGAAAATATAGAATGTATTCAACATGCAAATTTCACCAATCAATAATATGAATAAATTGCGATAAACAACCGAAGGATTTTGAAATTCATTGGCTTTTTTTCGCATATTATCAATCATAAGTCCTGCAAAAGGATTGATAAATGCTGCAATCATATTGATCAATGTATAGGCATCTGTTTGGATATATCCATAAATGTCTCCACCTTGCAATTTCATATATAGATATGCAAAGTATAGGAAAGGTGATGCACAACACACAACCACACCAAATAACATAATATTATTTACTTTATTCATTTTATTACGCATAGCCGCGCTAATTTTTTTATTTCTTTTCATACAATCACCTTTCCACTTTTTAATTAATCAAGTAAATTTTCAAATTCTTCACGAACACTAGAAACACTTAATCCAACAATAATTTGGACAGCTTTTCCTTTGTGTACTAAACCATGAGCACCCGCTTTTTTGAACGCACTCATATCAGCTAATATACTATCATCTTTCAATGTTAAACGTAAACGAGTTGCACAGTTAGTTACATCTTCAACGTTGTCTTTACCACCAACTAATTCCAAGAATTTTTTAGCTTTAGCAGCATCTCCACCTTCAACTTCGATGCTTCCAGTAGGATCATTGCTTGTATCCTCTTCAGCAGCTTTAGCAGCCTTGTAATCTTTCTTAGACATCAACTTAGCTTCTTCATCATCATCTTCACGTCCTGGTGTTTTCAAATCGAATTTCTTGATGCAGAAAGAGAAGATCAAGAACCAAAGAGCTGTAAAGATCAAACCAACAGCGATTTGAGCAAGAATTTGTCCCATGTGGTTTTTAGCCATAGGAATCCAGTTTAATGCTAACCAGTTAAGTAAACCATCAGAGAATTCACCAGAAATACCAACAACAAAGTATTCAATTGTAGCTAATGTAGCAGCTAGTACTGCGTGAATTGGCCATAAGAATGGTGCAGCAAATAAGAATGTAAATTCAATTGGTTCAGTGACACCACAAAGCATAGCTGTTAAAGCAACAGGAAGCATTAATCCCATAACTTCTTTTTTCTTGTTTTTCTTTGCAGTAGCATAGAATGCTAATGAGATACCTGGAGCAGCAAAGACTTTTGAGTGTCCAAATAAAGCGAAACGTCCAGCTGGGAATAATGTAGCTAATGATTTGCTAGATGCTGCATATTCAGATAAGTGTAATGCCCAAGCAGCTCTATATCCGCCATCAACTGCAATTGATTCATATGCAAATGGGAAGTTAACAAAGTGTTGTAAACCTGTAGGAATCAAAATACGTTCACAGAATGAAAATACCCAAACACCTAAAGGTCCTGATTCCATGAAGAATCCTTGAAGTGATTTCATACCTGTTTGACAAATTGGCCATACAAAGCAGAATACAACTGCCAATGCTAACATTACAAAGAATCCAATAGCACAAACAAAACAAGAACCTTTGAAAACACTTAGCCACTCTGGGAGTTTAGTATCAAAATACTTGTTATGTAAATATACAACAATACCAGCAACAACTAAAGCACCAATCATGTTAGTATTTAATGTTTTAATACTAGCAACTAATGCTAAACCTGTTCCATTACCTGCTTCTACGGAATAATCAACTCCTAAAGCAGTTCCCCAGTTTGTTAAAATAGCAGCGATAAAATAGTTAAAAGTTAAATATAGTAGCAATGCCTCCATACAAGCACGAGCTTGCTGTTTTTTTGCCAAACCAATAGGTAAACTAACAACGAAAAGTAATGGAATCTGTTTAAAGATTGCCCAAGCTCCTTCCTTTACTGTCCACCATACTTTATACCATGTAGTAGTAGCTTCTGCAATTGATCCCACAATTAATTCACTAGTTAATATAGTGGTAAGTCCAACCATCATTCCAGAGAACGCAAATAGTAATACAGGTGTAAACATTGCGCCACCGAATTTTTGGATTTTTTGCGTCATATTTGTTTTTCTCCTCTCCAAATTAAGTCTTTTAAATCGTGCACATTTAAGACAGTTGAATAATAGCATCAGCTGCAAACGCTTTCAAGACATATGACGTGTGTTGTATCGATTTATAAAAATAGAGAATTATTCCAAATTTTGAAAAAAATTCCAAGATTTTTCCAACTATTGAAACTCACCCTATTTCTTCTTACACTATATATTATCAAGGAGTAATACATATGAAATTAATATTTTTAGATGCAGATGGAACACTACTACATAGTGATGGACATATTCCTGAAAGCACAATTTTAGCTTGCGAATTAGCCCAAAAGAATGGACATAAGATTTGCTTAGGTACTGGAAGACAAGTTGTTGAAATCATTGGAGATTTAAAAAAAATCCATTTTGATGCTTGTATTTGTGGTAGCGGCTCTACTGTTATTGTTGATGATAAAATCATTCATGACAGCAATTTTGATCATAAAGAGAGTTTTCAATTAAAAAAATATTTCTTTGAAAATCAAATTCCATTTATTGTTGAAGGCAGTCATGGTTTGTTCTCTACGCAAAACGTAGTGGATTACTTAAATGGCAATCTAGACAAATTATGTTACAATCTGTCTCCAGAAGAAAAAGCTAAACACAGTTTAGCTTTGGTCATTCAACAAATTCATGTTGTCAGTACTAAAGAACTAGAAAAATGCCCCATTAATAAAATTGCTTTTTTAAACTCTCCTATTCCTATTGAAGTAATAGTAAAACAATTTAATCAAAAATATGATGTAATTCCATCAACATATCCACCTTATGGCAAAATGAGCGGTGAAATCACACGTAAACATATCACAAAGGCAAATGGAATTGATATTATCGCAAAATATTTTGATATTTCCAAAGAAAATATTATTTCTGTTGGAGACAATTATAATGATCTACCAATGTTTGAAAAATCTGGTTATTCTATCGCTATGGGTAATAGTGTTGACGAAGTAAAAAAACAAGCTGATTATGTAACAGATGACATCTTACAAGATGGTATTTATAATGCCTTTAAAAATTTAAATATTATATAGGAGACTTACTTATGAAAAAAATATATACATTTATCCCTTTAAAAACAGAACACAAAAAAATATTGGAAAGTTCATCATCGAATTGTGAATTCATCCATTTAGGTTTAATCAAACCAACTCTTGAACAAGTTAAAGATGCAAATGTCATCATTGGAAATATTCCAGTTGATATTCTTAAAAATATTCCAGACTTAGAGTTTGTACAACTTAACAGTGCCGGTACCAATGGATATGCCGACAATCCAGATTTTCCTAAGAATGTAGCACTTGCCAATGCATCAGGAGCTTATGGAGTTGCGATATCAGAATGTATTCTAGCTGGTATTTTAACTTTGATGAAACATATTCCTAGCTACATCAAGAATCAATCCAACCATGAATGGAAAGATGAAGGAAGTGTTAAATCTATTTATGGATCAAATATTCTTGTATTAGGTTTAGGTGATATTGGAAAAGAATTTTCTAAAAGAGCCTATACGATGGGTGCACATATTACAGGAATCAAAAGGAATGTTAAAGATAAGCCAGATTATATTGATAAATTATGTACAATGGATTCACTATATGATGAATTAGAAAAGGCAGATATCATTGTTTCAAGTCTTCCTGGTTCAAAATCTACATATCATTTATTAGATGAAAAAGCACTAAATTATGTTAAGAAACAACCCATTTTTGTAAATGTAGGAAGAGGAACTTTAATTGATTCATGTGTACTAGAAAAAGCACTAAAAGAAAACATATTCTCAGGTGCCTACATTGATGTAACAGATCCTGAACCATTACCCAAGGACTCAAATTTGTGGAACATAAACAATTTAATTATCACACCACATGTAACAGGTGGTTATCACTTAGAAGAAACATTGAATCGTATTGTACAAATTAGTGCTACAAATATTAAAAATCATTGTGAAGGAAAAGAAATTATAAACAGAGTGAAGATAGGATAAATATTATGTTTAATTTATTTAAGAAAAAGGAGAAATCAAAAAGAGAACTCCCTTCTGGAACTATCCGAAAAAGATATTATTTTGAAGGAACAGTTCAAAATATAGGGTTTCGTTTTGAAATCCAAAAGCGTGCAAAACCTTTAGGAATCACTGGATTTGCACAGAACAATGATGATGGCACAGTAACTGCCGAATTACAAGGAAGTGAGAAAGATATTGATAAAGTAATTACAGATCTTCAAAATATCGATCGTATTCAAATTGACTTTATCAGTGAAAAAGATCTTCCTGTTGATTATTACGAAAAAGATTTCTATATTTTATATTAAAATCAGTCCACCAATATATGATGGACTGATTCATCTTGAAGATATTTTTCTTGTTTTGTTTGTGCTATTGATCATATCTTCAATATAAGAATAACGAATATATTATAAGAAAAACGTCAAAAGGAGTTTGAATTATGAGTTTACAACGTTCGGGTTTACGAACCAATAATGAATCTATGCAATTAGAAGCACATGGTACGAATGAATTTCCTTGTGCCGCTTATGAAATTAATACAGCTAATAACCAAAATCACATTGTAGATTTACATTGGCATGAAGAATTTGAAATTATTTATTGTGCCAAAGGAACTTTAAATTTAAGAATCCCCTCTAAAACATACGTCATTGAACAAGATGCTATAGCCATCTTAAACACAAATGTGATGCATTATATTATTTGTAGCAACGACGCAATTCTTCAATTTTTTGTTTTTAACTCAAAATTAATTACCGGAACTTCTAATTCTTCATTCGCAAAAAAATACATTGTTCCTTTGATGAATTGTAAAACTTTTGATTGCTATATATATCACGGCAAATACGTCGAATTATTTAAAGAAGCTTTTTATTCTATCAAAGATGAATCTTTTGACTACGAATTTATTGTACGAGATAATTTGAGTCAAATTTTATTAGATCTTTATACACAATTTGAAAACAAATTTGATTCAATTCCATCAACATTAAATACAAATACACAGCGAATTCGTACTATGATTTCTTTTATTAAAACAAATTATGCATCTCCTCTAGATGTGCGACAAATCAGTGATACCGTAAATATCAGCCAAAGAGAATGTCTTCGATGCTTCAAAAAAACACTTCAAATTTCTCCTATACAATACTTAATTCGTTATAGAATCATTAAAAGTGCTGAATTATTAGTAGATAATCCAACTAAAAATATCGATCAAATTGGTTATGAATGTTGTTTTGAAACGCCTAGTTATTACACTCAACTATTCAAAAGATATTATAATTGTACACCAACAGAATTTAGAAATAGTCAAAAAAAAGAGCGTAATCTTTAACAAAAAGAAGTTACGTTCTTTTTAATACTCTTTATCTAGATAAGTTTGTGCTCTTAGAATTCATGATTTTAAATACATCTTCTTGTGTTACCACATTAAAATCATGTTGAATCATAAGCTTTAATACACTCGCACTGATTGCGAAATCGACTGTCTTCTGTGGATCAAATCCATTGATTAGTCCATGCACAAATGCAGCACCATAGGCATCTCCTGCTCCCACAGCTTCTAAGCTATGTACTCTATGAATTGGACTTTGGTAGAACTTTCCATCCTCATAATAGATGCCCATCCAATCTCCTTCTTCTACAGTATGCATATTTCTTAATACACTAGTCACACTCTTCACATTTGGGAATTGACGAGTAATTTCTAACATACCTTCTTTATAAGTATCAATCTGATCAATACCTGTAGATAAGTTACCATCAAAGGCATGAATTCCTAGTGTTGCTTCAAAATCTTCATCATTGGCAATACATACATCTACATACTGCATTAAATCACGCATGACAACTTGCGCTTGTTCTTTAGACCACATTTTTCCACGATAATTTAAATCACAAATCACTTGAATATCATTTTCCTTACAATACTTCAAAGCACTTCTTACTGTATCCTCAACATATTTAGATACAGCTGGAGTTACGCCTGAAAAATAGAAAACATCTCCTGGCTCTAAGATATTTTCCCAATGATATTCACTTGGCTGAGATAGTGAAAAAGCACTAAATGCACGATCATATACAACGTTTGTACTACGAATATCACTTCCTTTTTCAAAGAAGTAAATTCCTAATCTGTCTCCACCTCTAACCAAATAATCCGTATTTACACCATAATAACGAATTTCACTTAATGCTGACATACCCACTGGGTTATTTGGGACTTTAGATACAAAAGCACATTGATCTTCATACATCGCTAAACTTACAGCTACATTAGCCTCTGCACCACCATAACTCGCCTCAAAACCATCGCTTTGCATAATACGCAAGTTTTCTGGTGTCTTTAAACGAAGCATGATTTCTCCAAAAGTTACTACCTTCATAATATATATCCTCCATAAACTCTTTAATTATACCATTTTTTAATGTCTACTCATTCTTATTTTTTCGTCCTTTCATGAAAGGGATTTCAAAAAGTGCTTGTATTTTACCTGAACTATTCATGAAAATATAAAAATTCGTAGAATGTTCCTAATTTAAAG
>NZ_QSPK01000073.1:0-3957 GCF_003436425.1 Eubacterium sp. TM05-53
TATATTGACAACATTGATGTCTATTTAGTGCATAGGGTCGTTAGATGGGTACTCACATTGTTTTTTATATAATCATATAATCTTAAACAGTTTTTAGGAGTTGAAGAAATGGAAGAACGAAGAGATAAACGGAATATTGTTTATTTTATAATCAGTTATGTCATTAATAATTTGGCGAGTGGAGTTTTGTACGATACGTTTGTGAATTATCTGCAAGAAGCACAAACTTCTATTGCAACATCCTTTTTGGCCTTTTATGGATATGCCACATTTATAAGTGCAGCTTTTTTGGCGCCGTTTGTATGGATTTCACTATAAGAAAAACCATCTTCTAACATTTCAAGAACACCAATAATTGTAGTGCTTTTCTGCATGCAAAAAGACCTCCTTTCACTACAGTCAAACTAATGCATTAAGGGGGTCCTATTACACCGGTTGTCCGTCATATTGCACCGATTCTAACGTCATTCGAAACTGGTATGACCGCTAGAGGCGCACCGAATTATCCGTCAATTGCACAATTACAATAAAAGGCAGAAACGTCGACAATTTTTACGCTTCTGCCACAAATACTCTATCTTGCCACGGGTCAGATGGAAAATTTATTTCTGAGATATTTCTGTTTCAGGACCAGCGTCATAGATGTAATCGCAATTGAAAGTAAAGGGAAAGGGACAAAATATAGAATTAAATAAAATGAATGAATCGATAGAAATAAAATTAGATGAAGCAGATAAGCAGACAAGGATGACAGAAGAGCGTCTTTCGAATGAAGAAATATTTAGTAATGTACGGGAAATGAAAACATTTGATGAAATGTTAGCAAAACAAATGAAGGATGAAGAGTTCAAGAAAGAATATGAAGCTATTCAACCAGAAATGGATGTAATTAGAGCCATTGTAGATGCTAGAACTTCGCAAGAACAATAAATATGGCAGTTGGTCAATTTTAGGCTAACTGTTTTTTAAAATCAGTTGAGATGGTACTAATATTGTGTAAAAGGATGATTTTGTGTTCTTTAGAATGCTAAATCGTATCTAATTCAACAAAAATAATACGTTTTAGATCAAATAGGAACTATTGAACGTAATTCACAATGTTTTCACATTGAACCATTATAATTAGAAATTGGCTACTGGATGTAGTAACGGTGAACCCTCTGAATTAAATAAAGAAATCTGCTTGAGTTCTCGGCAGATCCTTCGATTTTTTTCAGGAGGACGTGTTTTATGTATATTTATCTATACATTGATGTTGCCATGGTTTTATTGGCTTTAGTTGAATTACTAAAAATCACATTGATTATTATAGAAAAATGTAAAAGACACTAGTTCACATCACCACAATGGATTACTAGTGTCTTTTGACATTGTAAATTCAGAGTGACCACTGCATCCAGTAGACTTTCTGTATCTGTATTATACCGATAAAGGAAAGTTTATGCAAATTTGGAAGCTTTATTTTCGAACAAATACAAGCAGTTAGAAGATAATATAAATTGAGTACATAGTCATATTATGACATAATCTACATATATTATGGAGGTGATATTATGTATCATATACGAGAATCTATTAGGTCATCTGCTGATTTAAGAAATCACTATAATGAAATTTCAAAGCAATGTCGGGAAGAGAATGAAGCTGTAATTATTACAGTAAATGGACGTGGTGATACGGTTTCTTTATCTTATGATGAATACAAAAGTATGAAGTCAAGAATTGAATTGTTGGAATTGCTTGCAGAAGCAGATGAAGATGTTGCGTATGAAAGAGTATCACCTATTCAAGACACTTTTAATGATTTAAGAGCGATGTTAAAAGGAAAATAAAATATACTATTGTACGTACAGATACTGCAGATATTGGCATTCGAAAAAATGTAATGAATATCGCAAGAAATTTCGGTGAAGACATTGCTTTAAAAAAGCTGAATGATTTAGAAAAGAATATTTATCTGTTGGAAGATAATCCATATTTAGGAATCACGCCTAGATATCCTGTTTTAAAACGACAAGGCTATCAGGTGTTGATACTAGAAAAGGACTTGATATTTTATAAAATCAACGAGAATAAAAAACAAATTATTATTTATTCGGTCGTAGATCAATGTCAGGACTATCTGAATATTATTCAAGGATTGTAAATTGTTTATTAAAAAATCAAAAATTTATAGAATAAAATTTATAGACCGCACTACGCCACTGATTTATCATGCGCAACACGATGGGGCTTTTTCTTATCAGAGAGTAGTGATAATTGGTATAATACATTAGAAAATAACAAAGGGTGTTTCAAGTTTATGTGGCTAGAAACATTTTTTCTAATATGCAGAACGATTATGACTTGATTTCAGTCAAAAAATGGTTAAAAAGAAAAAATATGATTGAAATCACGCATAAAATCATTTATAAAAAAATACGATTGTTTTTATGTGTGATTATACATATAATATAATTAAAATAAGAGTGGAAGGGAGTCTTTATGCGAGAAACAAGAATATTAGAATTTAAAGAAACAATTACGAATACTTTTCTAAAAACAGTGAGTGCCTTTTCAAATTATGATGGTGGAGAGATTCTTTTTGGTGTGGACGATGATGGAAATATAAAGGGTTTGTCAGATGTTAAACAGGCTTGTTTAGATATAGAAAATAAAATCAATGATAGTATTTCGCCCCAGCCAAACTATACTTTAGAAATCCAAAATAATGAGCAAACGATAAAATTAAGTGTAAAGAGTGGTCTTCAGAAGCCGTATTTGTATAAATCAAAAGCATATAAACGAAATGATACTGCAACAATAGAAGTAGATACACTAGAGTTTTCAAGACTTGTCTTAGAAGGGAAGAATATTCGATTTGAAGAATTACCTTGTAAAGATCAAGAGTTGTCTTTTGAAATTTTGCAAAGTAATCTAAAAGAGAAAATTCAGATTGAAACTTTTAATAAAGATACTTTAAAGACATTAAACCTATATGATGACGCGAATGGCTTTAATAATGCAGCTGGTCTTTTAGCGGATAAAAATCATTTTCCCGGAATTGATATAGTAAAGTTTGGAGAAAACATCAGCATTATACAAAAGAGGATTACTTTTGAAAATACATCCGTCTTGGGCATATATGAAAAAGCTCTTAGTGTATTTAGAGATTATTATCAATATGAAGTAATTCAAGGAGCTGATCGAAAGATGGTGGAAAAGATACCTGAAGCTGCATTTAGAGAAGCTATTGCGAATGCTTTGATTCATAGAGTATGGGATGTAGATTCACAAATTAGAGTATCTATGTTTGATGATCGAACAGAAGTTGTATCTCCAGGCGGATTACCATCTGGAATCACAGAGGATGAATATTTATCAGGAAAACTTTCGGTTTTAAGAAATAGAAATCTTGCGAATGTCTTTTACAGATTAGGATTTGTAGAAATATTTGGAACAGGTATTACAAGAATCAAACAAATTTATTCTGAAGCATCTGTAAAACCAAGTTTTGAAGTATCAGAAAATGCGATTCAAATTGTTCTTCCAATATATGAAGAGAATGCGAATTTAACTGAAGATGAAAAAGTAGTATATAAACTTTTAAGCAAAAATATGCTGAAATCAATGAGTGAAATTGCACCATATATATCATTTGGTAAATCCAAAACAACAAAGTTATTGAAAGATATGGAACAAAAAGGTGTAATCACTATTGAAGGTAAAGGGAAAGGGACAAAATATAGAATTAAATAAAATGAATGAATCGATAGAAATAAAATTAGATGAAGCAGATAAGCAGACAAGGATGACAGAAGAGCGTCTTTCGAATGAAGAAATATTTAGTAATGTACGGGAAATGAAAACATTTGATGAAATGTTAGCAAAACAAATGAAGGATGAAGAGTTCAAGAAAGAATATGAAGCTATTCAACCGGAAATGGATGTAATTAGAGCCATTGTAGATGCTAGAAC
>NZ_QSPK01000073.1:3967-10610 GCF_003436425.1 Eubacterium sp. TM05-53
GGAAATGGATGTAATTAGAGCCATTGTAGATGCTAGAACTTCGCAGAATCTTACACAAAAAGAATTATCTGAGCGTACAGGCATCAATCAGGCAGATATCAGCAAACTTGAGAATGGAACTAAAAATCCGTCGATTAATTTATTAAAAAGATGAGCTGAAGGTATGGGAATGACACTTAAAATTGAGTTTGTGCCAAAGCATTAATTATATTTTTAAATATTATATTGTTAGTTGGCAGTTGATCATCTATAGATTAACTGCTTTTTAAATTTCTTTTGGTATGATAAATTATATAAAAGTGAGGTTTTTTTGATTATGAAGAAAGTGCTTTTTATTTGCCACGGCAGCCTTTGGCGTAGTGAGAAATAAAAGCTTTATATAAAGCGGTAATTAGATAGTTATAAAATGATTGTGTGCCTATTTTGTGCCTGGAAAAGAAATTATATGCATACAATGTGCCACACTATTAATAAGTTATATGTAATGTAGACGTCAAGTGGTTGATGTCTTTTTATTTTAATGATATACCTTATATATGATATTATCATTCGTATTTGGAGGTGAATTATTTTATGCCGAGAACAGGTGTTACAATATATGATATGCTAATTTCATGCCCGGGGGATGTGTTAAATTATATTGATACAATTAATGAGGTAGTTAGATCTTTTAATTCTAGTATTGGTAGAGTAAATAATTTGCGAATTGATTGTAGACATTGGTCAACTGATAGTTATGCACAATCTGGAGGAAGACCTCAAGCATTATTAAATTCGCAATTTGTATTAGATTGTGATATGGCTGTTGCAGTCTTTTGGAGTAGATTTGGTTCCCCAACAGGAGAATATGATTCTGGAACTGAAGAAGAAATAGAGGAGATGCTTGCACAAAATAAACAGGTGTTTCTATATTTTGTTGATACTCCAATTTCACCATCTGAATTAGATGAAGATCAGTATAGAAAAATTAGAACATTTAAAGATAAATATAAGGATAGAGGTATTTATACAGAAGTTAAATCTAAAGAAGAGTTTGCTTCTTCATTTACTAATCAATTATATTTATATGCCTTATCAAACTTGATTGGTAATAATCAATACTATTCAAGTAATGGAAATTCATTTTTATCAATTAAAGAATACAGTAATGAAACGGGAAATATTAAAGCATGTAATTTGCGATCGTTTAAAGATGCATTTTACAGGGAGCATCAACAAGAAATTTTAGATTTGTTTGAAGATGCAGTTAAGATTACTTTGTCTTCTGCAATAAATGAGACGGAATCACAGAAACATTTTGCTTATATGAGGTCATCAAATATAGATATTCCTGTTGCTTGGAAAAATACTATAACCAAATATTTAAATAAATTGAATGTGTCGATTCCAACCGGATTTTGGAATGTTGGTAATTTGGGAAGGATGGAAACATTAAATCCTTTAATTGGTGGAGATTCATTGATAGGAACTGAGGATGAAGAGAAACATTATAAAGATATAAAAAAATTAAATGAATTAATAAAAAAAACTACAGATTGGAAAGATTATTTTGAAAGTTTAAAAGAATTTCAATCGGTTGAATTAATTGTTGCAAATGATGGATTGAAAGTTGATGAAGATATTGAAATAAAATTAATTATTCCTAAAGATAAATTATTGATGAAGAACCTAATTCCTATTCCTGGAGAGAATATAATTAAGGAGTATTTACGAGTAGAACTAGAAAACAGGATATTTAAACCATTAATAAATGATGAAGTAGAGGAATATGGATATTATCCTGAGACTATAGAAAAAACAATGCCAGTCATTGATAGTTTTCCTTTTGTTACAAAGTATGTAAATACATACGAAGAGGACAAAGACGATTATATGGAACGAATTGATGACATATTTTGTTATGATTATTACAAAAGAGAAAAAGAAGATGTACTTACATTTCATATTGACTATTTAAAACATCACAAAGCAATGGCTTTTCCATCTGTATTGATTTTTAAAGATTTACCTGAAAAAATTGATTATGAGATAACTTCCAAATATTGTCCAAATATTATTAAAGGAACTCTGTATCTTTCATAATTATACAGACATTAACAAAAGGTTGATGTCTTTTTATTTTGTCTACATAGCACTATATGTGCAACGAAAGGGGGAAAGAAAACAATAATTTAGAAAGGAGATGATAAAATGTGCGAAGTAATTGCAGTCGCAAATCAGAAGGGTGGTGTTGCAAAAACAACAACATCAGTATCGTTGGCAGCTATTATGGCTAAAGGTGATAAAAAAATATTGTTAATTGACTTCGATCCACAAGGACATACCACAAAATCATTAGGATTTCAGGATAAAAGTTCCTACGATTTATCTATGACGGATGTTTTAAATTCTGTTATTCAAGATAATCCAATTGATATATCAAGACTGATTGTACATTCACAAGAGAAAGTGGATTTAGTACCGTCGAATATTTCACTTGCAGGAATTAGTAATGGATTGGAGTCTGTAATGTGCAGAGAAACAATTCTAAAACGATTTGTGGACACTGTAAAAGATCAATATGATTATGTCATCATTGATACAAATCCAACTTTAGGCACGATGCAAATCAATGCATTAACAGCATCAGACAGTGTGATTATTCCTGTTCAAGCTGAACCTTTTGCCGTAGATGGAATGGGGGATTTATTAAAAAGTATTCAGCTGACAAAAAGGAATTTAAATTCGAATTTAACAATTAAAGGAATTCTAATCACAATGGTAGATAATCGAACGAATCTTTCAAAAAAGATTACAACAGATATTCATGAGAATTTTGGAAATTATATTAAAGTATTTAACAATACAATTCCTAAGTGTGTCAAAGTAGCTGAAGCTAGTGGCGTAGGTGAAAGTATTCTGAAATATGATCCTCATGGTGCAGCAACAAAAGCATACGAAAAATTAGCGAAGGAGGTGCTGTATGTCGAAAAAGAATCTAAACGACATAAAGATTCCTTCCTTCGATGATTTATTTACAACTGAGCAACAAAGACAGGAAGAAAATCTTGAAAAAGTAGTTCAATTGGATGTTGATACAATCCATGATTTTAAGAATCATCCATTTCGTGTTGAAGAAGATGCTGATATGCAAAAATTAATGGATAGTATACAAGAAAGTGGAGTTTTGATGCCTGTATTAGTACGCCCAGATAAAGATGGAAATGGTTATGAAATGATTTCGGGTCATAGGCGAAAATATGCATTGTCACACCTTGGTATGCATAAAGTAGATGCAATTGTACGAAATATTGATGATGATCAGGCAATTATATTAATGGTCGATTCAAATATACATCGTGAACATATTTCACCGAGTGAAAAAGGATTTGCGTATAAATTAAAACTTGAAGCATTAAAAAGAAGCACTGGAAGACCAAGTAAAGAAAATGTGTCTCAACTTGGGACACAAAAAAGATCTGACCAGTTACTTGCTGAAGAATCAGGTGATAGTCGAAATCAAATTCAAAGATATATCCGATTGACTTATCTAATTGAACCATTAAGAGATATGGTGGATGGAAGAAACAAAGATGGCATAACAATGGCACTTACACCGGCTGTTGAGCTTTCATTTTTAAAAACTGAGCAACAGAAAGACGTGTCTGATTTAATTAGTTCAACTTTTCATACACCAAGTCTTGGTCAGGCACAGCAGTTGAAAAGATTGAGTCAGCAAGGACAATGGAACCTAGTTCAGATCAATCAAATGCTTGCACAAAATAAACCCAATCAAAAAGAAAAACTAAGTTTTGGTATGGATGAAATAGACACATATTTTCCAAAAACGTATACACCAAGACAAAAGAAGGAGGTTATCGTAAAATTACTTGTAAATTGGCAGAAAAAAAGAGAACAACAACGATAGTATGACATTGGGGATTTATAGGTGTGAATGTAAAATTACATTTTCCCCCTAAAACCCCTTTTAAAGAACCGAAGGAATCTCTTTGTGAAGAATAACTCTACTAGTAAATACTCAATAACTAAGAGTACTTACTAGATTTATACATTAGAAAGAAATTATATTTACTAGTATATTGGATTTACAGAGGTGATTCTAATGAGGTTATTTAATTCAATTATGTTTTTAGTTTTACTCTTTTGCTATTTGATGGCAGGAGGATGATAGTCAGACTTAAGGGTCTGGCTTTTTTTGTGGAAAGGAAACTTATGAAAAAATTAAAAAAGATTTTTAAATCATTGTTCGCATGTGCTTTAGCTTCCACGACTATCCTTAATGGAAGTATTCAAAGTGTTAATGCAAGTGGATATACGCTGAATGTAGATACACCATATGGACTTGATTTAAGTGCAAGTGACAAATGGGCAATAGGAACAAATTCTAATAGTTATGGATATGATGTGTATGCCAAACTATCAATCAATGGACAAAAAGTGTATTGTATCCAGCAAAATTCACTAACGATAAATGGTGCTGGCGATTATAGTCCAGAAGTATTAGGAACGTATACGGGCAATGCCGCATTAACAAAGAAGCTAGAATATATTTCAACACTAGGATATGGCTTTAACGGAGATTATTCAGATGAAATGGATTTTGCTACACAGATCCGTATCTGGCAGGAAATGGGGTTAGGCTCAGTAACAAACATCCATCAGGATATTCAAAATAAAATTAATCAGATTAATGATCGATTAAATGTCATGTATAAAGATGTGTCTTTTTCCAATCAGCAAATTGTATTGCATGGATATGGAAAAGAGTTTGCACAAACATTGACGGATACAAATGGAGTTCTTCAATACTATAAAGATTATTCTGTTAGTGGATTACATTCACAACGAAATGGAAATGCATTAACAGTATGGGCGGAAAAAGGTGACAGTTTAAAAACAAATTTAAAATATGATTGTTACTATTTGAGAAGTCAAACAGGAACAAGTTTGGCTTATGTATCTGGATCTAGCCAAAATGTAGCATTTTTATCGGGGATTGATCCCAAAGAAATGTCTGTAAATGTTAGAGTACAATTGGGAACAATTCAATTGACAAAGTTAGACTTTGAAACAGATAGTGTATCGCAAGGAGATGCAACTTTAAAAGGTGCTACGTTTGAAGTTGTAGATGATAAAACAGGAATATCTGTAGGTACGTTAGTCAGTGATGAAAATGGTTTGACAAATAAATTAGAAGATTTGCCTACAAATCGAACGTACACAATTAGAGAAGTTCAAGCACCGGTAGGGTATCGATTAAATGAAGAATCAAAAATAGTTGACTTTTCAACTATTGGAACAAAGGAAGAAACAATTAAGAATTATTCTGATAAATTTAAAGATCGTGTAAAAACAGGTTCTATTGAAATTCGTAAAGTCAATACGGATGGACAGCAATCTGAAATCACAGAACCTGAGAAAAATGCGGGATTTATTGTTATGTTGAAAAAATATGTTGAACGGTATGGAAGTGTGGAAGAAGCTTATAAACATAAAGATTCTATGTTTAATCGTGAATATGATTATCTAACTACGGATAAAGATGGAAATGCCTATTCAAAGCAATTGGCGTATGGCAAATATGTGGTGAAACAGGTAAAAGGCAATGAAGAGACAGAGATGTTGAAGAATACATTTGAATGCAATATTGACGAACAAGATAAACACTTTGCCTATACGATTAATAATGTACCATTAAAATATTATGTAAAACTAGTAAAAAAAGATAAGAAAACAGGTAAGAATGTTACATTTACTTCTGCATCTTTCAAAATTAAGGATTCAAAAGGAAACTACGTTACGATGAAAGTAGGTTCTAAAAAATATGATACCTTTACAACATCATCAAAAGGTGGCGTTGGTCTATTCAATGGATCTTATTACGATGGAGAAAATAAGAAGGGTGAGGTAATTACTCCACTTACATTGAAAGCTGGAAAATATACAGTGGAAGAAGTTAAAACTCCAAATGGTTTTTTAGACACAAACCCAATTGAATTCACAATTCAAAAGGACTATGTATCCAAAACAGATGAAGATCCAACTATTGAAGTAGTTATCGAAAATGAACATCCAGTTGGTAAACTTGTGGTAAAAAAATCTATTCAAACAACAGAATCAGACAAATCATTTATTGATTCGAGTAAACTAGAAGGTATTTCTTTTACTTTGTCTGCAAAAGAAGATGTAGTTTCAGCTATTGATGGCACAACGATTTATAAGGCAGATCAACTTGTTGGAACCTACACAACCGATAAAAATGGAAACATTGAAATTACTGATTTACCTTTAGGACATTATGTTTTAAAAGAAACACAAACACTAGATGGGTTGGTTTTGGATGAGAAAGAATACGATGTCGTATTTGAACAAAAAGATACAAAGACAAAGGAATACGTTATTAAAAAGCAGATTAAAAATAATACAACAAAAGTAGAAGTATCAAAAAAATCTGTTACAGGAGAAGATGAACTAGAAGGTGCACACTTAGTTGTTACAGATAAAGATGGTAATATCGTAGATGAATGGGATTCAACAAATAAACCACATTTAATTGAAGGTTTAACTGTAAATTCAACATATACATCCTGAACTATTCATGAAAATATAAAAATTCGTAGAATGTTCCTAATTTAAAGGAAAT
>NZ_QSPK01000074.1 GCF_003436425.1 Eubacterium sp. TM05-53
CCCAAATAGTAGAAACATGGTTAAGCATAGAGCTGACCTCCCTTCACCTTCTTAGAATGCGAGCGGAGCGAGCCGCGAAAAGTGAGAAAAAGTCAAGAAAAAAGACAAAATAGTGGAGGGAAATAAAAAAGAAGCTAATAAAAAAGAGCACTGTTTATCAGCTTCGAGAGTTTTCGACAGTGCTCTACATTACTAAGGAGGAATATGTCTTTGTGTTGAATGAGCTGTCTAAGCTGAACAACTACGCCTTGACTATGCCTAAAGATGTAGAAGAAACGAATATAACTTTAACATCTATGCCAATCGAGTGTGCTATTGTCGAACGATATTCAGTGCTTTACGATCTCATGTTCGAAGCTGAATATGTACAGAAAGATGTAGATGATGAAACTTTAGTCAGTGATAGAGAAAGAGATTATACAGACTTTCTTATAGGCAAGAAGTTCTCAGCAAGCTTTGACCTTGACAAAGAATATCAAGATTATTTGAATCAGAAGACTTTGCTGGGGCTTTAAATATTTCTTTGCTTGAATTTCCTCGCTTTGTATAAAACTCTTAGCACAAGAGAACTCTCTGCATAAACAAAACACTATTATCTTTCTTCTATTCTAACGTGTACAAAACACGACTATAAACCAATTATACTCGTAAATGTTTTGTCTAAAGGAAAGAATCGTGAACAAAACTCCTCACATACGATGAACATAGGCTCTACGCTGCTCCGAACATATTGTTTATTTCTTTTTACTTTCTCTTTTTCTGCAAAATAAAAAGAAGGCAAGATGCCTTCTTAGTCTCTTCCGTTAAATGCGTATTTGTATAAGTCGAAGATCAATTCTTTAGTACATGGACGTGGGTTACCACCTGTACATACGTCAGCCATAGCTGAATCTGTTAATGTAGGTAAGTCTTCTTCTTTTACACCGATTTCTTTTAAGCTTTGAGCAATTCCGCAATCTTTACTTAATTGAATAACGGCATCAATAGCAGCTTGACGATATTCTTCTTGAGACATTTCATCAACACCTTCAACTCCCATTACACGAGCGATTTCTCTAAATTTTTCACCAGTGTAATCTTTGTTGAATTCCATAACATATGGAAGTAATGTAGCACAAGCCACACCATGAGGGATTCCGTAGAATGCGCTTAATGGGTGAGCCATACCGTGGTCAACACCTAAACCAACGTTAGAGAATGCCATACCTGTCATATATTGTCCTAAAGCCATGTCTTCACGTCCTTTTGGATCGTTAACACATGCTGCACGTAAGCTTCTTGAAATGATTTCGATAGCTTTTAAGTTTAATGTATCTGCAAGTTCCCAAGCAGCTAAAGTTGTATATCCTTCGATAGCGTGAGTTAACGCATCAAGACCAGTACTTGCTGTTAAGCCTTTTGGCATACTTGACATCATTTCTGGGTCGATGATCGCAACAACTGGAATATCGTGAGCATCTACACAAACAAATTTTCTTTTCTTTTCAGTATCTGTGATTACATAGTTGATTGTAGTTTCGGCTGCAGTACCTGCTGTAGTAGCGATTGCGATAACTGGAACAGATTTGTTTTTAGTTGGAGCAACACCTTCTAAGCTAACAACATCTTCAAATTCAGGGTTAGCCAAGATGATTCCAATACCTTTACAAGTATCTTGTGGGCTTCCACCACCAATAGCAATCAAATAGTCGGCACCAGCAGCTTTAGCTGCTTTTACACCGTTTTTAACTTGTTCAACAGTTGGGTTTGCCTTAACTTCATCATAAATTTCATATGGAAGTCCAGCTTCATCTAATAAGTCTGTAACTTTAGTAGCTACACCAAATTTGATCAAGTCTTTATCAGTAACAACTAAACCTTTCTTTAATCCACGTGCTTTAACTTCTGTAACCACTTCTTTGATGGCTCCAGCACCATGATAACTTGTTTCATTTAAAATAAAACGATTTGCCATAAGTATTATTTCCTCCTTGTATACTTGTTGATTTCATTGTACGAGTAAAACCGCTTACATACAAGTTACAAATTGATAATAATGTCACATATGAACAATAATGAACAAAAATGATTGACAATGAATCAATATGAATTTATGCTATAGATGTGAGGTGAAAATATGGCTAGAATTAATATTGATGGTGAACAAAATGTTGAGGTTTCAATTAAAATTCCATGTGAAAAGAGTTATTCTGAACAATTAGAAATCATGGAAGCTTATACGAAAGTACACAAAGAAAATAGTTCTAAAAATAAGGCAATTCGTGAAGTGAAATGTTTAAAAGTATTATTTCCTCGTTTGTTTAGAAGTATTGAGTCTGATGATTTAATTGCTGGACGCTTAGATTTTTTACCTATTGGATTTGGTAGTGTGACAAGCATTGGTGGAGTAGGGCACTATTGTGTTTTCCATAAGCTTCGTGCTTTTAAAGAACATTTAAATACTGATGAAGAGAAGGCAAGAGTGGATGCGTTATATGACTATTGGCAAGATCATGATGTAAAGAGTATTTATTGCCAGGATGTATTAAATGAAGATACAACAGGTCGCTTCATTGATTGTAAATATCCATTTATGGCAACAGCTCGCCTATCCGGTATGATGTTAGACTATAAGAAACTCGTTACATTAGGCATTAATGGATTGGTTGAATTGATTCAAAGTTATCCTACAAATGAGTTTATGCAAGCATGTTTAGAAAGTATGTATCTCTTTAAATCTGTTATTCGCAAACAAATCGATTTGGTTAATCAAAGCTATACGTTAGATGAATCTAGAAATCATGATTTAGATTTAATGAAACAAGATTTGGAGTATATCTTAGAACATAAACCAGCTACTTTCCATCAGGCTCTTCAATTATTCTGGCTATATGCATTATGTGCAGGCTGCATTAACTATGGGCGTTTGGACATCGTGCTTGGACCATTTTTAAAAAAGGATATGGATTCCGGATTGATCGATGAAAATGAGGCTTATCGCTATTTAAAATCATTATGGAAAATGATTGAAAATAGAAGGACAACTGTAAATGGCCGAATCATTGTAGGCGGTAAAGGAAGAGAAAATGTAGAAGCGTGTGATTTATTTACAAGAATTTGTTTAAAAGTATGTAAAGATACCCGCTATGTCGAACCACAATTTACATTGCGTTTTGATTCAAATACGCCAAAAGATATCATGGACATGGCCTATGAATGTATTGCCAGTGGAGCAACGTATCCAACCTTATATAATGATGATGTGAATGTGGATGCTGTGGAATATGCGATGCGTGTAAATCGTAAAACGGCAGAACAATATATTCCATTTGGATGTGGTGAATTTGTGATTCAAGGAAAGAGTGTGGGAACTCCGAATACTATGTTGAACTTGACTAAAATATTACAGTTGGCATTAAATTCTGGATATGATCCAATGAATCACGTTTATAAAGCTGGTTCAGTTAAAGTACTTCCACTTTCTTGTTTTAGAACCTTTGAAGAATTCTATGATCAATATAAAGCTTTATTAGATTACTATTTTGATTTAAGCATATATTGCCAAAAACATTCTTATGAAGTGATGAATCAAGAAGTTAGTTTCTTGTTCAACTCGATTTTAATGGATGATTGTTTGGAAAGACAAAAGGCAATATTAGATGGTGGTATTGAAATACTGGGTGGCACAAATGAAACCTATGGAAATATCAATACAAGTGATGCACTATATGCCATTAAAACATTGGTGTTTGATCAAAAGAAATATACTTTAGAAGAATTGAACGAAGCCGCATTGCACAATTTTTCAGGATATGAACATTTACGAAAAGAGATTTTAGCTTTACCTAAATATGGAAATGATTTAAATGATGTCGATGAACTTGCAAACGATTTATTTGAATATGTGGCGAAAGGGATTCGTAATCGCGGTATCCAAAATGGCATGGATTATTATTTGATTGTTATTTCAAATAACCAGACGAACACCGACTGGGGACATCAGACTGACGCAAGCTTGGATGGAAGATTAAAGGGTGTATATTTAAATCCAGCGAATAATCCACAAGGTTTTGCCGCAAATAGTGGACCAACCGCTGTATTGAATTCATTATGTAAATTTAAGGCGAAATATCATGGGGGAAGTGTACAAAACATAAAGTTTACGCCTCGAATGATGCATGAGGATAAAGAGAAAGTAAAAGTCTTATTTGATACATATTTTAAAAAAGGTGGATGTCAATTGATGGTTACTGTAGTTGATCATGGTCAATTAGAAGATGCTCAAAAACATCCTGAAAAATATCCAGATTTAATCGTTCGTGTAGCCGGCTATAGCGCTGTCTTTGTGAATTTGACAAAAGATGTTCAAGATGAACTCTTAAGTAGGACTTTATATGATTAGAATTTCCAATATTGAAAAATTTGCCACACATGATGGGCCGGGCATTCGTACAACTGTCTTTTTAAAAGGCTGTCCTTTACATTGTCCTTGGTGTGCGAATCCAGAAACATGGAAGATAGAACCCGTATTGATGCATGATATAAGAAAGTGTGTAGGATGTAAAACATGTATGCATGTGTGTAAACAAAGTGCCATTTCATTTCCTTTTCAATGGGATATGGATGCATGTGTATATTGTAAAAAATGTGAAGAATACTGTTTACAGGATGCGATTTCTTTTGCAGGAAAAGATATGGAAATTGAAGATGTTGTTTATGAAGTATTAAAAGATAAAGAATATTATGAACAATCCAATGGCGGAGTAACTATTAGTGGTGGAGAGCCATTTCTACAGTTTGATGCTTTTCTAGAATTGATCAAACAATGTAAAAATAAAGGGTTACATGTAGCAGTAGAAACAACTGGAAATTATAGTTTAGATACATTAAAAGAAGCATTGCCATATATTGATTTATTTTTAATGGATTTAAAACATTTGGATGCACAAAAGTTAAAAGATATTACTGGTGGTAATTTAGAATTGATATTGAATAATTTTAAGTACCTTGCTCAACATTGCCCGAATAAAGTGATTGTGAGAATGCCTGTGATTCCAAGATTTAATGATGATATTTGTGAAGATGTCATTAGGTTTTGTGCAAATTTAAAACTTTCTGAAGTTAATCTTCTACCATTTCATACGATGGGTAAAAGTAAATGGAATCAATTGAATAAAGAATTTGTTTATGATCAAGATAAAATGATGGATCGAAATGATTTAACCCAATATATAGATATTGGGAAACAATTAGGTGTGTATGTAAAGATAGGAGGATAATATGCTTTCAAAGGAAAGAATGGTACGAATTGTACAACTTTTAGAAGAAAGACAATTTGTGACAGTAAAAGAATTGCAAGAAAGTTTTGATGTTTCTAGATCAAGTGTCATGCGAGATTTGATTGAATTAGAAAACCAGGGATTAATACAAAGAGAGCGTGGAGGAGCCAGTTTAAAAAGTGTAAGTACAACACTTACAAATTATAATGAGATGTCTATTGTTTCAAAAGAAAACTTGAATATGGAAGAAAAGAATTTGATATGTGCCAATGCAGCTCAAAGTATTCGTGATGGGGATTGTGTATATATTGATTCTGGGACAACACCAGCTCACATTCTAGATTATATTCAGGATAAAAGAATTAAATTGGTTACACCAAGTATTTATTTGATTCGAAAACTGCCAGCCAGTTTTAAAGGGGATATTTTCTTGTTGGGAGGAGAATTCAATCGTTCTTATGATACAAGCTATGGTTCTTTAACTTTAGATATGATTCGACAATTTCATTTTGATCATGCCTTTTTAAGTACGAATGGTATTGAATTAGAAAATGGAAATGTATATGTATTTGATTTTAATGTAGGTGCCTGCAAAAAAGCAATCATGGAATGCAGTGAAAAATGCGACTTATTGATTGATGCATCAAAATATGGTGTCAAGGCTATGTGTAACTGGGCAAATTTAAAAGACTTCCACAGTGTGTATGTGGATGTTTATGAACAGGATAGAGAAATACCAGAAAATTTTGTGGTGTGTAAAGGAGAAGATGAAAATGAAGACAAATGATCCAAAAAAATTAGCACTATTAGAAAGTTTAAAAGGAGGACTGATTGTTTCTTGTCAAACGCAGAAGGATGAGCCTATCTATACAGAGGATATGGTTGTAAAAATGGCGGAATGTGCAAAATGGGGTGGCGCTGTTGGCTTGCGTTTAAATTCGCCAGAACAAATTCGTAAAGTCAAAGAAGCCAATTTAGGATTACCTATTATTGGTTTATATAAAGTATGGCATGAAGATACAGATGTATTTATTACGCCGACGATGAAAGAAGTAGACGAAATTGTAGAAGCAGGTGCAGATATTATTGCGATAGATTGTACAGCACAAAAAACACATGAAGGTACGATTGCGTGGGATCTACTTCCTCAAGTACGTAAGAAGTATCCAAATCATTTAATTTTTGCGGATGTATCTAATTTAGAAGAGGCAAAACATGCCAGCGCAAATGGTGCAGAAATTGTAGCTCCAACATTATATGGATATACGAAGGAAACAGCACATATTGAAGGGGCGGATTTTAGAATGGTAGCCAATATGTGTCGTGAACTTCAAGATGAAGTCTGCATCATCATGGAAGGACATATTTATTCGCCAGAAGATGCGATGAAATGTATTTTTGTTGGATGTCATAGTGTTGTTGTGGGAAGTGCTATTACACGTCCTCACTATGTCACAAAGCGTTTTGTGGATTGTTTAGGTAAATATCAAGATAATTGGCGTGATGCAGAACGTGCAAAACATACGAATGAGTTAAAGTAAGGGCAATGAAAATTGCTCTTTTTGAGTGCTTTAAAAAGCATTCTGATATGTTTTGTGCTAAAATAACAATAATTTAGTTTTGGAGGGATTTTGTGGAGAATTTATTATTTAGCTTAAATGCGACCATTCCCATCTTTTTATTGATGGTGGTCGGCTATTTCTTAAATAAAATCAATGTGTTGGATGATGTACTGGCATCCAAATTGAATGCATTTGTCTTTAAAGTATCATTACCATTATTGTTGTTTGTCGATGTGTCACAGTCTAACTTTAAAGATCTTTGGGATACAAAGTTTGTTGTATTTTGTGTCGTAGCTACATTGATTAGTATTCTTTTATCAATATTTTTTTCTATGCGATTAAAAGACAAAGAGATTCAAGGTGAATTTATTCAAGCTTGTTACAGAAGTAGTGCAGCCTTATTAGGACTTGCATTAACATCGAATATTTATCCAGACGTAGGGGTAGCTCCTTTAATGTTGATGAGTGTTGTATTTGTGTATAATGTGGTTTCAGTTGTAATTCTATCTTTCTTTAAGGCGGAACAATCGAAGGTTGACTATAAGAAAACTTTTATTGGAATCTTAAAGAATCCACTAATTCTAGGTATTGTTGCAGGTGTACTTGTTAGCTTATTACCTTTTAAATTACCACAAGTTATCAATAAAACAATTTCAATGATTTCAAGTACAGCTACACCTCTTGGTTTAATGGCTATGGGTGCCACTTTTGATTTTGATCAGGCAAAAGGTGAATTGAAACCATCTTTATTCTGTACGTTTATGAAGTTAATTGGCTTTTGTGCCATTTTCTTACCAATAGGTGCTTTATTAGGATTTAGAAATCAAGCTTTAGTTGCCATTTTAATTATGTGTGGTTCCAGTACAACGGTATCTGGTTTTGTGATGGCTAAAAGTATGGGACATAAAGGTGTACTTACATCGAGTGTTGTGATGCTTACAACGCTGCTTAGTGCCTTTAGTATCACGTTCTGGTTAACAATATTAAAATCGTTTGGATTGATTTAGTTGACCTAAAGTTCACTTTAGGGTGTAGAATAATTAAAAGATTTTAGGGAGGGAAAGTATGGAATTGTTTTTAGAATCATTCCCAAAAATATTTATATCAGGAATTGTGATGACATTACCACTTGCGCTAGTATCATTTATCATTGCCATGTTAATAGCGATTGTATGTGCCATGGTTCAATATGCGAAGGTTCCAGTTATGAAATATGTTGTTCAATTCTATATATGGATATTTAGAGGAACACCAATGCTAGTGCAGTTGTTTATTATGTATTTTGGTATGCAGTCGATTGGTGTACGTATTTCTGCTATTACGGCCGCTATTATCGTATTCTCATTAAATACAGGAGCGTATTGTGCTGAAACCATTCGTGGATCGATTGAAAGTGTACCACAAGGACAAATGGAAGCCGGACTATGTGTAGGAATGAGCTATATGCAGATTATGACGCATATTATTTTACCGCAAGCTTTTCGAAGTGCATTTCCATCATTGTTTAATAACTTGATTTCACTTGTAAAAGATACGTCTTTAGCTGCCAATATCACAGTTACAGAAATGTTTATGCAGACAGAAAGAATTGCCGGAAGAACTTATCAGTTTATGCAGTTATACATAGAAGTGGCTTTAGTTTATTTGATTTTCTGTACAGTTTTAACTTGGCTGCAAGCTTGGGGTGAAAAGAAGCTGAATTATTATCAGGCGGGGAGATAGAGTATGGCTTTATTAGAAATTAAAGATATTCATAAATCATTTGGAAATTTAAATGTTTTGAATGGAATGGATCTTACGGTCAATAAAGGCGATGTCATTGCGATATTAGGTCCTTCAGGATCAGGTAAGACAACTTTACTTCGCTGTATTAATTATTTAGAGACAGCTGATGCAGGAACTATGATTTTTAATGGAAAATTTTATGATTTATCAAATACATCAAAGAAGGATGTTGCCCAGCTTAGAAAGCATACGGGGGTTGTATTTCAAAATTACAATTTATTTGCGAATAAAACAGCCCTACAAAATGTAACATTAGGTCTTACTGTAGCGCGAAATGTTTCTAAAGAAGAGGCCAATGTGATTGGTATGCAGATGCTTGAAAAAGTAGGAATGAAAGATCGTGCGTCTCATTATCCTTCACAATTATCGGGTGGACAACAACAGCGTGTCGCCATCGCAAGAGCATTAGCAACATCTCCAGATATCATTTATTTTGATGAGCCAACTTCAGCGCTCGATCCAGAGTTGATTCAAGAAGTTTTAAGTGTTATGAAAACACTGGCTAATGAAGGAATGACTATGGTTGTAGTCACACATGAGATGTCTTTTGCGAAGAATGTTTCTAGTCATGTGATTTTGATGGAAAAAGGAAAAATAATTGAAGAGGGTAATTCAAAGGATTTCTTTGAAAATCCTCAACAAGAACGAACAAAAGAATTTTTAAGGAAAGAGGAAATGTAAGATGAAAAAATTATTAGCAGGTTTATTAAGTGCAACTATGGTATTTACTTTAGCAGGATGTGGATCTAGTAAGGATCATTTAGATGCAATTCAAGATAAAGGCGAAATCACAATTGGTTTAGAAGGAGATTGGCAACCATTCTCTTATCATGATAAGGATGATCAATTGATAGGTGTTGATGTGGAAGTCGCTAAGAATATTGCCAAAAAATTAGGTGTAAAAGCCAATATTGTGGAAGGCAAATGGGATGGATTATTAACTGGATTATCAACGGGTACGTATGATTTAGTTATTAATGGTGTCGATATCACAAAGGAAAGAGAAAAGAAATTTGATTTTTCTACACCTTATGCGTATGATCACACAGTTTTAGTTGTTCGTAATGATAATACGACAATTACTTCGTTTGATGATTTAAAAGGAAAGACAACTGCCAATTCGATTGGATCTACTTATATGGAATTGGGTGAAGACTATGGGGCTACTGTAAAAGGCGTAGATGATTTAACGAAATGTATGGATCTTGTAAAGAGTGGTGGTGTGGATGCGACAATCAATGCAGCTACTTCTATCAATGATTATCTTCAGACGACAAAGGATAGTTCATTTAAAATTGTTGATCAATCTAAAGAATCTACACCCTATGCCATCCCAATGGTAAAAGGGGATGATAATACTTCTTTAAAGAAAGCTGTAAATAAGGCTTTAAAAGAATTAAAAGAAGATGGAACTTTGTCGAAGATTTCTATCAAGTATTTTGGTGAGGATCTAACAAATGAATAAGCGGCTATGCCGTTTTTCTTTTTGCTTAAAATATAAAAATAATTTATAGCCAGGTATAAATAAATGTGAGTACCCATCTGATAACCCCTAGGAAATTTCAAGTCCTCTAGCCATGGCATAC
>NZ_QSPK01000075.1 GCF_003436425.1 Eubacterium sp. TM05-53
TCACCCAATGGGTGATAAGAAAAATTCGTAGATTTCCTTTAAATTAGGAACATTCTACGGATTTTTATATTTTCATGAATAATTCAGGTTATATATGTTTTTGCTTTCATAGCAATGTAAAAAATTTACAATCATATTGTAAATGGTTGTAAATGGTTGTAAATGATGATATAATTTAATCGGCTTCGAAAGGAAGTTTTAAGAAGGTTTGCGTCAATAGAAATCGTATTTTGCTCCTTCCTCAAGTTCACTAATGATTTCAAAGTTGACGTAATAGATTAGGCCTGAGTGAATCCGGGCCTTTTTGTATGCTACAATAGTGCTGGTGATAGTATGGAACGAATTGAAAAACAGATGCAGTTTATTTTGGAAATTGATAAAGAGAAACAAATTAAAAGAAAAACACTTCAAAGCAATGGACAAGATTTTGAGGATGATGCTCAACACGCCTGGCATATGGCTATTATGACATTATTATTGAGTGAATATGCCAATGAAGAAATCGATGTATTAAAAACAATTTCAATGTTGTTGATTCATGATCTTGTAGAAATTGATGCAGGAGATACATATGCTTATGATGATCAGGGTTTAAAAACACAAAGTAAAAGAGAAGCACTTGCGGCAAATCGTATCTTTAATCTATTGCCAGAAGATCAGGCGAAAAAAGTGTTTGATTTATGGAATGAGTTTGAGGAAAGAAAAACAGCAGAAGCTAAGTTTGCCAGAGTGATGGATAATTTTCAGCCGGTGATGTTGAATGCAGCAAATGATGGAAGAATGTGGGCTGAAAATGGTGTGCGTCTTGAAAAGATATTAAAGCGAAACGAGAAAACACATGAGGGTAGTGAAATGTTGTGGAAGTATATGTATGAGCATTTTATTTTGCCAAATGTAGAGAAAGGAAGAATCAAAAAGTGATTCTTCTATTTTTTGATTATACTACTATACAAAACAAAGTAGTGGTGATAAACTAGTAGTGAAAGAGGTGGTTTGATGAAAAAAGGATTCATTATAGTATTTATTCTTATTCTTGTTTGTATTGCAGGAGGTAGCTTTCTTGCGATTCATTTAATTACGAATACGAATGTGGACATTGGCGAAGTATCTGAAGAAATATCTATTGCGAAAGAACCTTTGAACCATGAACAAATTGAAGATTTTGCTTCGGTTAATTTAGATTTGACAAGTATGGATGTTAAAATTGAAAAATCTAGTGAGAATGCCATTTCTTATCGTTTGCAGGATGTGAAGAAACAAAAGCTGGAATATTCTGTTGATGATGGGGTTTTAACTGTAAAAGAAACAATTTCAGATAAACATTTTGTCGGTCATGATGATAATGAAGTGATTCTTTATACGACAAATGATTCTTTAATTGTGAATGGCAATCTTGTTGCAGGTGATGTTGAAATTCAAAACGTGGCGTTAAAGGATTCTAGAGTGACAAGTGTATCTGGTGATATTTCACTTGAGAACTCATGCTTAAATAATAGTACTTTTGTTACTACAAGTGGAGATATTGAATTTGATGGTCAATTGGCAGGAGACAATGCATTAGAAACCACTTCTGGAGATGTAAGTGTAGAAAATATCAATAATGTTTCAGTAACAGCTTCTACAACGAGTGGGGATATTGAAATTGGAGAAGAAGAATTAACGGGTTCTGTAACTCGATTGTTAGGAACAAACAATGCAACTCTAACTTTAAATACAACAAGTGGAGATATTGAAATTAACTAAAAAATAGGCAAGCGAAATTAATCGTTTGCCTTTAATAATTCTTCTAGAATTTGGACTGCATTTGTAGCAGCACCTTTACGAATCTGGTCTCCACAACAGAATAAAGATAATGTATGATTTGTTTCATCCGTGATGTCTTTACGAATTCTTCCAACATAGACTAAGTCTTGGTTTGTCGTATCCTTTGGCATTGGATAGATGTGATTTTTTGGATCATCCTTTAACACTACGCCATCAGCATGAGCTAATAATTCTCTAGCCTCATTGACATCCACTTCTTTTTCACATTCGATAGTGATACTTTCAGAGTGAGAACGCCAAATCGGTACACGCACACAAGTACAGTTTACTTTTAAAGCATCATCGTGCCACATTTTTCTTGCCTCGTTTTGCATCTTCCATTCTTCTTTTGAGATACCTAAATCATCAAAATCTCCAATTTGAGGAATTAAGTTAAATGCGATTTGATAAGGGAAAGCTTTTGATGGGATGCTTTCATCTTCAATTTGATTTTTTAAATCTTCAATTCCTTGAACACCAGCACCTGATACAGCTTGGAATGTTGTTACAATCATGCGTTTAATGTGATATTTTTTATGTAAAGCTTGTAAGGCTACAAGGGCAATAATTGTTGCACAGTTTGGATTGGCAATCAAGCCATGATGATTTTTAATGTCTTCTTTATTCACTTCAGGAATGACTAAAGGAATGTCTTTGTCTAAACGAAATGCACTTGAATTATCAACAACGATACATCCTGCTTCTTTGGCCCATGGCATCCACATTTTTGTGACGTCATTTCCTGTTGCACCTAATACATAGTCAACACCTTGAAAGCTTTCTTTTGTCAATTCTTCAACAATGTGTCCATCGATTTCTTTTCCTTTTGATCTGGCGCTAGCTAATAATTTAAGGTTAGCCTGAATGTTTCTTTCTTTTAAGCATTCTAACATTTGTTGTCCTACAGCACCTGTAGCACCGGCAATTGCGATTGTTGTCATTCTTCATTTCCTCCTACGAAAGTATCATATATAACTTGGACTGTTTTTGTGAAGTCTTTTTTCTTAACTCCCACTGTAATATTGATTTCATCACTGCCTTGGGCAATCATAACAATGTTGATGTTGTTTTTACCTAAAGCACCAAACAATTTACCACTTGTACCTGGCTTATCTGACATGTTTTTACCAACTGTAGAAATTAAAGCTAAATCATCTTGGACAGTTAATTTATCTGGCTTTAGTTCATCTTTGAAGTGCGCCAAGATTTCATAAAGACTTTCTTCAATTTCTTTTTTCTCTACAACAATATTAAATGAGTCAATTCCACTAGGAATGTGTTCAATACTGATGTGGTATTTTTCTAGAATAGATAGAGCTTTACGAATGAAACCAACTTCATTTGACATATGCTTTTTGTAAACATAGATAGACATAAAATCTTTTTTACCCGCAATACCTGTAATTGGGTATCCGCTTTTTACTTTTGAATGTTCTTGGATGATGGTTCCTGCATCTTGAGGACGATTGGTATTTAAAATGTGGATTGGAATATTGGCTTCTTTAACTGGGAAAATAGCTTCTTCATGAAGAACACTGGCTCCCATATATGAAAGTTCTCTTAATTCTGAATATGTGATATGAGTAATTCCTTTTGGGTTTTGAACAATTGTAGGATCCGCCATTAGAAATCCAGATACATCAGTCCAGTTTTCATATACGTCGGCATGTAGACATTTTGCCAAAATAGCACCCGTAATATCGCCTCCACCACGTGGGAAGACTTGAATATGTCCATTCGCACTTGTACCATAGAAGCCTGGGAAAACAAAGTGGTCATATTGGGCATATTTGGCTTGTAGTTTTGCGCTGGTCGCATCCCAGTCGATGGATTTATCTAATTTAAAACGAATAATATCTTTGGCATCCACAAAGGCATAACCTAGGTATTCAGCCATTAATTTAGCACAGAAGTATTCACCACGACTGACGATAACAGCTTGGGACATTTGGTTAAGATTGGTGTAAAAGGCATCCAACTCTTTTTCAATAGGTTGTTTTAAGCCTAATTCATTTTTGATTTCGATGAAACGGTTTTTGATGAGTTTAAAGACACTCGATGCATCCACATGGTATTTTCTGTGGGCATCTAATAAGTAAAGCAGATCTGTGATTTTGTTGTCGGCCGCAAAACGTTTTCCAGGAGCCGATACAACGATGTATCGGCGTGTTGGATCTTGTTGAATAATGTTTTTGATTTTTTTGAATTGTTCTGCATTTGCGACACTAGAACCACCAAATTTTGTGATTTTTAACATATGACTACCTCCATAATGCGATAAAACTATTTTTATCTAATTCCTTAACTTTCTTAATGATTGACATATCCTGGTTTTCAATCCAGTAATAGTTTGCTTCTTTCTTTTGAATAGGATAGTAATTCTCTAGGGCAACATCACTACGAATTAGCCACGTTTCTTTTAATAGAGACGTATCAAATTCTTTTGGTGTCGAATAAACAATTTTTCTTTCTTTATTTTCAAGTGTATCTAAAGCATTCTGTACCATGGCCTGTGCTGTAGGTAATTGGCCAGCACCCTGACCATAATAGCCTAGTGTATCAAAGCTGTGAGATAGTATTTTTTGGGCGTTGTAGTTGTTTGGGACATTGGCTAAAAAATCACTTTCATCCATGCAGCAAGGCGCAATAATGGAAATAATCTTATCGCCAATTTGCCTTGAAATGGATAAATGACGCAACACTTTGTTGTTCATTTTGATGAATTTAATGTCCAACATTTTGATTGTACGAATACCAGCATAATATGGAATGTCAACAATTGGTGTATTGAAGGCCAAGCTGTTAGAAATCTTTGTCTTATAATATACGTCAACACCATCAATATCGTTAGATGGATCTTTTTCAGCATATCCTTTATCTTGAGCTTGTTTTAAAACGTCCTCAAAATCTAAGTTGTTTTTTTGCATAGAATCTAAAATGTAGTTGCTTGTACCATTAAAAATACCTTCATAGCCTTGTAGTGGTTCAAGTCTTTTTAGCTTTAATAGGGCATCAATAAATGGTATACCACCTGCAACACAAGCTTCTACCTGAATGCTTCCTCCATACTCTTTTTCAAGTTCTAAATAGGTATCGAGATAGGTTGCGACAACAGCTTTATTTGAACTGATGACATGTTTTCCTTTTTTCAAAGCTTTTTGAATCAATGTGTTGGCGGGTTCTAATCCGTTTAAGCATTCAAAAACGATATCAATATCATCTTGAACTACCATATCTTCATTGTTAGAAAAATAAGGTAAGTTTTCTTTTTCTTTACGTACATAAACGTATTTTATATTGATATCATCCAATGACTTTGCCAGGATTTCAATCCCTTTTCCGACAACTCCATAACCTAAGATAACTGCGTTCATATCGTTCCTCCTGTATCTTTTTAGAAAACACTTGTTTTTAAAGTGTGAACATTGTATCATATGGAATATAGATTTTCAAGGAGGATTCTCATGAACGATTATATTTCTACAAGAGGCGTACACCAAAGCGTTTCCAGCAAGCAAGCCATACTAAATGGAATGAGCCCAGATGGAGGTTTATACGTACTTCCAACTTTGGATCAGATTCATTTAGATCTATCTTTAATATGTTCAAAGTCTTATAAAGAAAATGCCGTTTATATTCTTTCACATCTTCTAACAGATTATACTAAGGAAGAATTAGAGGCATGTGTTGAAAATGCATATGCAAATTCTTTCTCTAAAAAAGAGATTACACCTGTAAAAAAAGTAGATGATGTTTATGTCTTAGAACTTTTCCACGGTCCTACATGTGCCTTTAAAGATGTTGCGTTAACTCTTTTACCACAATTAATGTCCTGTGCTTTAAAAACTACGAACCAAAAAGCATTGATTTTAACTGCCACAAGTGGAGATACAGGTAAAGCCGCTTTATCTGGGTTTTGTGATGTAGAAAATATTGGTATTAATGTTTTCTATCCAGATCAAAAGGTTAGTGCCATTCAATACCGTCAGATGGTTACGCAAAAAGGAAATAATGTGAATGTATTTGGAATTCAAGGTAATTTTGATGATGCACAAAGCCAAGTAAAACACTTGTTCTTGGATTCAGAGTTGAATGCGTATTGTGCGAAACAAAATATTCTTTTGACAAGTGCCAATTCCATAAACGTGGGTCGTCTGGTTCCTCAAATCGTCTACTATTTTGATAGCTACAAACAATTAGTTCATCAAGGTGCTATCAAATTAGGGGATAAAGTTTCATTTAGTGTCCCAACTGGAAACTTTGGAGATGTTTTAGCTGGATATTATGCGTATTTAATGGGGTTGCCAGTAGAAAAATTCTATGTTGCCAGCAACGCGAATCGTGTATTAACAGATTTTTTAACTACAGGTATCTATGATCGAAATCGTGATTTTATCCAAACTATTTCGCCAAGTATGGATATTTTGATTAGTTCAAACTTAGAAAGATTATTGTATTATGCATCAAATAAGGATACGCAAAAAGTATCGAAATGGATGCAGGAATTAAATGAAAAGGGTCGTTATCAGATTGATGATGAGACATTTAAAACCATTCAAAACCTATTTGCGTGTGGCAGTGTGGATGACAAAGAAACAAGTGAAGAAATCAAATTGGTTTATGATAAGGCAAACTATGTTTTGGATCCACATTCGGCTATTGCGTACAAAGTCGCAAAAGAATGTAAAAATCGTCCTATTATTTCTTTGGCTACAGCTTCACCTTATAAATTCAGTCAGGATGTTTTAAAAGCATTAGGATATACAGAAGATAATGAATGGAAGGCTATGCAAGATTTGTCAACATATTGTCAGGATGTCATTCCTACACAATTAAAGGAACTTCAAGATCTTGAAATTTTACACAATAAAGTCATTGATGTAGCTTCAATGAAAGATGTGGTATGTGAAAGTACAAAAGAGGTATTCCATGATTAGTGTGTATGTCCCAGCAACAAGCGCAAATTGTTGTGTGGGATTTGATTGTCTTGGTATGGCTGTAGACTGGTGGGCTCACTTTACTTTTGAAGAAAGTGATACATTGATTGTAGAAGGGTGTCCGGATGAATTTAAAGGAAAAAACAATTTAGTCGTGCAAGCCTTTTATACAACTTGTGACTATTTACATTTGGAGTATCCGACTTTTAAACTAACGATAGATACAGATGTGCCTTTTGCCCGTGGCTTGGGTTCAAGTTCAACGTGTGTTGTTGCAGGAATCTTAGCTTGTGATGCATGGTTTAAAAAAAATATGGATAAGATGGAAATCTTAAAGATTGCCACAAGCATTGAGGGACATCCAGATAATGTAGCACCCGCTATTTTTGGTCAAGCTACAGCTTGTTTTATGGAAAGAGAAGACGTGAAAATGAGTCTTGTTCCATGTGCAAACTATCATTGTTTGGCCATTGTACCTCGTTATGAAGTTAAAACTTCGCAGGCAAGAAAGGTCTTGCCACAAGGAATGGCATTTAAAGATTGTGTTTCACAAGTATCACATGCATTAGTCTTTATCCAGGCTTTACAACAGGGGAATGAAGAACTTTTGGCAAGTTCGTGCAGGGATTTGTTGCATGAACCATATCGTAGGCAATTTATTAAGGAATATGATAGGATAAAGAAGTATTGTGATTCAAAACAACTTCCAATGTGGATTTCAGGAAGTGGATCAACTATGATGGTTGTTTCGTTAGAACAATCTTATTTGGTTGATTTATCCAAGTTTTTAGAAGATAGTTTTAGTGAATTGGATTATAGATTTTTAACTATAGCCAAAGAGGGGGCGTTTATAAAATATGAGTAAATATTATGTTGTAAGTGGCGATATTTTACCAGATGTTTTAGAACAAGTTATGCAGGCGCGTATTTTATTACAGTCGGGCAAGGCAAAAAGAATTAGTGAAGCTGTTAAAATGGTTGGTATTTCGCGTGGCACATATTATAAATATAAGGATGCTGTTTTTTCATTTAATGCAGAACAATCGAATCGTAAGGCAATTATTTCGATGATTTTAAGAAATGAAAAGGGAACACTTTCTAAAGTTTTATCTTTAGTTTCTGTAAAACAGGTTAACGTTTTAGCTATTAACCAAACGATTCCTATTAATGGAGTTGCCAACGTAGCACTTACTTTAGATATTAGTGATTTAGAAATCAGTATCCAGTCTTTAGTCAGTTTGATTGAGGCTATGCCAATGGTAGAAAAGGCTGATTTGGTAGCTGTAGAATAATGAAACGTGTTTTAAGTTTTATATTTGGCTGGTGCTTTATCATTGTTTGTGTTGTGTTTAGTATCAAGAGTACAGCATTAAATCCAGATTTTTATATTCCTAAATATGAAGAGATGGATTTGGCTAATGATATTGGTGTATCTAAGAAAGATTTGAATCAAAGTATTCGCTTATTATTGAATTATTTAGATGACAAGCGTGATGATATCAAGGGACATATCACGTGGTATGGTGTATCGCAAAAAACTTTTAATGAAAAAGAAACGAGTCATATGGTGGATGTAAAGGTGTTGTATCAGAATGCTTTAAGGGTCGCAAAAACCTCATTTGTAGTTCTTGTGTTGATCGTTTTATATTTTTACTGGAATGAAAAAGAATTGATGTTTGCGTATTTAAGTAAAGGTTTTTTAACAGCTATGTTTACTTTCATAATAATGCTTGTATTCTTTGGATTCTGGATCTTTACAGATTTTACGAGTTTCTGGACATGGTTTCACACGATTTTCTTTACAAATCAATTGTGGCTGTTAGATCCAAATACGGATTTTATGATTTGTATGCTTCCAGAAACGATTTTTTATAAGCTAGTACTTGCTTGTGTAATCAAAGTGGTTTGTTTCATGGTTCCAACAAGTGTTTTGGCTATTTATTATATGGTGAAAAAGGCACCAATAGGTTTTGAAAGATGATTGTATTGGCATCAAAGTCTCCGCGAAGAAAAGAGATATTAAAAGATTTGGGCTACGATTTTATTGCTTGCCCGGCCAAAAAAGATGAAGTGTTTGATTTGAATTTAGATCTGGATGAGGCATTAAAAAAGGTGGCTGAATCCAAGGCGAAAGAAGTAAGAGAATCCTATTTGGACTCGATTATTTTGTCGGCAGATACGATTGTATGTTTGGATGATAAAATATTAGGAAAACCTAAATCAAAAAATGAAGCTATTGAAACGTTGAAATCTTTATCGAATCGTAGGCATCAAGTAAAAACGGGTGTTTGTATTCTTTATAAAAATCAAACGATTTTACATGTGGAAACGACGGATGTGTATTTTAAGAAACTTACAGAACAAGATATTATTTCGTATGTAAATAGTGGGAAATGTATGGATAAAGCAGGTTCTTACGGTATACAGGAATGTGATTTTGTAGACCATATTGAAGGTGATTATACCAATGTGGTTGGTTTACCAAAATATGTGGTGGAATCGATGATGAAAGACGTTGCACTCTAGTTAGAGAAATGATAAAATATCGTGGTAATTATTAGAGGAGGAACATATAAATGTCTAATGTTATTAATAAAAAAGATTTAGCTGAAAAGTTGGCTGAAGAATTTGGTTGTTCAAAAAAAGACGCAACAGCTTATGTTCAATTCGTATTCGATACAGTAGCGGATACTTTAAAAGATAATGGTACTGTAGATGTATTCGGATTTGGTAAATTCTCAATTAGCGAAAGAGCAGCTCGTACAGGTATCAATCCAGCTACTAAAGAAAAAATTGAAATTGCTGCAAGCAAGTCAGTTAAATTTAAAGCTAGCAAAGCTTTGAAAGACGCTGTTAAGTAAGAAGATTCGATAATGAATCTTCTTTTTTTTCATGATATAATATTGAATACAAAATTAAGATAATTGAGAGCTAACTATATAAAATTCAAGTATTATTTATGAAAAAGTTTGAAAATATAA